>CAZTRQ010000016.1:13242-30620 GCA_964616245.1 uncultured Spirochaetaceae bacterium | reverse complement strand
TCTTGGAAACGCCTCCGGTACGATGGCGGAAGGGCCAGTCGGGCACCTCGGTCCGGATTCCCCGCTTCGCACGCCTGGATCTGAGGCTTATGTATCAACAGGGTTGTTGATACGTCAGAACCGCTCCGTCAGAAAGCTCTTCAGCTCAGAATAGTCCGGGCCGACGAGGGTCGTTAGCTTTTCCCGGGCCAAGAGACGGGAGAGCCGCTCCGGTATCTCGGGGCGAGCACCCGTCGCCTCCTCGACGATTTCCAGAAACTTCGCCGGGTGGGCGGTACCGAGGGTTATGACCGTCGCGTCTGGCTCCCGGGAAAGCAGACGTTCCGCCGCGAGGACCCCGGTTGCGGTGTGGGGATCGAGAAAGCGTCCCTGTTCTTCGTAGTAGCGCCGGATAACCCGGAGGGTTTGAGAATCGGTAACCACTTCACCGACAATCCGCTGTCGCATCGCCTCGGGGCTCCGGGCGAAAATCGCCTCGAGACGCTCGAAGTTGCTTGGGTTCCCCACGTCCATAGCATTCGAGAGGGTGCGCTCCGAGGGCCGGGGGTGGTAGCTCCCGGTGGCGAGGTACTCCGGCACCACGTCGTTGACGTTGGTCGCGGCGATAAAGCGGCGCACCGGAAGGCCCCACAGCGAGGCGAGCACCCCTGCGGTCAGGTTCCCGAAGTTTCCGCTGGGAACGCAGAAATACGGCAGCGGTTGCCGGGCGAGAAGCCGCCCGGCGACGTAGTAGAAGGACTGGGGGAGAAGACGCCCCAAGTTGATGGAGTTCGCCGAGGTCAACCGCGGCTCGAGGCGAAGCTGGGAGTCCATAAAGGCTTCCTTCGCCATCCGCTGGCAGTCGTCGAAGGAGCCGGCGACCTCCAGGGCGTGTATGTTCTTCCCGAGGGTCGTCAGCTGCTTCTCCTGGAGCGGGCTGACCCGTCCCGAGGGGTAGAGTATGACGACATCGATATTCTCCCGACCGAGAAATGCCTGGGCGACGGCGCTTCCGGTGTCCCCGGAGGTCGCGGTAAGAATAAGCGCCCGCTCGTCGCCCTCCGCCAGGTAGTGCTGCATCAGGGTTGCCAAGAAAGAGGCGCCGAAATCCTTGAAGGCGCAGGAGGGGCCGTGGTAGAGCTCGAGAATCGCCTGCCGCTCGGATATCCACGAGAGCTCCGGGGCGAAGGGGAAGGCCTCTTCGCAGAGCTTCCGAGGGGTCTCGGCCCCGAGCTCGTCTTCTAAGAGGGCTGCGACCATTCGGGCGGCAATTTCGACAAAGGACGCGTCGGGATCCAGGGAGCCGAATACCTTTGAGAGGTCCGGCGTTTCGACGGGACGATAGAGCCCCCCGTCGGGCGCGAGACCGCGAAAGAGGGCCTCCCGGAGCCTGGTTACCTTCTCCGGGCTTCTGGTGCTGGAGAAGGTCATCGGCGGTTCTCCGGGGGGAAGAAGGCCTGGTGTACCGTATTCAGGGCCAGGGTGCGGTCCCGTCCGTGGACCACGAAGGATATGTTCATCTCCGAGGAGCCCTGGGCGATGGCGAGAACGTTTACCTCCGCCTCTCCAAGGGCGCTGAAGAGCCGTCCGGAGATTCCTGGTGTCCCCCTCATGTTGTCTCCGATAACCGCGACTATCTCCAAATTGCCGATCAATTCGAACTGCTCGATCGTCCGGGTGGAAAGCTCCCGGGAGAGCTCGGTTTCGAGACCGCCGAGAGCCCGGGGGGCGCTGGTCTCGTCGCAGACGATACAGATGCTGTGCTCCGAGGAAGCTTGGGAGATCATGATGATGTTTACCTGGGCGTCGGCGAGGGCTCGGAAAATCCGGGAGGCGATGCCCGGGAGCCCAACCATCCCGCCGCCTTCCACGTTTATCAGGGCGACTCCCTCGATCGAAGCTATTCCCGTTATGGTTCGCTTCTCCGGGCTGCCGGCCTTGGTAATTCTGGTCCCGGGGGCCTCTTCGTTCAACGTGTTCTTGATCCAGAGGGGTATTTCTTTCTCAATTGCCGGGAGCATCGTGGAGGGGTGAATGACCCGGGCACCGAAATAGGAGAGCTCTACGGCCTCGCTGTAGCTCAGTTCCGGAACGACGAAGGCGTCGGAGACCACGTTGGGGTCGGCGCTCAACACGCCGTCGACATCGGTCCAAATCTCGATCGCCTCGGCACCGAGGGCGGCACCGACGAGGGACGCCGTGTAGTCGCTTCCATTTCGCCCGAGGGTCGTCGTTACTCCCTCGGCCGTCGAGGCGATAAACCCGGTTACCACCGACACTCCTTCGAAGCCGCCGAGGGCCTCCCTAAGGGCACCGTAGCTGGTCGCGAAGTCCACTCGAGCCGAGCCGAAAGCGGCGTCGGTTCGGATGAGCGGCCTGGAGTCGACGTATCGGGCAGAGATGCCGAGACGAGCGAGGTATCCGGCGCAGACCCGGCAGTTCAGTCGCTCGCCAAAGCTTAGGATCAGATCCCGAGTCCGGGGGGAGCACTCCCGGACGAGAAGGACACCCCGAAGAAGGTCCGAAACCTCTTCGAGCAACCCGTCGACGTCCTCCTTGAGCGATTCATCCTCGGGAGCCAGTTCCTTCCGGGCGCTCTTTGTCCGCCGGAGAATCCCTTGGAATAGCTCCTGGTAGCTATCGTCCCCCTTGGCCGCGGCGTAGCTCGCGGCGAGGAGGGCGTCGGTTACGCCTTTCATCGCCGAGAGAACGAGTACCACCCCACCAAAGGATTCGCGGCGGCGCATAACGATGTCCATGGCACCGCGGATGCGACCTGCATCCGCGACGGAGCTCCCTCCGAACTTTAGTACTCGCATAGGATCCGGCAGAGCTTACACGATGGATGCTACACGAAACAACCCAAGCCGGGTATGATTGCGCCGTCGTGACCCGATTATCAGGACCACCGACCCTCGTCGGGGGTGCGCTCCTCCTCCTTCTGATTTCCTCCTGTGTCAACCTCTCGGAACGAGGATCCGGGGCAGATGGATTGGAAGGTCCCGTGGAAAACGCGGCCGCCTCGGAAGCCCGAGAAATCCGCGAATCGGAGGCGGCTCTCGCTGCGGCCCTCGAGGCGTCTCCGCCGGAAACCACGGTCCTCCGGGCGGACAATCGGTCGGTCGCGATAGCCTACGACCTCGACGGCGACCGCCGAGAGGACGTGGCGACCCTTTCGGTGCAGACACCCGAAGGGAGCCCGTTCCCCTCAGGCCCCCTCTTTAGCCCTCCCCGCCCACCGGCTCCCGAAAGCCCTAGCTACCCCTTCCTTCTCGAAGTCTACTTTCGGTCACCCCGGGTTTCCGCCCCCCTGCGCACCGTAGCTCTCGGCAATCACCCCGCGGCCCGAAGCTTCTTCGTCGTTCCGCTCCATGCGGAACGGATGCTTCCGGCTTCTGTTTCCACCGAGTTCTACACCGCCCGGGGAACCGAAGAAGTCTGGGTTGTCTTTCAGAATGACCGGAATCCGTCGCTTCTTCGGCTGGCAAAGCATCCGAACGCCGGCTTCGAGGTCTTTGATATCGACGGTGACGCCGTCCGGGAGGTGGTAACCATCCAGTCGCGGTTGGAACAAGGCAGGGGCTACGAGACCTATCTGACCTTGTACCAGTTGACCGAAAGCGGTTACTCCTCGGCGGGTACCATCAACGTCGTCCGAAACCTGCGACGATTCCTCGACGAGGTTCGGTTCGAAATTATTGCGGGCCGGTGGAGCTCGATCGCCGACGGGGCAGCCGGTTCCCCCGCGGAGTTGGATCGTTTTTTCCCCCCGGCGGAGGACGCTGGCCCCGGAATCGAGCCCTTTGTCTTTAGGCGCGTTGCCGAGAACGGAGTCGAAGACGTGCGTCTGCCGCAGTTTCTCGAGAATCCCTTCGGAAGCCTCCAGGAGCGGGAGCCGGTCATCATTCCCTTCAACGTGGTCTGTTGTGAGGGTGCCATCTTTTCCTTTCTGATGGGCGTTCGGTTTCGGCGAAACCCTTTTGCAGGAGATCAGTTTGAGCTTGTACCATTTCCAAGAGAATAGTTGTCGGGAAGGTCGCGGATGAGCGTCCACAAGTACCGAGTCCAGGGCGGGTTTCCCATTCGAGGTACCATCCGGGCCGCGGGAAACAAGAACGCCGCCCTTCCCTGTATCGCCGCCTGCCTCCTTACCGAAGAGGAGGTCGTTCTCGAGAACCTGCCGAATATTGAGGACGTCCATGTAATGCTCGATATCGCACGCGCTCTCGGGTGTGAAGTGTCCGATGGCGACGCCGAGGGCGAGTATCGGATCCGGGCCTGCACTCTTTCGGCTTTTGACATCCCCGGGGACCTGGCGAAGCAGATACGGGCGTCGATCCTTTTCGCCGGACCGATGGTCGCGCGAACAGGCAGAGTATCCCTACCGCCGCCGGGTGGAGATGTCATCGGTCGCCGCCGACTCGACACACATTTTCTGGCACTCTCCGCCCTCGGGGCCCGAGTCGAAACCGAGGGTCTCTTCGAGATTACGGCGAACAAGCTTAAGGGCGTCGATATCTTTCTTGATGAGGCGTCGGTTACCGCAACGGAGAACGCCATTATGGCCGCGTCCCTTGCGGAGGGAAAGACCACCATCGAAAATGCCGCATCGGAACCGCATATCCAGGACCTCTGCAACATGCTAAAGGCCATGGGCGCCAAGATCGACGGCGTCGGCTCGAACATTCTCCGAATCGAGGGGGTCAAGAAACTTTCGGGGTGCCGTTTTCGGATCGGCGCCGACTACATGGAGGTCGGATCCTTTATCGGCCTCGCGGCGGTTACCCACGGCGAAATCGTCATCGAGGAGGCCCCGGCCCATCACATGCGTATGATGCGCCTCGCTTTTGGGCGCCTCGGCATCTACTGGGAGCGCGACGGAAACTCGATTCGGGTCCCGCCGGGGCAGAGCCTCAAAGTCGTCCCGGATCTCGGTGGCTCGGTTCCCAAGATAGACGATGCCCCCTGGCCGGGTTTCCCGCCGGACCTTATCAGCATCATCTTGGTCGTTGCCACCCAGGTCGACGGGACAATTCTCGTCCACGAGAAGATGTTCGAATCCCGGATGTTCTTCGTCGACAAGCTGATCGGAATGGGTGCCCGGGTGGTCCTCTGCGACCCCCACCGCGCGGTCGTAAGCGGCCCCTCTCGTCTCTCCGGTTCGGAGCTTACCTCCCCGGATGTCCGGGCCGGGATGGCGATGGTCATCGCCGCCCTCTGCGCCGAAGGCGAGAGCGTAATCCATAACGTCTACCAGATAGAACGGGGCTACGAAAACCTCGTCCCCCGGCTCCAGGCCCTCGGGGCCCAGATCGACCGGGATAGCTTCGGTTAGGAGGCTTCGGAAAACCAGGCCCCGACGAGGGGGCGGAGGGTATCGTAGGCTCCTCGTATTCGAACGAAAGCTTCGGTTGCCTCCCGGCGCTGGGCCTCTTCGAGGACAGCGAGGGAATCAGGATGGAACTGAGACGCCAGGAGGCGGTACGCGCCCTGGAGCTCCCGGGAATCGGCGGCTTCGCCGACCCCAAGAAGGGCCGCGGCGTCCCGAGGGAGGGGACGCGCCTCTCCCCAGACCGTCCGTTTCTCCTCGGCCGACAGCCCGTAGGCGTCGCAGAAGCGTCGGGCACCTTCGACCTGGCCTACGCCGGCCCCTGCTTCGGGCTCCGATGGGAGCAGGAGGAACATCGCAAGGGACGCGGCTTCCCGGGAGCTCATGTTTCGCCGGGACCATGCGAGTACGGCGGCATAGGAAAAACCGGAAGCGGCCCTGGCGGTAGCCAAGAAATCCGAAAGCTCCGACTCGGCGACGAGGCGACCCCCGGCCTCCGAAAGAAGCGCTCGATGCTCGTCTCTCCACCCGCCCCCCACTCGGCACTCGGCGAGGAGGCCCGCGGCAAGGTAGACGACTCCGGTACGCTTGTCGATATCGGTATCTTCCGGCCGAGAAAGGAACCGTTCGAGCCGTATGCTCCGGCCGCGATTCTCGAAGGCCTTGTCGATCAGGAATCCTATCAAGAAGCCAAAGGCGATCCCCGGCACTCCCGCCGGAATTCCGAGGGCAGCGCCGACGATGCGGCCCCAGGCTCTCATGAAGCGCTCTGGTTTACCTCTCGGGCTAGGTAGAAGATCGCGCCGAAGAGTAAGGCAAGCTCCACCACCGCCAAGACCAGCAGGGTAGTCGAGAGATCGAGGAATTGCAGGACCAAAAGAATGATCGACCGGTGAGCTTCGATGTAGAGCTCGTAGACCACCTTCACGATAAAGGGCGCCAGGAGTATTCCCGGGAGTAAAAGGACGAAGGGGCGCCGGAGGTATCTGCTACGGTGCGACCAGCCGAAACCGATGGCCCAGACCGATAACACGATGAGCCCGAAGGGCCGAGCGAGGGAGAGTGTCAGGTCTGCGGCGATGGGGTTCGAGAGGTAGCCGGCGGCGGGGCCCTGGTCGAGCATCCGTATCTGTCCGGCCATACCCCTCGTAGGTGCACCGTCGGCGGCAGCCGAAAAGAGCATCAGGTCGTCAACCGCGTAGCCGAGGGTCAAGAGCGGTTCCCCGGCCGGGGGCTCTCCGACGAGCCATTCGGCTGTCGTCGATACGCGGAGCTCCTCGGAGCCCTCGTCGATCAGCCGAAAATAGAGAGTCCCGTCGATTAGTTTACCGGCGTCGGCGCGGAAGTGGTCGAGGACCCGCCCGCCCTCGTCGAAGCGCATAAGCTCTACGTCGTAGGCGTAGGAAGCGGTAGCACCGGGAACCAATGCTCCGATGCGCAGCAGACCCTGGTTCCCGTCCCATCGACCGGCAAAGAGGATGTTGTCCGAGGAAGGAAGGTCTCTATTTGTGGTCATTTCCGCGGCGGTAAGGGCCTGGTTCTGGAGAGCCCGGCGGGCCTCCTCGTAGAAGAACGCTACGTCCGGATCCTCGGGAAACCGCTGCGCGAGACTCCGGAAGATCCTGAAGGCGTCGACAACCTTTCCCCGGTTGAGCGCTCGGTAGCCCTCCTCGACGTCGGCCTCTTGCCAGGCCGCGAGACCCTGGCGCTTTTCCTCGAAGAGCTCCTTCTGATTCGCCTCGACGACTTCCTCGCCGGGCTGATCCAGGTTCTGCCGAGCCGTGGTCATAATCTCGAGGGGCTTCTGCCACCCGGGTCGAAGCTCGAGGGCCCGGCGAGCGTAGTAGTGGGCGTTTACGTAGTTCCCGGCGAGGAGAAACTCCTGGGCCCGGCGAGCGTTGTCCTCGGCGGTCTGCGGAGTTTCCTGCTCCATTATCGCCTCTTCCACCGTCTCCGCGGATACGCCGGGCCCCCTCGCCTCGACCTCGGCAATAAGCTGCGAGACGGTTACCGTTTCGTCGCCTTGCGCTCTCAAGGCCGGCGCCCGGCGGCCGGCGATCGATTGGTAGAGTCGAAGAAACCGCAGGGCCTGTTCGGCCTCTCCGCTCCGCAGGGCACGAGCCGCCTCGTCCCGGTAGGTCAGCGCCGATTCCGACAGGGCGGTTAGCCGTCCTGCTCCCGCCTCGACACGATCGGCGACGAGGCCTATAACCGCAGTGTACCCCATAGCGACGACGGTAAGGATAATCAACGGTCCCCGGATGCTCTCGAAGGGGGTAACGGCCACCGTCGCCTCGGATGCTACGGATTCCGGATTGACGATGATGGAGTAGGTAATAAGCAGGGCGGCGACGACGAGGGGAACGAGGTTTTCCATAACCCCTAGGAAGGCTTGCCGCAAAACCCATTCGCTTCGGAACTGCGGCAAGAGCAGGTCCCCGGATCCGAAGAACAGAGCGTTCCCGAGGAAGAAGAGAAACCCGCCGACGAGGGCCAAGAGTACCGCGAAGAGGGCTCCTCGAGTCGCCCTAACCATCGAGGGTCTCCCGCTCCCAGTGAGAGAGTCCGGGTAGTAAGAGGTTGACGAGAACGAAGAGGCCGCTCAGTCCCAAAAACAGGGTGTAGGGGAGAACGGGAAAAAGCTCCGGGCCAAGGTAGGCCTGGGCGGCTTCCCGAAAAACGGGGTTCTCAAGCCCTCGGGGAATCCATAGCATGCCTCGTAAGGCGAGAAGGAAGAGGAACGCGTTGAACAGAGGCCACCGGGTCAAGCGAAGAAAGACCCAGGCGGTTACGACGAAGAGGAGCATCCCGGAGACGCGGAGCAGGAAGCCTCGTGAGAGCGCCGGAAATCGAAGAAGATCCTCGGTCAAGCGAGTAAGATCGTCGACAAGACCGGCGAAGGCGATGGATTTCCGGGGCCCCCGCCAGGGCCCCCCGTAGGCCTCCCGGAGCAAGAAGGGCTCCTCCCGGCCCGGCAGTTGAACGATCTCCCGGTCCGGGCCGGGAAGATGCTGCGTCTCGGGGGTCAGCTCCATTGTTTCGCCGAAACCCCGGGGAACGAACACGACGTTCCGGAGGCGGAGAGTTTGGGTCTCCGAGACGTAGAGCGAACCGTCACCGGAACGGTATAGGGCGGGCCCCTCGACGTCCAAACCGACCGACGCGAGGCGGCCCGCAAAGCCGCGATAAGACCCCCCGAATAGGTAGAAACCACCGAGCAGAAGCGCGCCGGCGAGGAAGAAGAAGAGCGTGCGGACAACGATCGGCCGGTCCTGGGATCTCCGGATTGTCATCAACTGGAGCGCAAGAGTCAGAAGAACCGCGGGAGTCAATGCGAGCAAGAGCGCAAACACGAGCGTCTCGGCGACCGGGAGGGTGCCGGCAAGCTGATCGACGTCCCGGGTTGCCAAGATATCGACCACCACGACCAGCGCGACGAGGGCCCAGATCAGGAGAAACGTCAGGAGAAACCGTGCCGGGGCCTTTACCAGCCATCCCACGGCG
Source organism: uncultured Spirochaetaceae bacterium (assembly GCA_964616245.1). Lineage (GTDB taxonomy): Bacteria > Spirochaetota > Spirochaetia > DSM-27196 > PWMO01 > CAYPUT01. The sequence continues at coordinate 21,808 of CAZTRQ010000016.1, read as the reverse complement.
GTATGGTAGCACGGCGGATAAGGGGTGACAAGCAAAGGAGTTATCCACAAATATTCGACAGCGCCTTTGGGCTTTTCGTATGCTTTTGTAGACAGCCCCAAGGCGGTTCGGGAGGGTCCTCAACTCGCAATCCGCGAGGAGGATCTTTTAAATCTTTTGACAGAATAGACTTGGGGATATCCCTTCGATTCTGTACCTTCATTTTTCGTCGAAAGGGTACGAATCACTTAAACGATGTGTAGCCGAACCGCTTTTAGACGATTTCGCCCACAAGTTATCCACAGGAAGACGCGAGGAATTCGGCTCCAGTTGAAAGCCCCACCCGCGAACGGTCCGGATTTCGGGCGCCCCGGGGAGGTCTCGAAGCTTCTGCCGGAGACGCGATACGAACATGTCAAGTCGGCGCCCTGAACCGGAGGACCTGTCGCCGTAGGCGAGGTAGAAGAGAGCTTCCCGGGGCGCTCCCTCCTCGCCCGCGAGGATCAGACCCCGAAGCACTCGGTTCTCGGCGGCGGAGAAGGTCCCCAGCCGCAGCCCCCGGGAGATCCCGACGTTTTGCAGAGCCCGGGTCACCCGCTCGCCGAGCTCTTCCGCCTCCCAGGGAACCCGGAGAAAGTCGAGGGCCCCCGCGGCGAAGGCCGCGGTCAATTGAGACGACGTTCCGGAGGCGATAAAGGGAGGCTGACGCAAGGAGTCGGACACGCCTCGTTCAAGGGCGTGGAGGATCGCCTCGAAGGGAAGAATCGCGAGGGTGGTCTCCCGGGGTGGGGGCCACCTTTTTCCGATGAGGAGGCGCCAGAGAGGCTCCGGCCCCGACGGGGACAGACGACCGAGGGCAACGACGGATGGATCGAGGTCCTGTCCGGGAGAACGCAGGAGGTAGACCAACAGGGGAGGCCCCTCTCTACCGGCCCTTCGCCTCGCCATCCTCCTTCTCTTCTTCCTCCATGCGGCGTTTGAGCTCTTCGAGACTATCGGCCCGGTTGTCCTCTATCGACATCTGCTGCTTGAACTCCTCGAGGAGCTTGTCGGCGTCCGAGGTACCGCCGCCTTCGAGGCGCCGGAATTGCTCTTCGAGCGACTCGTCGTTTCGGGTGTTCTCCAGCTCTTCGAGAGCTTCGTTTTGTGCTTCCATATCGTCCATCTGGGCCGACATTCGGTCGAAGGCCTCGAAGGCGGAGGTGTCCGACATCCCGGTCATCGTCTCCTGGAGCCGCTTCTGGGTCTCGGCGCGCTTCGCCCGGGCGATAAGGAGGTTCTTCTTCCGTTGAGCTTCTTCGAGCTTCTGCTGGAGCCCCCGGAGCCCCGATTTGAGCTTCTCTACAGATTCGTGCTGCTGGGCCAGCTGCTTCTCGTATTCGACCAGATAGCCCTCGATTTCCTGCTTTCGAAGGAGGGCCTCTTTGGCTAGCTGGTCGTCGCCGGCCTTAAGCGCGAGGCGGGCTCGGCTGTCCCACTCTTCGGCCTTCGATCGGTTGTCCTTTATCTGCCGTTCGAGCTTTTTCTCGTCGGCGATAGCCGCGGCGACGCTCCGCTTCGACTCGATAAGCTGCTTGTTCATGTCGGTGATCAGCTGGTTGAGCATCTTCTCCGGGTTTTCCGCCCGGCTGATCATGTCGTTGATATTGGACTGGATAAGCCTTCGAAGTCGGCTAAAGATTCCCACGGTTGTGGCTCCTCAATGCGCTCGGAAGAAGCGCCCCAGAGGCTCTCGATGCTGGGCGAGGGTCAGTCCGACGGCATCGAGGGAGGCGCGAAACTCTTCGTAGTTTAGTGTCTCGGCTTCGAGGGTGTCGAGGAGCAACACCTCTTGATCCCTCAACGCGTAGGCGCCGTGAACCGTATCCGCATTCAGACGAAGAAGCTCCTCGAAGAGCTCGCATCTGTTTTCCGCCGGAATGGCACCGATGCGGGTTTGAATGCTGACGAGAGACTCTTCGAGAAAGAGTAGTACGCCGGGAAGACCCCGCTCCGGGTCCCGTATGAGCCACGCCGATTCCCCGGCGGGTTCGTACTGAAGGTCGAGGGTCGTGAGGAAGCTCTCGATACGGGAAGGAGTCATCTATCCAAGGAAGACGTGCCCCGAGTTGTCTATGGCGAGGATCGTCTTGCAGTTCGAGCAACGGAACCGTCCCGGTTTCGTCGCCTTGAGCTTGGTCGAGCAGATCGGGCACTTGAAGATCTTGGGGAAGACGTCGGACTCGACCGTTGTCCCGCCCTTCTTAAAGAAATCGACCGCCTCGTCGAGGTTGTCCTTGATGTTAAAAAACTGGCTAAAGCCGAGGAGCTGGAAGACCTCGTAGACCTTCGGCTGGATCTCGAGGAGCACCAAGTCGCCGCCCCGGGGCTTTACCGTCTTGAGAAAGGCGGTAAAGGAACCGATGCCGGTACTCGAGACGTAGTTTAGCCCGCCGCAATGAAAAATCAGCCGGGTAAAGCCCTCTTCGACTACCCGGGAAACGCGCTTCTGAAAGAAGTTCGAATTGTACGTGTCTATGTAACCCGTCAAGTAGAGTATTAGGCACCCTTCGACGCTATCGACCTTCTGAAGGCGTACTTTGAGGCTTTCGTCCTTCTCTTCGTCGAAGCCGGGCACAATGTCGTTGTTGTTCATAGCACCTCATCTCTTACACGCACGTTTAACTAATGGTCAACATAGTATCCGCACGGTCATTAATTGTCAAATAGAGGTACAACATCTCCATTTTTACCTGTGTTGTCCTCGCCGAGGCGAAGAATCACACCATTGTGACGTTCATCCTCGGCGGTAATAAGATAGCACGCTGTTTCTGCGATTTCATCCGGTTTTCGACCGGCGAATCGCTGTTTTTCCTCTTCGCTGACGTACTCGGTCTCGACGTGGCCCGGAAGGAGGGCGGAAACGGCAACGTTGGTCCCGGCGAGCTCGTCGGCGAGGGAGAGAACGACGACCGTCAATGCGGTCTTGGCCGCCCCGTAGGCGCCGATTTGCCGGTATCCCTTTACGGTTTCGCTCCCTTCTACCCCGAAGAGGAGAATACGCCCGAAGCCTCGGCGCCGCATCCCGGGGAGAAAGCGGGTGATGAGGGCCCCGGGAAGGACGAGGTTCATCCCGGCGATATGGCTCCATTCTTCGAAGCTCGTCTCGCCGACAGGCTTGTAGAGGACCGGACCGAAGGAACAGACGAGGATGTCCGGCTCCGTATCCTTAGGTATGGCGGCGAGAAGCTCCTCCGGCGCCTCCGCCATCACCCGGATGCCCTCGATGCGCCCCCGGCAATCGACGGTGCTCTCCCGGATAAGGGAGTCGAGCTTTTCCTGATGAGCCCCTGTAACGATAACGTCGGTGTTCAGGCAGACGAGGCGGCGACTAATAGCGCGCCCGATGCCACCGCTTCCGCCGACGATCAACGCCCTTCGTCTCGGAGAGTCTTGCTCTGTCGTCATGCCGGGCCTCCCTGTTCTCACGTCGGACTTCCATGGTCTATACTCACCGTTATGCGAGGCTCGGCCCGAATTGTCTACCTTGGTGCGGTGGTACTCTTAGGATTTCTGGTTGTGCCCCCGGTTTCGGCGGATCGCGAGGCCTTCGACGATGTCGTCAATTTCTCCCTTTCGCTTCCTCGTCTCCATTCCGCGATCAACCGATCTCCGGACCGCATTATCGGCCAGACGGTCCTCCTCGACGGCGTCGTAGCGTCGATTACGCACTACGGTACCGACGAAACCGATTTCCTGGTCCTCGTGGAGCTGGTCGCCGCCGATTGGCAGGGCTTGGAGGCGATCAACCTCTACCGCGCCTACGTTCTTTTCGGCCCCGACTTTGTGGACGAGTTCCCACCCCGGCCTTCTCGGGAGCCCGGGCCCCGGGAGGTTTCGGCGAACGACCGGGTGCTGATCGCCGGGGAGGTGACCCAGGCGGCGGAGGAGGAAGACGGAACCGCGACCGCCGTCGTCGAAGCCTTTCACCTGCGCCCGATTCGATAGCAGCATCAGTAAAAGACGATATCCTCCGAGGCAATCGTCTCGCCTTCGGCGAGAAGCATCGCCCGCTCGACGCAATTCTTCAGCTCCCGGACGTTTCCCGGCCAAGAGTGCGCCTCCAAGCGGTCGAGGGCCCCGGGGGAGAAGTGCTTCTCCTCGGCTGAGCGCATCCGGAGGAAATGCGTGGCCAGGGCGGGGATATCTTCCACCCGTTCTCGGAGCGGTGGCACTTCGATCATAAGCGTCGAGAGCCGGTAGTAGAGGTCGCTTCGAAAACCTTCGGAGGCGACCAACGAATCGACGGGGCGATTGGTTGCCGAGACTATTCGGACGTCGATACGCCGCGGAAGAGTCCCTCCGACTCTCCGGATCGACTGATCTTCCACCGTTCGAAGCACCTTGGCCTGGTTTTGTGCATCCATTTCGCCGACCTCGTCGAGAAAAATGGTACCTCCGTCTGCAACTTCGAAACGGCCGGGGTGGGGAACGGCGTCGGTGTATGCTCCTCGCTCAGCTCCGAACATCTCAGATTCGAAGATGCTCTGGGGAATCGCCGCGCAGTTAATCGGAACGTAGGGTCCGGAGGATCGGGGAGAGATGGAGTGGATACCCCGGGCCACCAGCTCTTTGCCGGTGCCGCTTTCGCCGCAGATAAGAACCGGAAGGTCCGAAGGACCGAAGCGGCGGATGGTCTTCCGGAGCTTCCGAACGGGACGGCTGGTTCCAACGAGAATGAGATCCCCGAGCCGTTCTTCCTCGAGGCGCCGGGGCCGTCGAGAAGCGGTAAGGACCAGGGCGTATCGAATTGCCTTCTCCAGATCGAGGAGGCGAAAAGGCTTCACGAGGTAATCGACGGCGCCGAGGCGCATCGCTTTAACGACGAGGGTAACGTCTCGGAGTCCGGAGAGGATTACCACCGGGGGAGGATCCGGAAGGGATGCCACACCCTGGAGGACGGTCAATCCGTCGATATCCGGCATGTCGATGTCCAAGAGAATAAGGTCGGGGCCGGTTTCTCTGACACAGTCCACCGCCAGGGAGCCGCGAAAATAGGAGAGCACTTCGAACTTGTCGGAGAGCACGACCCGGAGGGTCCTGTGGTCCGATTCGTCGTCGTCGATAAAAAGAATGCGTATCATCGATTCCCTCCCCAGGTAGAACCGAATCGGTATACTCTGATAGCGGTGATATCAGATCGCAGCATCGTCCGAATCTTCGACTTCGCCTCGCTTACGCGGTTCTTCTTGACCCTCCTGCTTCTTGCGCTATTGATGCTCGGCGACGCGTATCTGATCGCGCGACTCGCCGGAAGGTTCGGCGTCTATTTTACCATAGCTATCGCCGGTGCAACGGGATTATTAGCAGTTCCCTTCGTTTTAAGCTCCGCCCGGGGGGGGCTTATGCGATTGGAGACGCGGCTGGCGGAAGGATCCTATCCCCGACGGGAATTCGGAGACCTCTTGTCGATCGTCTTTGCAGGGGTTCTGATGGTCGTCCCGGGGTTTCTGACCGACATCCTTGGCCTTAGCGTCTTCTTTCAGCCCTTTCGCCGGCTTCTCGGCCTGCTTCTATCGAAGGTTCTCGATCGCCGGCTCCGGCCGGCCTACGAGTACTTGAAGATGCGGCAATTTGACGATCCGCCGCCTATCGATGGAGAATCCGATGGGCAAGAAGCAGCATCAAGAACCAAGGTATCAAAAAGACGCGGAAAATCGTCCAGGGCCTCCCGACAATAGCCCGGCCGGTGCGGCCGAGGAACCCCGAAAAACCGTCTTGAGGCCGTTGTCTCCGTCCGACGACGATGTCGAGAACATCCGGCGCCCAGAGTCGGGCCCCGGACCCCAGGTTCGGCCGATGCTCGAAGAGCCATCTGTCCCCGGCGGGAACTCCGGATCCCGCCACCAGGACGTCCGGGGCGGCTTTGCGGATAGCGACTTCGATGTCCTTCTCCCGATCCTTTCCGAAGTGTCCGGGGTGCCTCCCGACGAGTCGGAGCCCCGGATACGTCTGTCGCAGGTTCGTGTCGGCAACCTGAACGCTTTTCCGGTTGAGACCGAGGATGTAGAGGGACCCGGAACGGCGCTCGAGAGCGCCGAGGAGCCGAATGACGAACTCGAAGGGTTGGTAGGCCGAGGGCTCGGCCTTCCCGAGAAAACGAGCGGCTCCTCGGATAGAGCGCGAGGTCGGGACGACGAGGCCAGCCTCTCGTATCATCCGACCGTAACGCGTGTTTCGCCGCGCACGAAGAAGATCCCAAAAGGAGAGAAATACGACCTGCCGCGCCTCATCCCCGGCCAAGAGGGAGGCCAGAACGTCGTCGATATCGTCCAGGGTAAAGACGGAGATGGGAATGCCGAGAACCGAGACTCGCCTTATGATGTGAGATTCCGTAGTTGCCACGCCTCTTGCTCCAACACGACGGTCGCCACCGCGGCCATCGCGTAGACCGCCGCAGTTTCCGTTCGAAGTACCTGGGGACCCAAGTAGACGGGATTATAACCGCTTTCCAGTAGATGTGACACTTCTCCGGCGGAGAAACCGCCTTCGGGACCGATGACCAGCCGGACCTCCTCGGCGGATTCTGCAAGGTAGTGGTGCAGTGTCTTCTCCCGGAGAGGAGCTTGGTGAAAAAAGAGTCCAAGAACACCGTCGGCGGAACCGGGAGGGAGACGGTCGAGGGAGCCGAGCTCAACCGGCTCACTCAGCTCCGGCACCCTCGGGGAGCCGCTTTGCTGCACCGCGTCCCGGACGATACGGCGCCACCGGTCGAGCTTGCCGGAGAGATGCGCGGTGTCTCGAAACTTCGGGACAGAGTAATCGCTCAAGACTGGAATTATCCGCCGAACACCGATTTCGGTGGCCCTCCGGACGATTTCGTCGAACTTGGTCCCCTTCGGGAGACACTGCAGCAGCACGAGGCCGGTGGTCGAGTCCCGGGTGCCGCCACCCTTGGGCTGCACCCGGAGACGCACACGGTCTTGGTGTGCCTCGGTAAGGGTTAGATGATAGGCACCCCCCTGGAGGTCCTTTCCCGGAAGGGAGTCTCCCTCCCGGAGTCGAAGCACGTTCTTTAGGTAGTGGGCGTCTTCGGGCGGAAGGTCGAACTCCTCCTCGCCGTTGTAGCCTGCCGGCAAAACGAAGTGGCGCATCCGATTACCGCAACATGCGAACCGCCTCTTGGAGCACGAGGTCGTACTCGAGGTCGTAGACGACAACCTGGTCGTTTCGGCGGTTTATTTCGTCCCGGACGAGCTTTCGCAGGACCCTCTCGGGGAGATCGATTCCCTCCGATCGCATATCGGCGATAAACCGGTCGATTTGACGGTTGGTCGGGTTCGGGTTCTGGGTGATAAATCCGGCGACGGTATCCTGCTCGATGAGCATCGCGTAGTCTTCGATCTCTTCTTCCGAAAGTTCCGGCTCCGATACCTCTCGGTCCGGGCTTACACCCGTCTGGTCGATGTAGGCGCCGCTGGGGGTGTAGTACCGCGACATGGTAAGGCGGAATCCCCCTTCCCCGATCCGCCGCACCTGCTGAACCGACCCCTTTCCGTAGGTCGTCTCACCGATAAGCGTCGCTCGGTTCCGGTCCTTTAACGCGCCGGCCATAATCTCCGCCGCCGACGCCGAACCCTCGTCGATGAGGACTACAATCGGGAGATCCTCCGGGACCCGCTGCCCGCTGTTCGCGGCAAACATCTCGTTCTCCCGGGGGTTTCGGCCCCGGGTACCGACGATGATCCCACCGTCGAAGAAAAGGTCTGCGGTCTCGACGACACCGTTCAGCAGGCCTCCGGGGTTACGCCGGAGATCGATAATCAGAGACTCGTACCCTTCGTCTTCGAACTCGGCGATAGCGTCCCGAACGCGCTCGGCAGTGTGGGGAGTAAACTGAATAATCCGAAGGAAGGCGATATCTCCGGGGATCATCGCGGTTCGGACCGTAGGTACCTCGATGATGTCCCGTTGAAGAGTTACCGGAAAGGTCTGCCGCTCTCCTCGGCGGACCGAGATGGTAACCGGGGTTCCGGGTCGTCCCCGGAGGCGGTTCACCACCTCGTCGATGCTGAGGTCCTCGGTGGACTCGTCTTCTATCTCCACGATAAGGTCGCCGGACCGCAGGCCGGCCCGATCCGCCGGGGTCCCGTCGATGGGGGAAACGATCTCCACGTAGGCCGCCCGGTCGTCCTCTTCTCCTCGAACCTGCTTCGAAATATACATACCGACCCCTCCGAACTCTCCCTGGGTGGTATCGGAAAGATCCCGCATCTCCTGCGCGGAGAGGTAGTACGAGTGAGGATCGTCCAAGCTTTCGAAGAGCCCTTTCATCGCCCCTTCGAAGAGCTCCTCCGTGTCGACGATATCTACATAGTTATCCTCTACGAAACGAAACACTTGGCTAAAGACCTGGAGAAGACGGTCCGTTTCCTCGGCTTCCTCCTGGCCGAAGGCATAGACCGGCACCAAAAGTACCAGAGAAAGCAAAATGATACCGAAACCCGCCATCGCCCAGAAGACTCGTTCCCTTTTCATACCCGTAAGCTCCTCCTCCAGAGGCGTACCGGTCAAGTATATCTGCATCTTTGTCCCTCTTTCCACGACC
>CAZTRQ010000016.1:0-13142 GCA_964616245.1 uncultured Spirochaetaceae bacterium | reverse complement strand
TCCAGAGGCGTACCGGTCAAGTATATCTGCATCTTTGTCCCTCTTTCCACGACCGCCGGCGACCAACGGCGCTCTATTGACCGCAGAAATTGATGGTCGTACACTCGGGATACCGTGAAACGCACCCGCCTACTCCTTGGCCTGATGGCTTTTTGGGAGGTTATCCGGTTTAGCCTATTCTTTTTTCTTGTCGAATCCCGGCTCTCGGCAGAAGGTACGGCCTTTCCACCCTTCGTCCTCTGGTTCGGCGCTCCGCAGCTTATTGTTGCAGTAGCCTTCGCCGCGGCAGCGACGTTTCCCGAACGCTACGCGGCGGCGATTCCGTTAGGAGTTCTCGCGAAGGTCGTCGCTTTAGCCCTCGGCTTCTTTAGCATTCTTACCGGCGGCCTGCCGCCGACAGGGTTCGGGACGGGTATAGGGTCGGTGCTCTTCTCTCTCGCCCCTGCCGCGATTGTCGGTGTCGATAGCCTGGTGGTGCTGCTCTTACTCGGGACGCGGCAGACGCTTCCCCGGCGAGAGGAGACTTAGACGTCGTGCGTTTTATTCCTGTAGCCAGTGGCAAAGGGGGGGTCGGCAAGTCCTTGGTTGCGGCCAATCTTGCGATCGCCCTCAGTCGGATGGGTCACAAGACTATTCTCGTGGATCTGGACATGGGCGGCTCGAACCTCCACATGATTCTCGGCTTGAGGAACCTGCGAGGCGGTCTTGGCACCTTTCTGACCGACAAGGAGACGAGCTTCGAGAGCGTGGTTGTGTCCACGGACTATAGTGGACTCCGGTTTGTCCCGGGGGACGCCGAGATTCCGGGAATGGCCAACCTGCAGGTGACGCAGAAGCGCTCTCTGATAAAACAGCTGCGCAACCTGGACGCCGATTACGTCGTTCTCGACCTCGGCGCCGGCACTCATCTGAACACTCTCGATTTCTTCCTCGTATCGAATCGAGGCATTATCGTAACGACGCCGACTCCAACGGCTACGGTGAACGCCTATCTCTTTCTTAAGAACCTTATCTTCCGCCTGATTACGACCTCCACCAAGGCGAAGAGCTCGGCTCGGAGCTATCTCGACGAGCTTAAGCACAACAGCGCGACGCTGAGGAGCGTCTATATTCCGCAGCTCGTGGCTAAGATCGGAGAGATAGACCCCGAGAGCCACGGGGCCATCGTGGAAGCCCTGGGGCGGCTGCGACCCCGGATCGTCTTGAACATGCTCGAGGATCCAAAGGATGCGGAAAAGGCACTCCGGCTGCGTCGCTCCTGCCAGCAGTACCTGGGTCTCGACCTGGAGCACCTCGGGATTATTTACCGCGACGAGCTCCAGGATATTGCCCTCGGTGCGGGGCTTCCGATCGTCGTCTACAAACCCGACTCGCTTTTGTCCCAAGCTGTGTTTCGCATTGGGGACAAAGTCTTGGCTTCGCCGGAGGAAGAAGCCGATGAGGGACGGTGGGAGAGTGTCACCGCGTCCTTCGAAGAGGCGGGAACCGAGGCGGAGGCTGATTTTGAGGCGAAAATGGACTACGTTGAGGAGCTGATGCATACCGGCGCCCTCTCGACGGGGGACCTGGTGGAAACCATCAAGCAGCAACAGCTGGAGATGAAACACCTCCGACGAGAGCTTGCTCTCTACAAATCGAAGCTAGTCAAGGCGATAAAGGCTGGATACCAGCCCTAGACCGCGGAGTCTTAGAACGAAGCATGGCAAAAACCGATGTCGAGGTTACCGGGGACATAGCGATCACTGTCGACGACGAGGGTATCGAGGCGAAGGTCGTCTTTACCCAGCGGCCCGATGGACCTCAATGGAACCTTCAACGCATTCTCGACGAACTTACCGCTAAGGGGATAAAAGAGGGCATTTCCCACCGCGAAATCCGGGAGCGTCTCGAGGTTATCGCGAAGAGGGGAATCGGCGAAGAAACCTTCGTCGCCGCCTCCGGTCTACCGATCGAACAGCCGGCCGCGGCGCGGCTTACCGTTTCGGACCTGCCGGTTCCCGACGACATGAAGGACGTCGCAGCCCGGGTAGCTCGGAATGCCGGTCCCCCGAGCATTACCGTCCAGCGAACCGAGGCCGTAACGCGACAGAAGCAGGTCGCAAAAAAATCGAAGCTGCCCTTCGGAAAGCCGAAGGTCGAAACGGTGGAGGTTACCGAAAACCGACCGGTAACCGAAAAGATCTACGTAGACCCAGCGATCGAGGGCTACGGTTACGCTATTTCAGGAACGAAGGTCGGGGACCTAACCGAAGCTGTCGCCGGAAGCCCGGGGCGTAGCGTCTACGGAGAGATTCTCCACGCCCGGGTGCTGCCGGACACCGCGTTTCATCTTGCCGAAGGAATCGAGAAACGAGGAACGGAAGCCTACGCGACTACCGACGGAATCGTCCGGTGGGGTCGCAACTGGGCGGACCTTATTCCCTTCTCTCGTCACGCCTGGAACCTGAGTCTGTCGCAGGACCAGGCGACCTGCAGGTTGACGCTTCACCCAGGAAACCCGGAGCTGCCGGCGCCCCCCGCCGCCGAGATAATCGCCGCGGCCGAGGAGATTGGATACCCGGGCGAGTCGCTTCTCTCCGAGGAGGAGATAGCCGCGATCGTAGCCGACGCGGTGTCTTCCGGCAGGGCCCTCGACGAGGTGCCGATTTCCGAAAGCCGGGATGCGTCCTTCGACATCCTCGTCTCCGAGGACAAGATGCAGGCCATCCTCAACATCACCAAGGGGAAGGGGCGGGGAAAGCAACTGATTCTCAAGGAGGTTGGAGCGGCCATCAAGGAGAGCCGACTTCGAGGAATGGACCTAAAGAAGATCGGGGCCGACGTCAGCGAGTTTTACCGGGGACCGGAGACGGAGCTGATCGGTTACGTCCTCGCGGAAGGCAAACCGCCTACCGCGGGGCCTCCATTGCATCCCGATTTTTCCCTTCGCTTTCTCTTCGAGGCGGAACGGGAGGCGATAAAGACGCGGCTGACGGAGAACCCCGAAGCGATTGCGAACATCGAATCCTGGGAGGCCTTTCCCGTTGACGAAATCGACGAAATGGCCGTCGTCGAAAAGGAGCAACGAATCGTCGGCTTCCCGGAACCGATCGTCGGCGAGGCCGGCGTTAACGTCTACGGGGAGACCGTTCCGGGGCTCCTTGGGGAGGCGCCGGAGCTCGAGCTCTTCGAAAATATGGAAAAGAAGGGAATCGTCGTCGTGGCGACCCACGGTGGAGTCCTCGACTTAAGCGATAGAGAGGGCGTCATCAAAATCCGGGTGCGCCCACACCGGGATGCGACGATCGCGGTTCGGGTGGCTCCGGACAAGCTGCAGGCAACCTTGACGGCTCGAAACGGAGAGGGGGGCGGCCGACGCATCGGGCTCGAGCACATCCGCCACGAAATCGAAGAAGCAGGAATTTCCGAGGGAATCGACTCGGATGCCTTACTCGACGCCGCCGAGGCTCTCAAGAAGGGCAAGCGCGTCGAAAACGTGGTGATTGCCCGGGGACATCCACCGGTCAGCGCCTCAGGGAACCAAATCGAGTACCTCATTTCCATCGCCTCGGGGGAGGAAGTGACGACCCGCAAGGACGGGAGCGTCGACTACCGAACCCACGACACCGTGACGACCGTCGACGTAGGAACGAAGATCTTGCGTATTCTCCCTTCCGACGGTACTTCCCACCCCGGGGTGGACGTACACGGCAAGGAAATTCCCCCGGCCGACGCCCCGGCCCGGGAGATTACTCCGGGAAAAAACATCGAGACCGAAGTGGATGCCGAGGGCATCACCACATACATCGCGACCACGGCGGGGGAGCTGGAGCTTACCGAGAAAGAGATCGACGTCGTCCCGAGAAAGACCATCAAAGGCGACGTCGATATGGCCAGTGGGAATGTAAAGTTCCCGGGGCCGGTGGAGATTAGCGGCTCGGTCCACTCGGGGTTCTACGTTATGAGTGCCGGGGACGTTGCGATCGGGGAGGGAGTCGAGGCGGCGCTTATCTCCGCGGAGGGAGACGTTCTCATTCGACACGGTGTCCGGGGGGCCGGAAAGGCCGTGGTGCGATCGAAGGGGAACATCGGCGTCGGGTTCGCCGAACAGGCGACCCTCCTCGCGGTCAAGGACGTCACCGTCATGTCCGGCGCCCTTCTATGTACTATCAAGTGCAACGGAATCGTGACCCACAAAAAGGACAAGAACGGCCTCGTCGGGGGCCAAATCCGAGCCAGAAAGGGGCTCGACGTCTTTAACCTCGGCTCCGCAAGCGGCGTAAAGACCTCGGTCTCCTTCGGGCAGGACTACCTGATAATGGATCAGATCGAGCGCGAGGAGCAGGAAATCGAAAAGATAAAACGTCTGGTCGTCCAGGCGGACTCGGCGATGCAGCACTCACAGGACGTGGAACGAGGCAAGCTCGAGGAGCTGCGCAAGAAGAAACGGTTGATGCTCAAGGCGATGGAGAAGCGCAATCTTCGTCTTTTTACCCTTCGGGAGCGTTTCGAGGAGCACTATCCTTCGAGCGTGAGAATTCGAGGAACCCTCTTCCCGGGTATTACCTTCGAGAGCCACGGACGGACCTTAGAGATCTCTCAGGAGCGAAAATCGGTGGAGATCGTCTTCGACCCGGAGTCAGGCCGGATTATCGAACGGCCGTTGGAGAAGGAAAAGAAATGAGCCTCTACATACCCTACCCGGAATGGCTCCGCCCAGAGATCTTCCAAGGTCTCCCCCTGCGCTGGTACGGCTTGATGTACCTGGTCGCCTTTGCGTTTACCTATCTTCTGGTTCGACGGCAGTCCAAAGAGATCGGGATAGACGCTTCCGGGGAGGAACTGCTGAACGTGCTGTTCTGGGGCATCGTGGGTATGCTGATCGGGGCCCGCCTGGCGGCGGTAACCCTCTACGCCCCGATCGAGTCCTTCCTCCGACGCCCATGGATTCTCGTGTGGCCCTTCGACGAAGGCATGCGGTTTATCGGTCTCCAGGGGATGAGCTACCACGGCGGCTTCCTGGGCGCGACGGTGGCCATCGTCCTCTACTTACGCCACCGGAAGATGGATCTCTGGCTCTGGGCCGACATGATTACCGCCGCCGTTCCCCTGGGCTACACCTTCGGGCGCCTGGGCAACTTCATCAACGGGGAGCTCTACGGCCGGGTGACCGCGGCGCCCTGGGGCGTGGTCTTCCCCCAGGCACCACCTCTTCCGTTGTCGGTTCCCTGGGTTAGTAACCTGGCGCAGCGAGTGGGCATGGAAACCTCGCAAGTCGGATTCGTCAATCTGCCCCGGCACCCCTCTCAACTCTACGAGGCGCTCCTCGAGGGGATCGTCCTCTGGGCCGTCCTCTGGTTTTGGGCCCGGCGGAAGGCCCAGTTCAAGGGGTTCGTTACGGCGGTCTACGTAATCGGCTACGGCATCGCTCGCTTTCTCGTCGAGTACACCCGGCAGCCGGACTACGGTATCGGCTACGTCCTTGGCCCCTCGGGTCCCCGCCCCCCGATCGAGCGTTTCGTCTCGGTTCTCTACCTCTCGATGGGGCAGCTGTTAAGTCTCGGCATGATCGCCGTTGGGGTGGGCTTACTCCTGTGGAGACGATATCAAAACGAGCGGCGCCCACAGGTTCTTACCTACGAGCGGCAGGAGAATCAGACCGAGTAGCGGGCCTTGCTCTTTGCGATCCTTTTGCGGGAAGCCCGGATCTCGTCGCCGTATTCTCGAAAGACGTGGGTGAGGCGCTCCTCGAGCCGTTGAATACCAAACTCCCGACGGGCGACTTCGAAGTTTTCGTCGACGATCCGTTGCCGATCCTCCGGGTGCGTCAACATGTAGCGCATCTCTTCTAAAGCGCGGTCAGGGATGTCGAGGACACCCTCCGGAGTGTAGCGGTCCCTAATTTCGATGTTCCGAAGTCCGGTAGTCATAATGTCGGTCTTGTACACGAGGTAGGTGGTGGTCACGACCGGAACCCGCGCCGCGACCGCCTCGAGGAGCGCGTTCCCGAAACCCTCCCAGATCGGCAGGTAGGTAACGAGGTCGGCGTTTGCGAGAACGTCCCGGTTGGTGTAGAGCTTCTCCCCGGCTTCGTTGTGCTTCCGGACCGAGGCGACCCGGTCGGAAATGAGGCGGAGCGGGACACCCAAGTGTTCCGCCCTTCTATGAATCTCTTCGATGTAGTTCTGGTTCGGCTCGTCTCCCTGGTAGAGGGAGATAACGTAGTGCACCTTCGGCGCGAGGTCCGGGTTCGCCGCCATAAATCGCCCGACCAACTCCACCGAGTCTTCGATGCGCTTCCGGGGTACGATTCGGGTCGGCTGAACGACAACGATGTCGTCCTCGGCAAACCCGAGATCGTCTCGGAAGGTTCGATTGTAGTCGTCGAGGGACACCGCGGCGTCGAAGTCTTCGCAGTTCGGAACCACGTGGGGCGTTACCCGCTTGAGGGCCCGGAGAACGTGAGCCGCGTAGGAGGAGATGACCACATGCTCGAGACCGAGATCGACCGGCGGCATGATCCGGTTGAGGAGCGACTCAATGTGGTTCTTGCTGAAGCGACTCCGCTCCCACCAGAAGTCGTGGTGATGAAAGAGCGTGGCTACTCGATGCTCGGTAGCGACCCGGTAGGTCGCGATGCCCCCGAGAATGGTCATCGGCATCGCGTTCGTGTTTTCCCCGACGAGGACGTCGATCTCGTGCTCCTGCACGTACTCCAAGAGCGCCGTCGCGACCTCCTGTCCCTCCGCCTGCATTCTGTCGAGAAGAACGTGTATCTGCTGCTGGTTGACGTGGGGTGGCCGTCGGGTAAGATGGGGGAAGGCGAGGCTTTCGTAGTGCTTCTGTTCCGGGGAATCGAAACGGATTTTTTCCAGGAGAAGCTGCCGGTCGGCGGGAACTCCCTGGATCGGATTAGTGTACTTACCGGCGATCGAAAAGAGCTCGTGCCCCTGCCGGCGCAACACGTCGATCCACTTGTCGACCTCGAGGGAGACGCCGTCGACGTCCCCGAGCTTTCCACAGACGATGCCTATTCTGAAGCTGTCGCTCATCGGGTGAGAAGCTACTGCACCCCTGGTAAGTCTGCAAGACCCTCGGGGGTTTTGCCTATCCCAGCGCCGCCCTGGAATCCGCCCTGGAATCCGCCCCCTTGCAAATCCAAAAAAACTCGATAAAATACAAAATTAGGGGGATACGGTGGCACACCTTGCGGTTCAGATTGAGCATCGCGATCTCGTGCGGGTTCTCGAAATAGAGCGAGAATCCAAGGGAGACCTTGACTTGACGACCATGCGCCGGGACCAGCGAAAGGCCGTCGTCGAAGTTTTTGTGGTCGACGGGCCGGAACGACGGATGGTTGCATCCTTCGTAGTCCCGTCCCTTCCCAACCTCGAGAACCGCAGACCGCTCATCCAGCTGAAGGGCGCCGTCATCGACGGAAACGCACGACTGCAACTCTTCGTCGAGCGTCGCCTTGTCGAGACAAAGAACGTCGACGTCCGTCGCTTCCTTCCCCGAAAATCCCTCCTTCCGGTTCTTGTCGGCGTGCTGGTCGCACTTCTTCTCTTCGGCGGGGTGTATTTCCTCTTCTTTCGGGAGAAGGCCATAGAGGCCCCCGCGTCCACGGCACCGGCTACTACCACTCCTGCTTCCCGACCGCCGTCAACCCCACCGGCTACAACGATCCCGGCCCCTTCGACCGATCCGGCCGCGCCGGCGAGCCGCGCCGCCGATCCGCCGGCGAACGGAGAGCCGGCACCCGCGCCGGGAAGCGACCCCGCGCCCGGATCCACCCCCGCGCCGGGAAGCGACACCGCGCCGGCGACAAACGGAAGGGCGGCCGGGAGCAGCACGCCGCCGGCGACGAGCCGGACACCGGAAGTGGCACCGGCTGCCCCTGCGCCGGAAGTCTCGAGTCCGCAGGGAAACCTTGCCCAGGAGGCGCGCTACACCGTCTACTTTAGCCCCAACAGCGCCGTGTTGACCCCGGCGGCTCAGGAAGAGCTCCGGCGGGTGCAGCGGGCGCTGGAAAGAGAACCGGTCGACCGGCTGCGAATCGTCGGGCACACCGCTCTCGCGGGCACCGAGGCGGGCCGTATCGAGTTATCCTGGGATCGTGCCCGGGCGGTACAGGCGTTTCTCTCGGAGGGAGGCTTGGCCGTCGTCGATCAGGCCCAGATACTCGGCCGAGGGGGAGAGGATCCGGTCGTTAGGGATCTAGAGCGGCAACAGCGCAACCGAAGAGTCGAGATCTATTTCGACGGTTAGCTTTTCTTTCCTTCACGCCGCTTCTTGACGAGCTCCCGGCGGCGGCGGCCCATGTCCTTTAAAAACTGGAGTCGGGCGATTTCCATTTTCGGAAGTCCCTTCTTCTCCCGATATCTCCGGGGCACCTCGAAGAGAAGCAGCAAAACGAAACCAACAGCGGCCGCCTTAGGAAACCAGTCCCCCCACCGGGTGTAGAAGGTCAATTGATCCAGGGGCACCTCAACATCGGCGACGATCAAGTCCTCTTCGAAGAACTCTCCTCTCTGAAGGATCCGCCCGAAACGATCTACGTGGGCGGTAACTCCACTCGCGGTAGCACGAACCGTGGGCCGTCGGTTTTCGACGGAGCGGAAAAGCCCCGCGACAAAATGTTGTTGGGCGGCGACGTTGGTAAGGGACCAGTAGTCGTTGGAGATGTTCAGGATTACTTCCGCCCCTGCGAGGACGAACTGCCGGACCTCGTTCGGAAAGGCGTCCTCGTAGCAAATGGGGGTCGAGAAGGTGAACTCCGGATGCCGAAAGACCGTCCTTGTGTCCCCGGGCTCCCAGAACGTTACGTCGAACTCCACCAATAGTTCGTAGATCCAGGGGAGCTCTTCTCGGTAGGGAAAGTGCTCGGTGAAGGGCACGAGCTTTATCTTTCGGTAGGTGTTCCGGCGGTATCCGCTCGGGGAAAAGAGAACCGCGGCGTTGTAATTGAGGCGATCGACTTCCTCTCCGTCGTCGCCAAGGACCACCTCGTAGTCGTCGTTCCCGGTAAGCAGCCAGGTGTCGAGGGATCGTTGATACTCGAGGAACCGATTGACCAACCGTACAAGACGAGACCGGGGAGCATCTTCCCGGCTCCAGCGCCGAATATTTGGGACGAAGGCGGTCTCCGACCAGGCTATAAGGTCCGGGTCGCTCTCGAGGGCCCGATCGGTCAGGGATATCAGAGAATCGAGGGTTCGGGTGTAGTCGTGCTTTCGGGGATCCGAGTTCTGCTGGATAAGGGCGATGCGGACCGTTTCCCCGGGCTCCCGGTCGGCGTCCTGGGCAAGGGCAACCACCCCGGCAAGGCTTACCACTAGTATGACGAGGGCAGCGAAGAGGGGCATGGCCAGGACCCGTCTGCGACCGAGAACACGGCCCAGGGTCGCTTCGGCCAGGGCGGCATTGGCAAGCACCACAAGAAAGCTGACGCCCCAGACGCCGGTTAGAGAGGCAACTTGGATAAGAGCGAGGTGACTATAGACGGCATTGCCCTGGAGCGCCCAGGGGTAGCCCAGAAAGCCGAGGGAGTGGAGGTACTCGAAGAGGGTCCAGCCCAGTGCAACTAGGAACGCTCGCCCAAACCGGATGCTCCGGTATGCAGGAACTAGTAAGGCGAAGAAGAGGGCATAGTTGACGATAAAGACAGTCGTGGCGACTTGAAGGGAGACCAGGCTGAACGTTCCGAGCCAGAAATTTACCATCAGGGTCCGAAAGCTGCCGAAGACGACGCCGTAGAAGAAGGCGACCCAGGGCCGGCTGACGGCGAGGGCGATGAGCAGCGGCAGCAAGGATATCCAGGCGAGGGCGGGAATTCCATCGATAGCGACAAAAGACGGCTGGGCCAAGGCCGAGAGACAGACGGAAAAGAGCACCAAGAGGAGCGACCAGCGACGAGCTTGCCGGAGGGCGAAGGGCTCCCCCCGGGGGCTAAAACGGGATAGGGCCGCCGAAGGGCGGTCGTAGAGCCGGGGGATCCTTCCGGGGAGGTACCCGCTCGCAACGGGAAGGCGAAGACGGGTGTAGAGGTAGATTCCCGCGGCGACGATCAAAAAAGGGGCATACCGGAAGACGACGATGAGGCGCTCGGTCTCGGTATCGAGGGCCAAACGCAACTCTCCCCCACTTTCGACGAACCGCTGAACGTAATCCATGTTTGCGTTGAGGGCATAGATGTAGGCAAAAGCAGATAGGAGCAGGCCGTAGGCGAGAAGCAGCTCCGGGAGAACGAGAAAGCGCAGGAAGGCCTTGGTACGAAAAGACGCCGGCCGCAGGAGCAGAATCATCCCCGAAAGACCGAAGAGGCCGACGAGAACGAAGAAGGGCAAATCACCAATACCCGGGTTCGCCAGGGGAAAGGGTCCCGAGATCGCGAAGTAGGTACCGCTTAAGGCGACGACAAGCAGCCAGCCACCGATCCCTCTCCGGGGGTGGTATTCCGTTCGCGCAAACATGCTGCTATAATAGTCGGGCAATTCTGCGAGGAACAACAGTTTTCGCCGCAAGACCGCCACACCGGAATCACAATGAGTTTACGTAGCGCTGTCTTCTTTTTCAGTTGGGACGGAAACACGGCGCATCTCGCCCAGTCGATTTCCACCACTCTCTCGATCCCGATGATTAGTCTGGAGCCGGAGAAGGTACAGGATCCGGAAGATTACGTTCACTACGTCTGGGAGGATAAGCAGATCGCCTATCCCCGGCTTCCCCGGCTCCGATCGATCGACGTACACCCCGGGGACTTCGACCTCGTTTTTCTCGGCAGCCCTATCTGGAAAGGAACCGTTGCCCCCCCGATTCTCAGTTTCTTGGATACCTTCGAGTTCTCCAGGCGGCAGTTTGCCCTCTTTTGCAGCTACTCCGGTCGAATCGGCGGCTATTTTCGCCTGCTTTCGAAACTCCTCGTGGGTAACGAAATCGTCGGCACCTTAGGTTTTCGGGAGCCGCTGACCCGAGGCAAGGAAGAGAGCGCAGAAGAGGTGGCCACCTGGGCAAGGGAGATGGTCGAAAAGGCCGAAGGGTAGGCAGGTATGGCAGGAGGCAGCACCGGCAGAGGGCAGAAGCGCCGAGATATCCGTCGAGCGCGCCGGCGCATCCGGGCGATAAAATCGGTGCACTGGTTTCTTCGAAAGCTCATTAGGGTCCTTTTTCGGTGGCTTTTTAGGCTCGAGGCGGAAAACCTCAGCCTTTTCCGGAAGGTAAAGCCGCCGTACGTCGTTATGCCCAACCACCAGAGCGCCATCGACCCCGTCTTCGTCAACACTCTTGTGCCGGGTCCGATCCACTACGTGGTATCCGACTCGAACTTCCGTTCGCGTCTCTTAAGTTTCCTCCTCGGCTTGGTCGGGGCCATCCCGAAGACGAAGGCCGTATCGGATCTGGAAGCGGTAAAGAACATCGTAAAGATAAAGGCCAAAGGGGGAATTATCGGGGTCTACCCGGAGGGACAGAATACCTGGGACGGCGGTACCCTCCCGATGATTCCGTCGACGGCCAAGCTTATCAAATCGCTGAAAGTCCCGGTCGTTTTCGCCAAGGTTCAAGGAGCCTTCCTTACCATGCCCCGCTGGGCCCGCGGCATCCGTAGGGGTCGGGCTCGAATCAGCTTCTCTCTGGGCTTTACCCCGGCTGATCTAAAGTCGATGACGACGGAAGAGATCAGCCGAAAGATGGCCGACTCCCTGGCGCACGATGAGTTTGCCTTCCAACGGACAGTAGGATGGACCTATCGCTCGAAGCATCGCGCCGAATACCTCGAGATCGTCCTCTTTACCTGCCCGGAGTGCCACAAGATGAATACCTTGGTCTCCGAGGGTAACGAGCTAGGATGCGACAGTTGCGGGTATCGAGTACGAATGGCACCAAGTGGTTTCTTCCGTCGCCGGCAAGGAACGCTCCATTTCGACACCCTCTTGGCGTGGAACCGGTGGCAGACGGCGGAGCTCGAAAGAATGCTCGACGAAGACAGAGAGGTTTTTCTCTCGACCCCGGTCTTCGAGGAGCAGAACATGATGCTCGAGAAGGGGTACAAGAGCCTCCCCCTCCGGCCTCTCGGCACCGGAGAGCTTCTTCTTTTCAGCGACAGGCTGGTCTTCGTAAACCTCGGAAGCGGAACCGGCCGGGAGTTCCCAATTCCCGAAATCGAAGGTATCAACGTCCAAAATAACGAAAACTTGGAGTTCTACCATCGCGATTCGCTGTACAGGATCCGGAATCTGAGCAGACGGGGTAACAGCTACAAGTATTTCGCCGCGATCCGTCATTTGTACCGCTCGAGCGTTACGCCTTGACGAAGATGCCGCCGTTTAGTAAACATATGGTTCCGATAATTCGAAGAAGAGGTCTACCATGGCTCGTCGTTGCAGCATAACCGGAAAGAAACCGTTATCCGGAAATAGCGTCTCCCACTCCCACAACAAGACCAAGCGGTGGCAGAGACCGAACATCCACTCGAAGAGACTCTACGTGCCGGAGCTGAACCGCTGGGTTCGGGTCCGTCTTTCGACCCGCGCACTGAGGACGGTGACCAAACTGGGGCTATTGCCCTTCCTCAAAAAGCAGGGCCTTTCGCTCAACGACGTCGTCTAGGCGTTGTTTGCGACGTGTCGGCGAAGGCTGTCATTCGTCACAACCGCCTCAACGGCGGCGTATTTCGAGCATGCGTAGTGTTGCTGCCTATGTGATAATTCTTCTCGCGGTGACTCTTACGGGATGCACGCCGGAGGGGGAGGTGCGGGGCGCCGCAGAACCGAGCGCCGGCGCGCCGGAGACGCCCGGGGAACCGGTAGACTCTCAATTTGCAGGAAAGATACCCGCGCCGGAGTTTCCGCAAGGTCTCGAGTGGGTAAACAGCTCCCGTCCTCTGTCCTGGGAAGATCTCCGAGGCAAGGTCGTTGTTGTCGACTTTTGGACCTACGGCTGCATCAACTGTCTGCACAACCTTCCCTTCCTCGAAGATCTTCAAGCCGAGTTCGAAGAGGAACTGGTAATCGTCGGGGTCCACTCGGCGAAGTTCACCACCGAGGGGAATCTCGAGAATATCCGTCGGGTCTCCCGGCGCTATTCCGTCGACCACCCGATCGTCAACGATCAGGATTTCGAAATCTGGCGCTCCTGGTGGGTTTCGGCGTGGCCTACACTCTTTG
>CAZTRQ010000015.1:0-30866 GCA_964616245.1 uncultured Spirochaetaceae bacterium | reverse complement strand
CCCGGCGTCGAGACAAGCGTCTATATCCAGCGGCGGACGCTCTCCGTCCCCGTGGGAGTGAATCCGTGCGGCAGTTGCCCCGAGAAACTCGGAAAGCACCTTAACCGAAGCGGTTAGAATACCAACCTCTTCCTCTGCACCGAGGGATTCTTCCCGGACCCGGCGAATCAGCTCGGTGGTCTTTCTACTCTCTCGCTCTTGGACGAGCTCCTCTCGAACCACGGCTTGGCGTTCCTGTAGGCGCCGGACGTAGCGATAGGCGACCAGGCCGGCGACCACAAAGAGAGCCAGAATAATCAACGTGTACTCCAGCTGTCGTTCCCAATCTGCCATCAAGACACCCCGGTCGAAGTAGAGGGTCATCCGAAGAGGGAACGAGCGGAGTTGGGTCGTGCCTCCGAGGTACTTCGGAGACCCGGCTACCGCAACACCGCCGGGGCCCCCGATTCCTTCGGGCCCCTCGAAACCATCGAACTGGGTTGGCAGCTCGTCGTGGTCTACCGGTCCCCAATGGAGGATAGAATGGCCGTCGGTGCTCACGAGCGCCAGGTGCGCTACCGCCGTTGGAATGTGAAGTGGGATCGCCTGATAGAAGAAGAGCTGGGGTACGGTAGCGATGACGACGCCACCGAACTCGCCGTCTGAGACGACGCTCCGGGTTACGCGAATCCGACCGGAATCCTCGGAAAGGGTAACCGATGCATCGACCCAGGCGTCCCGATGGAGCCTCAAGAGATCCGGAGAGAGGCTTTCCCCCATCTCCACCGCCGTATCCGGAACACCGACAAGAAAGTCTCCGGCGGCGTTGTAGTACTCGAGGGTTTCGATGTACGGCACAAAGAGAGCTTGCCGAGTCATGTCGTTTCGGAGGTCTTCGTTGTCCTTCCCTTCGAGGACCCGACGGACAACCACATCGGCAGAGATGTCGAGGGCGCCGAAGACGCCTTGGACGTACTCGCCGTAGGACTGGGCGGATACGACGACCCGTTCCCGTGCGGAGAGACTCGCCGATCGGTAGCCCACGAATAAGCCGAAGGCGGCGACCGCGACGATGCACAGAACGAGGACGAAGAAGAGCACTCGACTCTGGTGCTGATATCGCTTGGCCTTCGGCTTCTTCATACTCCTACCGTGCCCGCTCCAAAAGCCGGACGACGTTCGGCGGTATCCCGAGGGTTCCGGCCATTTCGTCTTGCCTTAGCAGGAGGAGATCTCGGGTTTCCTCGATTGCCTGCTCTTCGGGGACCACTATTTCGATGCCGTTTCGCTGCAGAACGAGTCTCGCTTCCTGTTGGGCTCGAAGGGCGCGCTGCCGCTGCCCTTCGACGCCGGATTCCCAGACCTCTTGGATAACCCGTCGATCCTCGGGAGAAAGCCGGCTCCAAAACGTACGCCGCATCAGCGGTACGTACTGGCCGAAATACTGATGGTCTTCCAAGGCGTAGCGAACTCCGTGCTCCCAGAGTCGACCGCTTTTGGCCGTCTCGTGGGTTGTCAGGATTCCGTCGATTCGCCGCTGCTGCATGTGGAAAGGGAGATCGTTCCAGGGGATAACCACAGGGAGCCCTCCGAGAGCCTCGATCCTTAGCTCGTTTCCGAGTCCCCCGGCCACGCGAATGCGAAGCTCCTCAAGCTGTCGATGCGAGGTTACCCTGCGGCTCGAGAAATAGAGGTGCGCGTGGCCGAGGTCTAGCCATCGCCCGAGGACAACGACGTTAAGACTCGCCTCCATCCGCCGATTTATCTCGGACCCGAGAGCCCCGTCGGAAAGCCGGTGGAAAAATTCGGCGCTCCGGCCGAAGCACGCAGGCAAGAGAAAGGCCGCAACCGACCGTTCGAAGCGGTCTATCTGCCAGGTGCCGGGTACCGCGATCTCCGCGTTTCCCGCCGACATCGCCGACAGCACGTCTCGGTCCCGGAAGAGCTCTCCGGAATGAAAGAACTCGATCGCGTACCGGTCTCCGAGGCGCTCGTCGAGATCCTCGGCAAAACGGCGTACCGCCTCGGTCTGGACGTGCCCCGGGTAGTTTTCCACGGAGATTCGGATTCGAGGCTTATCCGCCGCAAAGGCCTCCCCGGCGGACCCGAGGAGCAGTAGAAGGAGGGTGAGAAAGAGACAGGCGCGAAGGGTACTCTTTGGCGATAGCATCTCTAATAAAATAGATTAAAGCGTAAATGCCAAAAAGTCAATTAAGCGGCCGGCTTCGGGCCGAATATATTTCGTCAGGCCTCCGGGGCATCCTCCCAGGTGTCCCCCAAACAGGCCCCGACGAGACGCGCGGAGCGGACCCAGGGGTGCTCGAGGGGGACGAGCTTCTTCCTGCCGGCGACCTCTTCGAGGGGCACGGTTGCCGTCCCGTCTCCCCGGGCGGCGACGAGAACCCCGTATTCCTCCCGGTGGAGCACTTCGGCGCACGCGGTGCCCAGGCGGGTCGCGAGGACCCGGTCCGCCGCGGATGGCGTTCCCCCTCTCTGGAGGTGACCGAGGATAGTCAACCGCGACTCGAGACCGCTTAACTTTTCGAGCTTTTCGGTCAGCCGTAGGGTATGGTTGACGTGGTGTTGATGGAAGGCGTCCAACTCCGCAGAGGCCTTCTTCCGGTCGGATTTTTTGGTGGCGTCCGTCTTCGCCTGCGCCAGCTCGGCAACCTTCGCCGCTTGGCTCTTCGACATTGCACCCTCGGCCACCGCGACGATACTAAAGTACTTACCCGCCCGGGTCCGGGACAGAAGCGCTTCGGTAATGACGTCGAGGTCGTAGGGTATCTCGGGGATAAGGATAACGTCGGCCCCCCCGGCGATACCCGCCCCGAGAGCCAACCAACCGGCCCGGTGTCCCATAATCTCGACGACGATAACCCGGTGGTGACTCGTAGCGGTCGAGTGAAGCCGGTCCACCGCTTCGGTAGCAATCGTCAAGGCGGTGTCGAACCCAAAAGTTATGTCGGTACCGGCGACGTCGTTATCGATGGTCTTAGGGAGGGTGACGACGTTTAGACCCGCCTCTTTAAGGTGAAGGGCGTTCTTCTGGGTGCCTCCGCCGCCGATACAGACCAAGGCGTCGAGGTGGTGCTTTTGGTAGTTCTCGACAACCGCTTCGGTCATGTCCCGAACCTTGCCCCCGAGGTTCATCTTGTGGGGCTTCTCCCGGCTGGTCCCGAGGATGGTGCCGCCGTCGGTAAGTATCCCGGAGAGGACCCGGCTTTCGAGGAGCATCGTCCTGTCCTGGACGAGGCCCTTAAAACCGTCCCGGAAGCCGACGAAGTTCATATCGAAGTACGCCTGCCCGCCGCGCCCCACTCCCCGGATCGCCGCGTTTAGTCCCGGGCAATCGCCTCCGCTGGTCAGAATGCCGATCTGTCGCTTCATCAGGTCCTCCGGAAACAAGTATACCGGGGCCGGATGGTAGTATCATAGCCAGGGCGTTCCGGTTTACCATACGCGCCATGAACGCCAATCGTTTTTGCGCCGTAACGGTATTGGTTCTGCTTGTTGCAGGCTCCGCCCTAGGTCAAACGCGGTTTACGACTATCCGCGAAGCGGCCACCGAGATCGACTTCGTAGGTACGCGGGGCATCGGAGAGGGATCCGTCGCCCGCAGCTTCGAAGCCTTTTGGCTCGAGTTAGAAGAAGACACCCGAATCTCGATGGAAATACTAGTTACAGAAGAACGAGAGGGTGTTCGGTTCACCGACGAGGACTCGATGCTCTTTCTCTTCGACTCTCGAGGAAAGCTTCTGACCGCCGACGACGACGGGGGCCCTGGGTCGACGTCCCGGATCGACGAAATTCTCTTGGAGGGCGGGGAGCGCTACTACGCTGTGGTAACGACCTTTCCGAACGAGCCGGAGACGACACCCGGGGGCGTCTTCGACACCCTCGGCGAACTCGGCAGCAGCGATATCTCCTTCGAGCTCCACATCCGGAAGCTTCGGGACGGAGAGACAGGAAAGCGCCTGATGGGAATGCTTACCAGCGGCGACCGCGGAATGGCGATTCTCCAGGAAGCCCGGCCCTTCGAGACAGACGGCAGTCGAGGTCTCGCAGAAGGCATCGTGGGAGCGGGACACGAGATCTTTACCTTCGAGATAGCGGAGGCCTCTACCGTGTCCTTGGAGGTAAACGTCACCGACGTCTACCAGGGGACAGAGTACCGGGACGACGACTCGATGCTCTTTCTCTTCGACAGCCGAGGCAGTTTGATCGCCGAAGACGACGATGGGGGCGTTGGGAGCGCCTCGGCCCTTCGAGTGAGCCTCGAGAATTCGGGGCGCTACTACGTTGCGGTTACCACCTACGACAACTCACCGGAGCTCGACGACTCGAATAGACTTATCCGTTTCCCCGGCACCGGGGAGAGCAGCATCCGCTTTCTTCTCGAGCTCCGCGTAAGATAGCTGCCGGCGCTCCGCCGGCTCTCTTACTCTATGCTTCCCCGGGGGATTATCTCGTCGGAAAAGGGTCCCTGCTTCTTTATCCCCATTCGAGGATGCAGCGCCAGCGAGCCGTGGGTTGTCGAGAGGGCAAGGGCCAGGTGAATAACGAAGGCCGGCAGAAAGGAGCCGCTGTAGAGCGTTAGAGCGCAGAGAAGAATTCCGAAGGGAAAGGAGGCCACGCCTTCTTGCAGGTTCTTCACCAGGTGTGTCGTGACGTAAAGGCTTACGTTTACCGCTACCGCAAGGGTTACGCCAAGGGGCACGAAAGCGTAGAGCAGCAGGCCGCGAAACATAAACTCGTAGGCCAGAAGATAGAGCATCCAAGACAGGGTATTGGCAAGCACCGTTGCGCCGGACCATTGGGCAAGGCGGATCATTGGGTATTCCCCGGTTACGAGCCTTCGCCGAGGGTTGGTCAGCGACACCAAGACGGCCACTCCGGTTAGAGCGACCGTCGTCCCGAGGGAGACCCAGCCCCGGGGAAGGGCAACACCGAGAGCGGCAAGGGGAATCCCGAAGACCCGGGGAACAACAACTGCCGGGATTACCCCGTAGAGCAGCACCAACACGAGGCGGTTCGACACCACACGAAACGTCTCGGCGTACCGTGGAGTTGCGTTTCGTCGCCAGAGCTTTCCGAGAATCCGAGTTTCCATAACGGCGACAACCACGAGGAAGGAAAAGGTAAAATAGAAAAGCAGAAAGCCGGCAACCGCTACGCGATCTTGGGTTCCCATCGGTTTTAATCCTCCAGATAGCCTTTTTCTCGAAGCCAGGCGAAAGAGTCGGCGAGGGCCCGCCGAACGTCGGTCTTCGGCAGCCCGAGTACGGACTCTGCAGTCGTCGCATCGTAGAAGTTCTCGTCGCAGGCAATTTTTGCCATGGTATACGAGACTCCCGGAGGACGCCGGAGAAGAGCGCCTAAGGCGCTGTTGAGTGCTCCGAAGGCCAGAATGCCGGCCTTCGGAACCCGATGTCCGAATCCCGGCTTTCCGACCACCTCGGCGATAGCCTGAAAGAGGGGGCCGTAGTGCATGTTCTCCCCGGCGAGGATGTAACTCTCCCCGACCTTCCCGTCGGAGAGCGCGTTGGCGGCGGCAACGGCGACGTTCCGGACGTCGACGATGTTACGCCCCCCCGGGGGGAGCGGCGGGATGCCCTTCTTTGCCACCTGAAGAATCATCTGTCCCGGCCCCGGCCGGGAATCGAAGGGCCCCATCATAAAGGTCGGGCAGAGTACCACCGCCGCAAGCCCCTTCTCCGAGACCGCCTTCAAGACCCTGCGGTGAGCCCGGCGCTTGCTGTCTATGTAGCCGAGGCCGTAGTCGGTTCCCTCGAAGAGCCCCTCTTCTCGTCGGGGATGCCCAGCGCTACCCGGGGGAAAACTATTGGCGGTTCCGATATGCACCAGACGCGTAACGCCGGCTTCGAGGGCACCGGATATCATATTTTGCGTCGACACGATGTTGAAGGCGTCTCTCCGGGGACGTCGCGACGGCCAGGTGGAGGTATCCGCCGCGGTGTGAATGGCCGCATCTACGCCTTCGAACGCCGCGACAGTTGCCCGGTGGTAGCGCAGATCGACATCCCGGCGCTCGAGGGGAAGCCCGTCGATCGTCCCAACCTGGCGACCCGGCTGGAGGGCGGCGACAACCTCGTGTTTGCGTGCTATCAATTCCCTGACAAGGTTGGACCCAAGGAACCCGTCGGCCCCGGTAACCAAGACTTTCACCCGCACTGACCATCCTTCTGTAAAATGAGTAGCCAGAATATACCAGAGTCAAAGAAAACCCAAGGTAGGACCGAAAGATCGATGCCACCATGGTATACTCGGGAACACGATGACAAGGACGATTAGATTGGTGGCTCTCTTTGGACTCTTGGTACTCGGCTTGGTGCACATCGCCGCAGTTGGCGCGACGGAGGAGCCCCTCGGCGCCTCGGGCGACAGTAGCTCTCTGACCCTTTCTTCGGTAGACCTCTACACCGGTGGAGTTGGCCTTTTTTCCTTCGAAGGGAGCCTCGATGCAGGCGAATCCGTCGAGCTTCGGCTTCCCCGGGAACACGTCGCCGACGTTCTCAAGAGCCTGCTGGTTCGAGGAACGGACGGAAGCGCAGTCCCGGTACTCTCCTTCGACACGACGGACCGGATCGAGCGCCGGCTCCAGGGCAGCTACATCGACCTTACGGGAAACCCCGACAGAGCCGAGATGCTTCGACGGCTCCGGGGAGAGTACGTTTCGCTTATCGGGGAGTCGAGCGCCGCCGGGCGCATCGTGGCCCTCGAGGAGCACCCCGACGAGGAGGGCCGCCGTGAGCTCTTTCTGACGCTCTTCGGCGACGACGGGTTGAAGGAAGTCTCCTTAGCCAACGTGGACCGCATCGTCTTTGCGGACGAAAACCTAAACGCAGAGCTCGAAAGCCTTCTTGGGGTCCTCCGGGACTCTCGGATCGAGCAGGAGAGCATCCTGCGCCTCCGCCTTGGATCGAGCTACGCCGGTCCGCTTTTCCTCAGCTATCTCCACGGCGTGCCGGTCTGGAAGACCTCCTACCGGTTGGTTCTCGGAAATGCCGGAGAATACCGCCTCCAAGCCTGGGGTCATGTGGACAACACGACTGCAATCCCCTGGCGGGACGTCGAGGTTACCCTCGTTTCCAGCCGACCGGTTGCCTTTCGGATGGACCTCCTTACCCCCCTCTACGTCCGGCGCCCGAGCCTTCCGCCACCTCAAGCCACGTCGTTGGCTCCCCGCAGCTTCGAACGCAGCGCCCAGGGCTACGCGGAGATGCAAGAGGCCCCTCCGGCGCCCGCGGCCGAGCCCCGCCGAAGCAGCCGCGCCTTCGCCGATGACGCACAGGGGCTCGGGACCCCCGGAGCCACCGGGGCGACGGCCTCGGCCATTCCGACGGCGGTTCGGTACCGAATCGACGCCGAGGTCGAGCTGCTTCCCGGGTCCGGGGCGATGCTTCCGATTCTCGACACGCTTATTCCAGGCCGTCGGGTATCGCTCTACCGAAGCGAAGACGGTACGAGCCCACGAGCCGGGGTGGAGGTCGCCAACGAAACCGGGCTCGCTCTCTTAGCGGGGCCGGTAACAGTCCTCGAAGACGGCTCCTTCGTCGGAGACTCCCTGGTCTCCGACCTTGCCCCGGGAGAGCGCACCATCCTTACCTACGCCCTCGACACCGACACAACGGTGGTCACCGAGACCCAGAGCGAGCCGGACACCATCTCCTCCCTGCGAATTGCGAACGGCGTGCTGATCGCGAGTCGTATCCGCTCTCGGCGGACGGTCTACCGATACGCCCACCACGGAAGCAGGATCGGAACCCTCGTTATCGAGCATCCGAAACGGTCGGGGTGGGAGGTTGTCGGAGGTCTTCAACCCGCGTCGAAGAGCGATTCCTTCCTCCGATTCGAGGTGCCCCTCGCCGGCAGGGCGGACCGGTTAGATGTCGTCGAGGAGCAGCCGGTCTCGTCTTCCGTGGCCCTCGAGGGCCTTACGACCGACCAGATCGTCTTTTACCTGAGCCGTCCGGTTATCGACTCCGAGACCGCGGAAACACTTCGGAGGCTTCAGAGCATTCTCGGCGATTTGGCCGAAACCGACCGGGAGCTCGGGGCGACCGCCCGCCGAATCGACGAGCTCTTTCGAGACCAGCAACGAATTCGGAGCAACCTGGAGGCGGTTCCAGAGGGGTCCGACCTGGCCCGTCGCTACCTTTCGACCCTTCGGAGCCAAGAGGACGAGATCGAGAGCCTCAGGCGGCGCCGGGCCGCCTTGGACGAGAGCCGAGGCAGCCTGGAAGCACGACTGGCCCGCCTTATTTCGGAAACCGAAGAATAGCCGTCTCGCCCTCTTGTGGAGTCCCCGTTCTTCCGTGCATTTCTCACCTTTTTTGCCTACAATAGAGGGGTATTATGGGAGTCCATGCAATTAAAGATGTAAACCACGTGTCCGGTAGTGCCGCCGAGTTACCTCGAGGCGGTTTCGTCGTTACCACGCCGGCGGGTCGCATGCAGGTGGGTGCCCCGCCGGCGACGATAAAGGACACTATCGTCACCGAAGAGTCGGTCCCCCAGATGTTCATTCTTCCCTTGGAGCTCTTTAACTGGCAGAAGGGAATAAACGTTGCCGACATGGAATTCCCCATCTACTTCAATTTTTTTATAAAACAGCAAAAGACATCGGTTATCTGCACCGAAGAGCAGGGCCGCCGCCTCGCCGTCGCGATGACCGAGGCGGTATTCGGTCCCCGGAGCGTCGACCTAAACAACGACGCGTTTCAAGCCGATGACGATGTTTTCGTCCCCGATATTCGGGGAGAGCTCGCCTTCTTCCGCAGGGGTTTGAAGCTCTCGGACATGATGGAGATAAAGACCTTCGACAAGAAGTACCGCATCGAGATCGAGGGAGTTACCATCTCTAAGACCGAAGAAGACAGTTTTCGCTTTTCCGTGGACGGAAAGGAGTTCGCCGAGGTGCCGGCGAAGGTGCACTACACGCCGCAATACAGTATCGGAGAGCAACTTCCGGAGCCCTTTATTCCGCCCCGGTTCGGGGTTACCTGTCTCGGGCCGAGCAACGGATTCGACCCCAATGATAACACTTCGGGGTTTATCATCTGGCTGAACGGCAATGGGATAATGATCGATCCTCCGGTCAATTCGACGGAATGGCTGGTTCGATCCAATGTAAACCCGAAGTTTATCGACAGTATCATCCTTACCCACTGCCACGCGGACCACGATGCCGGGACCTTTCAGAAAATACTCGAAGAATCCCGGGTTACGATCTACACGACGCCGACGATAATGCGGAGCTTTCTTACCAAGTACTCGGCCTTCTCCGGAGAGTCCTTCGAATACCTTCAAAAGCTCTTTAGCTTTCACCCCGTCTACATCGGACGCTCCTTCTACCTCCACGGCGGGCAGTTCTACATCAACTACGCTGTCCACTCGATTCCTACGATGGGGTTCCGCCTTACCTTCCAGGACAAGACCTTCGTCTACTCCTCGGACCATCAAGGTGACCCGGAGGTACAGAAGGAACTCCGAGAAAAGGGGCTCATCTCCGATGAGCGCCTCGAGGAGCTTCGCAGCTTCCCCTGGGATTCGGATGTCATCTACCACGAGGCGGGAATCGCTCCCCTCCATACGCCGGTCTCCTATCTAAACTCCCTTCCCAAGTCGGTGCAGAAGAAAATTGTGGTCTACCACATCGCCGCAAAGGGCTTCCCGTCGAAGAAAGAAACCGCCCTCTCCCGGGCGACCTTCGGAATCGAGAACACGCTCTACTTCGACGTAAAGGCACCGGCCTACGAGGAGGCCTACCGTTCCCTCGATGTGCTCAAGCACCTTGACTTCTTTACCACTCTTCCCGTTAACAAAGTTCAACAGTTCTTGACCATCGTCGAGAGCAAGCGGTTTAAGCGTGGTCAGAAGATTATCGAGAGGGGGAACAGAGGCGAGTACTTCTTTATCATACGGTCGGGGAACGCCCGGGTCGACACGGACCAGCTCTTGAGAAGCAAGTACCTCGGCGCCTACGAGTACTTCGGAGAGGTTGCTCTCTTGACCGGAGCCCTTCGGAGCGCGGACATCGTCGCCGTTACCGACGTGGAAGCGTACGGCATATCCAAGAGCCGGTTCATCAATTTTATCGCCGGCACCGAATTCGAGCGCGTCCTCCAGCGCCTTATCCGCAACCGAAGCGAAGAGACCTGGAACCTTTTGGTAACGAGCCCCTTCTTCGCTTCTCTGACGGACTACCAGAGGATGTGGCTCGAGTCGGTCTTGGTTCCGGAAGAACGAGACGGAGCGGGGTTGATCGTCCGGGAGGGCGAGCAGCTGCCGGGGGTCTACATCATCCGTTCCGGAGCCGTCGAAGTCTCCAAGAAGAACAAGTCCGTGGCGACCCTAAAAGAGGGCGAGGTAATCGGAAAGATGAACCGAATACAACGGGGACTCCCGGCGGACTTTACCTTTCGGCATCGGGGGCCCTTGAGCGTCTTCCACATCTCCCTGGAGGACACGCTAGAGTTTCTGAACCGTAATCCGGGCACCGCGATGCGCCTTTCCTACGGCTTCTAAGCTGCTTTAGGACTGGGCACTCTATTCCGGCGATTCGCGCGAAAAGAAGCGGCGGAGACCTTCGGCTTCGGAAGACTGTGCTTCCTTCAACGTCCCTTCGAAAACGACTCGTCCCTCATCGAGAAACACGATACGGTCGGCAATAGACGAGATGCTCGCAAGCTCGTGGGTTACGACGACGAAGGTTGTGTTTAGCCGCTCCCGCAAGGAGAGAAGCAATTGGTCGAGTGCCGCGCTGGTTACCGGGTCGAGGCCCGCCGAAGGCTCGTCGAGAAAGACGATTTCCGGGTCGAGGATAAGCGACCGGGCGAGGGCGGCGCGCTTTTTCATGCCCCCGGAGAGCTCGGAGGGCAGCTTGCGTTGGACACCTCCGAGGCTCACCAGATCGAGCTTTACCTCGACCATCCGACGCCGGACGTCCGCCGGCAGGGCAGTGTGCTGCTCCAGGGCTATGGAGATGTTGTCTTCGATGTCCATGGAGTTCAAAAGCGCGCCGTTTTGGAAGAGCACGCCGACACGAAGGAGCTGCTGTTGCCATTCCACCTCGTCGAGGGTGCCGACCTCTCGGTCGAACAGAAAGATGTGGCCCTGACGCACCTCGACTAAGCCCAAGACGGCCTTGAGAAGAGTCGTTTTGCCGCACCCGCTTTCCCCGACGATGCAGACGATCTCCTTCGGGAAGACGGAGCAGCTCGCCCCGGAGAGAACTTCGGTTGTGCCGTAGGCGACGGACACGTTTTGGACGCGAAGCAAAGGGCCGGGCTTCATGATGCGAGGTCCCTCATGACGGTAGATAGAAGAAGCTAAAGAAGACGTCGATAAGAATAACGACGAATATGGATGCCACCACCGAAACGGTCGTCATCCTTCCGACGCCCTCGGCGCCTCCGGTGGCCTTGAAGCCGTAGTGGCTCCCGATTATCACGATATGCCAGGCGAAAACCGTGCTCTTGATGATGGCAATCGTCAGGTCCTCGATATCCACCGCTTCGATCATGTTCCAGAGGAAGGAAGCAGGGGAGATGCCGAGGTAGGTCATGCCGACGATAACACCGCCGAGCATCGACATCGCGATCGAAAGCACCACCAGAATCGGCATGGCGATGGTGATGGCGTGGAACTTCGGGACCACCACGTAGCGCACGGGGTCGAGACCCATTACCCGGAGGGCGTCGAGCTCCTCGGAGACTTTCATCGTCGAAATCTCGGCGGCGATCGCCGAGCCGCTTCGTCCGGCGACCAGGATCGCGGTCATCATCGGGCCCATTTCCCGGACGACCGCCAGAGAAAGGAGCATGGCGACGAAGATGTTCGCCCCGAACTGCTCGAGCTGGGCCGCGGATTGCAACGAGAGAATCAGACCTAAAATCAAGGATAAGAGTGCGACGATTCCGACGGCGTTTACGCCAATCTCTATGAGCTGCCGCCCGAGGGCTCCCCGGCGCTGGCCCCGGCGGTCGAAGACCCCGTAGATGGACCAGATAAAGATGTCCGCCGCGAGCTGGAAATAGGTTCCTGCTTCGCGGTAGGCGGCTATCAATAGCTCCGTGACCCGAGCGAAGGGGTTGTAGTGTTCCTTCCGCCGTGTCTCGGGCTTGGCTCCCCCTTCGAAGAGGGTAAGAAGCCGCTCGATTTCCGGTTTCGCACCGACTACCGGTATCTCGCCTCCGGAGCCCGAAGAGCGCCGGATGAGGTCGAGGAGCGCTACTCCGGAGCTGTCGGCTTCGGAAACCTCGGACAAGTCGATCTGTCGAATCCCCGAGAGTTTCATAATCGAGTCGTGGAGTTTCGGGACGTCTCCCTTCGTCAGGGATCCTTGGAGCTTCAGCGTACCGTCTGTTTGAGCGACGAAGTCGGTCACGGCGCGGCGGTTCGGATTTCGGCGACGAGTTGGTCTATAGCTTCCGAGAGACGCCGGTTAACCGTCAAGACAAACTCGGTAACCGAAGCCGGAATTTCGTCCTCGGTGGCGCTTCTGTGCCGGGCGACGACGTTTTCCTCGGCGTCAAGGAGCAGCAGCTCGATATCGAAGATGGCCAGGGGCGTCTCGGCGCAGCATCGGTACTCGAGGGTGTCGATATGGGTCCGCAGAACGTAGGGGTCCGGGACTCCCCGGATTCTCCGGCCGACCTCGGGGAAGAGATCCTCCTCCCGAAGCCGATCGTAGACGACCTCCCGAACCGCGTCCCCGGGCGAAACGACCCAGAGATCCCGGGTCCGCAACAGAATCTCCGGCGCCTCGGGCCTTTGCACGATCTGCCGCCGGTCGTAGAGGGGACCCACGGTCGGATCTTCGACGATAACGGCGGCGTCGAAGGGCGTCTCCCGTTGGTCCTGGTCCTGGTCCCGGGCTCCGCCGTCCCCGACGTAGTCGATCAGGAAGTAGCGCGTGGGCGCATCATCCGACAACAAGCACCCCGACAGGGTTAAGACGACGAGGATAAAGAGGCTAGCGAACCAGCCGTGATGGATTTTCGCTAATGAGCATCGCAAAGTTATTTAGGTACTCCAGTGTTTCTTCGAGGAGAGAGATCGAATCGAGGAGCCCTCGCTCACTCTCGTCCACCATTCGCTCTATATTTCGGAGACTGCTTTCCGCCTGTACGACTGTTCGATTAAGCCCTGAGACCAAGTCGGCGAGGGACTCGGATTCTCCCGCCCCTCCGAGAGCCCGACTCAAGGCCAGGCTCGCCGACTCGAGGTTTCGCGCCGCCAGGTTCAGGTCTTGAAGCGTCTGTTCGAAGGCCACGCGATTTCCGGTTACTATCTCGTCGGTATTCCGGACGATCCGGGCGATGGAGCCCCGGTTGTCGCTGAGGATTCCGGCGGCATTCTCGAGGAACGCAGCAACGTTATCCCGGTTCTCTTCGCTCAAGAGCAACTCTATGCTCTCGACGATGTTCTGGGCCGGCGCGCCGAGCTGGGACAGGCTGTCGAGAACCGACTGGCTTTCGGGAATCCGGCTTCCGGGAGGGAGCCGGTCCGCCGCGTCGGTCCCACCGACGAGGTTTATCTGCCGGGTACCGGTAATTCCGACGGGATACATCCGTGCCCGGACGTCCTCCTTTACCGGAACGTCTTCCCGAACCGAAAGGGTCACGACAACCCGCTCGACGCTGTTCTCGGCGAAATCGATAGATTCCACCGCCCCGACGACGATGCCGTTGTACCGAACCTGGCTCCCCGCCTGAAGACCGGTAACCGAACCGGCGGAGAACTCGACGTAGTAGCTATTCCTTGCTTCGAAGAGCTCACTCCCGGCGATGAGGAGAAAGAAGGTTACCAGAACGGCCCCTCCAAGGACCAGAAAGATCCCCAAACGGATTCGTTGGCGACGACCGAGTGCCATAGACGAGTACTGTACTACATAGAATCTTGCTTCGGCTACGAGGGTGCCATCGAATGTGCAAAATCTCGCAGGGGCATCCGCAGCACCGCGTCGGCGCTATCGTCGAGGGGAGTCTCCGAAAGGGTGACGATTCCGAGCCAGGCGCCCGATTCTTTGGCCGTCGCCGGGAGTGTGGCGGCGGGCTGAACGACCAACGTGGACCCGAGAACCAGCATCGTGTCGCACTTCTCGGAAAGATCGACCGCCCGGCGAAGGACGGTTTCGTCGAGGGCCTGTCCGAAGGAGATGGTGTTCGGTTTTAGGAGCCCACCGCAGTCCGGACATCGGGGGGCCGACTCTTGTTTCCCGAGAAGCTCGAGTGCCGCATCCGTCGGAAGGAGGGCTCCGCACCCCAGGCAGACTGTCTCTCGAGTGTTTCCGTGAATGTTTACGATCGCAGAAGCGGGAATGCCGGAACGCTCGTGGAGACCGTCGATATTTTGTGTGATTACTCCGAGGAGGCGCCCCTCGTCGTAGAACCTGCGCACCAGGTGGTGCGCCTCGTTCGGCTCCGCGGCAACGAGGGCGGGCCAGAGCTCTTGTTTTCGGTGCCAGTAGAGCAGGCGCTTCTCCTCGCTCTCGATAAACTCGTCGAAGTATACCGGTCTAAAACGCTCCCAGATTCCGCCTTGGCTGCGGTAGTCGGGAATACCGGAGTCTGTGCTTATTCCCGCCCCGGTAAAAACGACGATACGCGTCGAATCCTCCAACCGACGACGAAACGCTACCACCTCCGGATTTTCTTCGTCGGAGGCCACTACGCTTCGAGCCTTTCTAGATGAGGTAGACGGGGCAGACGAGGTAGATGGGGTCGACAGGTCGGTTTTGGCATTTTACTGCAGACAGGCATACCCCTATGGTACCGGTTGCGCCCCTCTCCGGCTACATCGCCCCGGATCCTGGTGTCGCACCGGATCCTTTGCGCCGACCATAGAGAAACCGGGGGATTTTCGATGCGAACATCGCCGGTCCCAAATATTGACAGAAACATTGACAGAGCCCCTAGGGTGCCTTAGAGTTTAGGAACACCTTAAAAAGGAGTGTATTAATGAAGGTCAAGATCGACCCAGATCTGTGCACGGCGTGTGAACTCTGCACGACAAGCGTGCCGGAAGTATTCCAAATGGGCGACGAAGTCGCCGAAGTAATCGCCGACGAAGTCCCTTCCGATAAGGAAGCGGATACGAAGGAAGCAGTCGAAGACTGCCCCGTCGACGCCATTAGCATCGTCTAAGGTCTCCGGGGCTTCGGCCCCGGTGCCTCTTCCTTGCAAATCCCGCATCCATTCGTTACATATAAGTCATGCGTCTTGTCGTACGAGTCGTGGCGATTCTCGGAGTTCTGGCCTTGTCGGGGTGCTCGATCAACACCATGGCAACTCGGGCGGTAGCCAGGGCGCTCAGCGGCAGCGACGAGCCGTCGGTCTTCGTTACCGATAACGACCCCGAGCTAATCGCCGACGCACTACCCTTCGCGCTAAAGATCTACGACACCCTCATCCTTCAGAGGCCCGGGGACCCGGAGTTGCTCTTGGCCGGCGGCAGCGCCTACATCAGCTACGCCAACGCCTTCCTCCAGAGCCCCGCCGGGATGCTGCCCCCGGAGGAGTTCGAAGAACGGGAACTTCTCATCCGCCGGGCGAAGAACCTCTATCTCCGGGGCCGGGGCTACGCGATTCGCGGCCTCGAGGCGCGTCACGATGAAGCCCAAGCGGTTCTCGAAGGCGAGCTCGATCCCCTCCTTGCGGTGGCAGACGAAGAGGACGTTCCCTACCTGTACTGGATTGCCGCCGGGTGGCTGGGGGCCTTCTCCACCGATCCCTTCGACATGAACCTGAGCGTCTCCGTCGGCAGGGCCGCGACCCTGGTCCTGCGAGCCTACGAGCTGGATCCCGACTTTGACAACGGGGCTCTCGACGAGCTTCTCCTCTCCTACTACGGATCGCTCCCGGAAGGCTTGGGGGGGAGTCGGGAGAAGGCAGCCTACCACTACGACCGGGCCCTTCGCCTCGCGGATGGGAAGAAGGCGTCACCCCACGTATCGTACGCCACAACGGTCCTAATCCCCCAGCAAAAGCTTCGAGAGTTTATCGAAGAGATGGAGCTCGCCCTTGAGGTAGACGCCGAGGCGTACCCGGAGTACCGATTGGTCAATACCATCAAGCAACGGGAAGCAGCCTGGTATCTGGAGAACCTCGATCGTTTTTTTCTTATTGATCTCGAGGAGGAAGACTCGTGAAAAACTCTCGCCTCGCGCTTGTGCTCGCTGTCCTGTTCGCGCTGATGGGAGGAATAGCCTCCGCCCAGCAGATAAAGATCGCCAGCCCGGCACCGGAATCGAGCCCCTGGGGCCAGGCCTTGAACAGGGTAGCCGCCGACTGGGCCCGGATTTCCAACGGCCGGGTCCGACTCCAGGTGTTCCACAACGGCATAGCCGGGAACGAATCCGACGTCCTACGAAAGATGCGCATCGGACAGGTCCACGCCGCCGTCATTACCAGCGGAGCCCTGTCCAACCTGGCCGACGAGCTCCTTACCGTCAGCATGCCGATGTTGATCCGTACCGACGAAGAGCTGGACTACGTCTTCGAGCGAATCCGACCGCAAATCGAGGATGCAGTCCGGTCGAACCGCTTCGAGGTCCTCGGGTGGTCGAAGGCTGGGTGGATTCGCTTCTTTGCCTCGGAGCCCGTTCCCTCGCCGGAGGCCCTCAAGAGGCTAAAACTGGCCTCGAGCGCCGACGACGAGGATCTGCTCCAGGCCTTTCGTTTGATGGGCTACCAAGTCATCCCGATGACCGAGACCGAGCTGCTGACGGCTCTCAACAGCGGCCGGGTCGAAGCCTTCTACGGCAGCCCGATTGCAGCCGCGGGCTTCCAGTGGTTCGCTCGAGCTCCGTACATGCTCGAGGTCCGGGTTGCCCCCTTTCTCGGGAGCCTCGTCATTATCGAGAACATGTGGCGCCGGGTCCCCGACGACTTAAAGCCGGAGCTCGTCGCCGCGGTACGACGCCAGATAGACCGGCTGGACTCTCAAGTTCGGGAGCTGGAAGAAGAGGCGATCGAGACGATGCAGCAGTACGGCCTTGAGGTAACCGAGCTCTCCCGTAGCGAAGAGGAGCGCTGGTTCTCCGAGTTCGAACAAAGCTCTCAGGTCACGGTCGGCACCGTCTTCGACGAAGAGCTGTACGCGACGATCCGTCGCTACCTCGA
Organism: uncultured Spirochaetaceae bacterium; assembly: GCA_964616245.1. Lineage (GTDB taxonomy): Bacteria > Spirochaetota > Spirochaetia > DSM-27196 > PWMO01 > CAYPUT01. Next base: position 13,737 of record CAZTRQ010000015.1, on the reverse strand, counting down.
CGAGTACCGGCAGTAATTCTTGACCTCCCCTCGTCGTTTCGACCCGACTGCGGCTCTTCGCCGCGTCGAAGATGCCGTGGGCGCCGGGTCGATCCTGTTGCTGGCGTTCTTTCCCATCTTGGAGATACTCCTCCGGTCGCTCCTTAGAACCGGAATACTCGGGCAGAGCGGTTATCTAACCCATCTTGTGCTTATCGTCGGGTTTGTCGGCGGAACCATTGCGGCTCGGGAAGGGCGCCATCTCTCGATGGCCGGCGGAATGGACCAGCTCGGTCCGAAAATTCGGCGGCCGGCGCAAATGGTCGTCGCATTTCTCGCAACGACCATTTTGGTTGCCTTGACCTGGAGCTCGGCATCCTTCGTATTGATAGGATTCGCCCCGAGCCAGCGGGTCGGCGTTGTCCCCCTGCAGCTCTTCGTCGCGGTTATGCCGATCTCCTTCGGTGTGATGGGGTTCCGCTTTTCCAAGCCGCTGAGGGAGACCGGGAAACGGCTCCCCCTCGCCGTATTTGCGCTACTCTTTGGGACCTTCCTCGGCTTCGCCGCGATCGCAAACGCCGGGTATATCCTCCTCCCGGAGATACCCCGGATAGTCGACGACCTCTACACGCTCTGGTTTACCGTCCTGCCGCCCCTCATGCTGCCTCTCGTCGTGGTGCTCGTCGTCTCCGCCTTTCTCGGCACCCCCCTCTTCGTGGTTCTGGCGGGGGTGGCACTCCTGCTCTTCGTTCGGGTGGGTGGGTCCCTCGAAACGATTCCGAACGAGGGATACGCCATGCTTACCGGCTCGACCATTCCGGCGATTCCCCTCTTTACGCTGACGGGGTACCTCCTATCTGCGGGACGGGCCGGGGACCGCCTCGTTCAGTTCTTCCGGGCCTTTTTCGGATGGCTTCCCGGGGGACTGGCAATCGCGGCTATTCTCGCATCGGTCTTTTTTACCTCGTTCACCGGTGCTTCGGGGGTAACCATACTGGCCCTCGGCGGTCTCCTCTTTACCGTTCTCCACACCAACGGCGGGCAATCGGAGCCCTTTACGGTGGGACTGTTGACCTCCTCGAGCAACATCGGCCTTCTCTTTCCGCCGAGCCTTGCGATTATCCTCTACGGCACAATCGCTCAGATCAATATTTTCCATCTCTTTATCGCCGGCATTTTGCCGGGGATGCTCTTGGTCCTGGTGTTTAGCGCGACGGGTATCGTTGTGTCTCTCCGAAAGGGTGTCGAGCGTTCGCCGTTTCGACCGATGGACGCCGTTGCTTCAATTCGAGAGGCTTTCTGGGAGCTCCTTCTCCCGGTGGTGGTCGTTGTTTCTTTCTTTTCGGGCTTTGCCGGCCTCGTGGAGACCGCGGCCTTGGCGGTTCTCTACGCGATTATCGTGGAGGTGCTTATCCGGAAGGAGGTTCCGCTCCGGGAGCTACCCGGCGTCGCTCTCAAATGCGTCACGGTAACCGGCGGCGTTTTGGTCATTTTAGCGGCGGCCCGCGGTCTCTCCTTCTACATCATCGACGCACAGATTCCGATGCTCCTCCAGGAGTGGGTCGAAGTCCACATCTCTTCGCGCCTCGCCTTTCTCCTCCTTTTGAACCTGGCACTTCTGGTTACCGGCTGCTTTATGGATATCTTCTCCGCCATACTTATCGTCGCTCCCCTGGTAATACCCCTCGGAGAGCTCTTCGGCGTCAATCCGGTGCACCTCGGAATCGTCTTTATCGCAAACTTGGGTCTCGGCTTTATTACGCCACCGGTTGGTCTCGACCTCTTCCTGTCGTCGTACCGCTTTGGCAAGGACCTTCCCCAGATCTATCGTCGGGTTGCCCCCTTCTTTCTTCTCGAGCTTTCGGTGGTTCTGGTAATTACCTACGTTCCCTTTCTCTCGACGATTCTCCTGCAAATCGTCGGATAGGGCGCAAAAGAAGGCTGAAAAGTGACACCGGAGCGGGTATACTTGCCGGGTATGGTCAGAACCGGTGCCAACCTCTCGCAGCACATCGACAGAATGGTAGCGTCTGTCGAGCGGCTCCAGGACGCCCTTGTTCCTCTCAAGGAGCGCCACGGAGTCTACAAGGAAGCACCGGAACCCGGCATCCGCATTCCCCTCGACTCGGCAGGGAGAATCGAAACCCCGGCCCGAGAGCTCGGTGCCCTCTTGGGGATTCCCGACTCGCTGGAGGGTCAGCCCTTCTGGGATCTGGTCTATCCGCGGCTCTCCCCTCCCGACTGGCGCTCCGTGTTCGAAAACGAAGGGGAGGTCGAGGTAACCCTTACGGGTCCCGGCAACCACTTGGCGCCGGTTTCCGTCCGGCGCTTAGACCCTGGTCCTCCGGGTTCCGACGCCGAATGCACCCTCCTGGTGAGCGACCGCTCCTCCCAGGATCGGCTACTCCACGAGCTCGCCGCCGTCCGAGAAAACTACGCCACCTTGGCGGATACGGTAACCGAAGCGATTATCCAGATCGATCATAGTTTCGTCGTGTCCTTCAGTAATAATTCGGTCAAGACGATATTCGGCTACGACGCGGCGGAGCTTCTCGGGAAAAAACTCGACACCCTCTTTCCGGAGAGCCGGGGGGCAAACTACAGGTCGCAGATCGACAAGTATTTCTTTATCGACGCCGGCGATCGACGAGGGAGCGGACTCGGTAATTCGATCGAGATGCTTGGCCGGAGAAAAACCGGCGACGTGTTTCCCCTGGAAATCTCACTGGGGAACTCGAAGGGGGTTGGGGACAGCCGAATCCTGACGTGTATCTTGCGCGACATCACTCTTCGAAAGAACGACGAGCGGAAGCTCCGTTTTCTCGCGTATCACGATCAACTGACTGCCTTGGGAAACCGGGACCGCCTTGCGCAGAGCCTCGGCCAGCTAACCGCGGAGGTTCAGCGGCAGCCGGACCGAAAAGCCGCCCTCCTCTTCCTGGACCTCGACGGCTTTAAGAAGGTAAACGACAGTCTGGGTCACGAGATGGGAGATGCGATCCTCAAAGAGACGGCGAAACGCCTGACCAACTGCCTTCGTCAGGACGACCAAATCTACCGCTTCCAGGTTCGGGATATTTTTCGACTCGGCGGCGACGAGTTTACCATCCTCCTTCCCTTCATCCGAATGCCGGAGGACGCGGCGATCGTCGCCCAGCGGATCATCGACCAGATACTGCGCCCCTACGAGCTGGCGGGTTACGGCCCGGTAACGAACATAAGCATGGGCGTAAGCGTCGGAATAGCCTTGGTCCCGGAGGACGGCATGGACCAGAATACGATCCTTCGAAACGCCGACGCCGCCATGTACAAGGCGAAAGAAACCGGCAACCACTACGCCTTTTTCCACAAAGAGATGAACAACAGGGCCCTCGAGCGACTGGTCATCGAAGAGGGTCTCCGCCGAAGCCTCGAGAACGAAGATTTCGAAATACACTACCAGCCCATTTGCACCGCCACTGGAACGGTGGTCGGCCTCGAAGCACTCTTGAGATGGCAGGATGCCGAGGGCAACCCGGTGCCGCCGGACCGATTCATTCCCGTTGCCGAGGACTCGGGCCTTATCCCCGCTATAGGCAAGATGGTATTGGAGACCTCGTGTTTTCACCTGCGGCACCTCCAAAAGAGTGGCCACCCGGACCTCTTCGTTTCGGTCAACCTTTCGGTAAAGCAGCTCGAGCAGCGGGACCTTCCGAAGCTGGTCCGGCGGATTCTTAAGGAGACAGGGATCGAGGCAAAGCATCTGGTTCTCGAGCTGACCGAAACCGCGATTATGAAGGCGCCGGAGCAGGCAATCCAAGTGCTCCGAGCCTTGAGCAAGTCGAGCCCCGGCCTCGGCCTTGCCGTTGACGACTTCGGAACCGGCTACAGCTCCTTGAGCTACCTCAGCCAGTTTCCGGTGGATATTCTGAAGATCGATCGAGATTTCGTAATCTACATGACCAAGGCGTCGAACACGAAGATAGTGAACAGCATCGTGAGCTTAGGGCACTCCCTCGAGATGACGGTAATAGCCGAAGGGGTAGAAACAGAGGAGCAGCTTTCGCACCTGAAAGACCGGAAATGCGATCTCTACCAGGGCTACCATTTCGCCAAGCCGCTCCCCTTCGCCGAAGTTGCGGCGTTTATAGCCTCGCAACAAGTATAGGGAGAGACCCCTATCACACCGGGCGAGGTTGGCCGGTTCCGGGCCGGCTCTTCCGGGCTTCCCGGACGATACCCACCGCCTCGGCAATCAAGGTTCCGACGGTGGAAAAATCCCCCTCGGCGATGGCTTTCGAAGGCACGATCCAGCTACCCCCGCAGGCGAGAATTGCCGGAATTTTGAGGTACTCCGCCAGGTTGCCCTTGGAGATTCCCCCGGTGGGGATAAACCGGACCATCCCGTAGGGCGCCGCGAGGGCCTTTATCATCGCGATTCCCCCGGAGGCTTCCGCGGGAAAGAACTTGACCGTTGTTATACCGAGGTCTAAGGCACTCTCGATACCCGTCGGGTTGTTAATTCCCGGCGTAATCGGTATGCCGCGCTCGAGACAGAACTCCACCACCTTGGGGTTGAAACCCGGGGTAACGACGAAAGACGCCCCGGCGTCCAGCGCCGCCTTGGCGTTGTCCACGGTCAGAACCGTACCGGCACCGACGAGAACAGACGGCACCTTCTTTGTCATCGCCCGGATCGAGGCCTCGGCGGCGTCGGTGCGAAATGTCACCTCCGCGACGGGAAGCCCCGATTCGGCGAGGGTCTCCGCGAGAGGAACCGCCTTGTCCGCGTCTTCGAGCTTAATAACGGGAACCAACCCTGCCTCGCCGAGGCGAGCAAGCACATCTGCCATTAGTGTCTCCTACCTTTCTACCCGGGCGCTCTTCCCGGCGACAAGCTTTTCGACCTCCCGGAGGGACGCCATCGAGGTGTCGCCCGGGGTCGTCATGGCCAGCGCTCCGTGGGCGGCTCCGTAATTGATGCATTCCTCCGGAGTCTTGCCGGTCAGAAAGCCGTAGATTAGCCCCGAGGCGAAGCTGTCACCACCGCCGACCCTGTCGAAGATCTCGAGGTTCGGACGATGCTCCGCCTCGAAGAACTCTCCGTCGTGGTAGAGGATTGCCCCCCAATCGTTGACCGTCGCGCTCTTGACGTCCCGAAGTGTCGTGGCAACCGCCTTGAAGTTCGGGTACTCCTTGGCGACCGCCTCGATCATCACCTTAAACTTGTCGACTTCGAGGCCGACCACGTCTTCGTCGAGACCCGGGACGGAGAACCCGAGGGCCTTGGTAAAGTCCTCTTCGTTTCCGATCATCACGTCGACGTAACTCGCGATCTCTCGGTTGACCTCCTGCGCCTTCTCGGGACCACCGTTGGCCTTCCAAAGGGACGCCCGGTAGTTGAGGTCGTAGCTTACGACGGTGCCGTTTGCCTTTGCCGCCTTCATCGCGTCGATGGTGACCTCGGGAGTGGTTTCCGAGAGGGCCGCGAAAATGCCGCCGCAGTGGAACCACCGGGCACCCTCGTCTTTAAAGATCTTGTGCCAGTCGACGTCTCCTCTCTTTAGCTTCGATGCCGCGCTGTTCGCACGGTCGGAGACACCGAGGGCGGCCCGGACCCCGTACCCCCGTTCGGTAAAGTTCAGCCCGAGCCGAACGTCCCGACCGATACCGTCGTAGGGGAACCAGACGACATGAGACGCGTCGACGCCCCCCTGGTTTATAAAATCCAAAAGAAGAAGCCCGACGTCGTTCTCCGGAATGGCGGTGACCACGGCGGTGTCCATCCCAAAGCACTTCTTGAGACCCCGAGCGACGTTGTATTCGCCGCCGCCTTCCCAAACCTGGAAGGTGCGGGCAGTCTTGATCCGTGAGTCTCCCGGATCGAGGCGAAGCATAATTTCGCCGAGGGAGAGTTCGTCCCAGCGACATTGAGCCTTGGGCTTTATCGTCAAACCTGCCATGAGAGACCTCCAATTAGCTGATGCGCTGTGAATTTGTAGAGTACGACCACTGCTATTCCCTGTCAACCTTGAGTACACTCAGGGTATGGATGCTTCGCTTATCTACTACCAGGACGCGTACAGGGTACAGTTCTCCGCCGACCTCGTCTCGGTCGAGATACGAGACGGTAAACCATGGGCCCTCTTGGACCGGACCGCCTTCTACCCCGAGGGGGGCGGGCAGCCCGGGGACCGCGGGCGGATCGGCGACGCTGTGGTCCTCGACACCAAGAAAGATGGCGATACGGTGTATCACCTCGTCGACCGAAGCCTTTCTCCCGGCCGGTTCGACTGCGAACTCGACTGGGACCACCGCTTCGACTACATGCAACAACACACCGGGCAGCACGTCGTCTCGGGATGTCTCTATCGTAACCACGGGATCTCCACCGTGGCGATACACCTCGGCGAAGAGTACGCGACGGTCGAGACCGACCGGACGGAGATAGACGACAGCGTCCTCGCCGCCGTCGAGGACGAGTCGAACGAGCTTATTCGAAGGCATCTCCCGGTTGACGCCGAATGGCGCGACGAACAAGAGATTGAGCCTGGTGAGCTCCGTCGGGCCTCGAAGAAGCACGGAGTTATCCGGATCGTCTCTATCGGCGACTTCGACCGGGTCGCCTGCGGCGGCGTTCACACGGCGACTACGGCGGATCTAGGGCTGGTCAAGCTGATTGCGACGGAAACCGTGCGCGGTCGCGTCCGGACCGTCTGGAAAATCGGCAACCGGGCCTACCGCGACTATGGTCTCAAACACGACGTGGTAAGCACCCTCGGAACCATGTTGTCGAGCCCCCCGGAAACCGTCGTGGAGAGGACCCGGCAACTCGAGGAGAAGCTTCGGTCGGCGGAGTACCACAGGCGGGAGCTCGAGCTTCTCTTGACCCGTCGCAAGGCGGAGGAGCTCGCAGAGGGGGCGAGGGCCGCGGAAGATGGTGGGCCCCGGATAGCGGCGGCCATCGTGGAGGATTCCCAGGTGGACTTCGAGGAGCTGATGAAGCTCCTGTCGGAGAGGGAGCACCTCGTTGCCGCGGTTGTCTACCCGGGAGAAAAGAGCGTGCAGTGGGGTATTGCCGACGGCGCCGGGATCGGTATCGATCCAAAGCGGCTCCGGGAGGAGCTTCTCGAGGAGTTTGCGGCTAAGGGGGGCGGCAAACCGCCGCTCTGGAGGGGAATGCTCCCAAAGCAGGAGGATGCCGGAGCCTTCCTCCGCCGGGCAAAAGAAACCCTCTTTTTGGTAAACGACGAAGAGCGCCGATATAATTAAGTAAGGAAGTTTAGAGGTGGCACAAAACACGAGCGGGAAACGGACGGCACGAGAGCTCTTAGACGCCATTCGGCGTATCACCGAGGTCAACGACATAAATATTCTCCTGGAGCGAGTTCTCCGGGAGGCACGACTCTTTGCCGGGGCAGACGCCGGCACCCTCTACCTCCGGGTGGGCGACCAGCTCTATTTCAGCTACATCGAAAACGACACCCTCTTTCCCGAAGGCTCAACCTCCAACGCCAAGGACAAGTACGTCTACTCGAACAATTCGGTCGAGATAGACCGGGAGTCCTTGGCGGGGTACGTGGCATCGACCGGAGAGCCGTTGATGATAGACGACGTCTACGACATCCAGAGCTCGGTTAGCTACTCCTTCAACCCCTACTACGACAAGGTGACCAACTACAAGACGACCTCGATTTTGGTGGTCCCCTTGGTTCTCGCGGGAAACAAGACCGTCGGGGTACTCCAGCTGATCAACAAAAAGGACGCCACGGGGAAGGTCGCTTCCTTTACCGCCGACGACCGGATCTTTATTACTTACTTCGCCCAGCACGCTGCGAGCGCGATTAAGCGCGCGGATCTCTCCCGGCAAATGATCATGCGAATGGTCGAGATGGCGGAAATTCGGGATCCCCACGAGTCCATGCAACACGCCCGAAGGGTCGGAGATTATTCCCTCGAGCTCTACGACCGGTGGGCTCAGGCCCACGGGGTACCCCTGAACGAGCGAATCTTTAAGAAAGACATCTTCCGGACCGCCGCGATCCTCCACGACGTCGGAAAGGTTGCTCTTGCCGATCGACTTCTGCACAAGAAGGACGAGTTCTCGAAAGAGGACAAGATCGAGATGTACCGCCACACTATCTACGGGGCCCGCCTCTTCCGGAACAAGGAGTCGATGTGGGACCGGATAGCCTACGAAGTGGTTTTGAACCACCACGAGCGGTGGAACGGGAGCGGGTACCCGGGACACGTCAAGGACCTCTACAAAGGGACCATTACCCTCGGCAAAGGCAAGCAGGGAAAGGAGATTCCTCTATCTGCCAGAATCGTCGCCGTAGCCGACGTTTTCGACGCCCTTATCTCCCGGCGGAGCTACAAGGAGGCCTGGAACGTCGAGACGGCTCTTACCTACATCCGGAAACAGTCGGGAAAGCTCTTCGACCCGGAGCTGGTCCAACACTTTCTCGCCATCCAGGACGTCCTACAAGCGATAATCGATAAACACAGCGAGTCACCGCGCCGCTAATTCCTCGACCGTCGTGTTGAGAGCGTACTCGAGGTCCAGCAGCGCCGCGGTGTAGTTCGACTTTTCCTGCAGAAGCTGAAACCGGGCGTCCTGAAGATCCTGCTCCGCGTTTCGGACTTCGAGAAGCTCCCGGCTCCCGACGTTGTACGCCTCGAGGGCCAACTCGTAGGCCCGTTCGGCCAACTCTACACTGAGTTCCTGGACGGCCAGGGAGGCTCGGGTCGTTTCCAGACGATTGACCAGGCTCCGGACTTCGATCTCCGCCCGCTGCGTCGATAGCACGAGCTGGTTTTCGAGCTGCGCAAGGGCGGTCCGTTCGTCGGCAATCCGTACCTGGGCCTGAGAACCCGGGATAAGGCCGTCGAGGGGCTGGATAATCGAAATGCTGAAGGCTCCCTGGCGTTGGACCCAGTCGTTCTCGAGGTCGTCGAACCAGGGATCCCCGAAAGGGTCGTTGACGAAGGTTGGGTCCGCGACGAAGCCGAGGGACAGGATCGGGTAGAGGGCGGCTCTCTGCACCCGGACAAGCCCTTCTTGTAGCCGCACCGCCTGACGAAGCTCCTGCAAATCGGTGCGTTCCATCAGCATTTCCGAAACCACGCGATCCGCATCCACTGTTACGATCTCCGGCTCGATCGTTCCGTCGAGGGCGAGCCGGGTCGAAATATCGAGGCCGAGGAGCTGGGCGAATCCGAGTTTCGCCTCCTCAAAGGCAAGCCGGAAGTTGCCGACCACCGGACGTCGAGACTCCAGGGCTACCCGGGCGCTAAGGAGGGTAAACTCGTCGGCAACGCCGTTCTCGAAATTGATTTGGGTTCGCTCGAACTGCTCCTGGGCGATCTCCACCGCCTCTTCCGCGATTCCGATCTGCTCTTCGAGAACGATGAGGTTGTAGAAAGCCTTCCGGACATCCCGCTCGAGCAGATTCCTCGCGTCGTCGACGGCGATGACGCCTCGCTCGTAGTCGAGAACCGCCAGGCGTATGCCTTCGAAGAGCTGTAGAGTAATGTTTAGCTCGGCGCTCAGGCGGGCTTGAAGACCCCACCGGGGTGCGCCCCCCCCTGTTGTCGGGTTGGTCTGCGCCTCGTTGTACCGAAGGAGGGTTCCGGCGACGCTCGTTTCCGGCAGGAAACGGTTCCAAACGCTGTTTTTCTGCCGTCGGGAGACTTCCAAGTCGAGGCGTTCGTTTTCCAAAGAGAGATTGTTCTCTAAGGCAAGCTCCACAGCCTCGTCAACGGTTACGGCGCGGGTGTCTTGATTCTGGCCGAGAGCCGCGCCGGCGACAAGAACGAAAAGCGCGGTCAGAACAAGCCGTCCATACTGCATCTTCTACCTCCAGGATGTGAATAGAGATATCGCCACAGAGGGCTCGGGAGTCAAGGGAAACAGATTATCCTGGGAGAAAGAACTCGACTAAAAAGTACTTTCGCATGGGACAGAGCGCTCATAAAATCCTAATATTGCAGCAGTACTTTGGAGTTGGCGGCCGTCGAAAATCGATAGAAACCCGCCGATACAAGCTCGTAGTAAGGAGGAATCGACTATGAAGCGTACAGTATTCGCCTTAATGGCCCTTGGTGTCGCAACCGTTCTGGCCTTGGTCTCGTGTGGACAGGCCGAGCCGGAGCTCGGGAGCGAGGAAAATCCGATTATTTGGGCCCTGGTGCCCTCGGGGGAGACCCAGGAAATCGTCGCCGGTGCCGACGATCTCGTCGCAATGCTGGAAGAGGAGACGGGGCTCTTTTTCGAGTCCGTCGTCGCCACCGACTATTCCGGCGTTATCGAAGCTCTTGCGAGTGACCCCCCGGCCGCTCACATGGCAGCCCTAAACACCTTTGGCGCCATTCTCGCCGCCGAGCGCGGGGTCGCCGAGGTTGCACTGGTCGCGGTACGCCGGGGCAGAGCCTTCTACGACGGACAGATTGTCGCCGCCGCGGACTCGGGGATCACCTCCCTCGCAGACCTCGAGGGAAGGACCTTCGCGCGCCCGGACCCCAACTCCACCAGCGGCTGGATCGTTCCGCAGATAGTCCTCGCCGCCGCCGGCGTCGATCCGGCATCGGACGTCGAAGTTCTCGACGCGGGTAGCCATCCGGCCGTCATTTCCGCCGTCTATTCCGGCAGCGCCGACGCCGGCGCCAGTTACATCGACGCGCGGGCGGCAATTCAAGACGACAACCCCGACGTCATGGACAAGGTGGTAGTCATCGAAGAGTTCGGCCCGATTCCGAACGACGGAATCCAGTTTTCGACCCAGATGGATCCGGAGATGGTAGAGACGATTACCCAAGCCTTTCTGGACATCGCGGCAACCGAAGAAGGCGCCGCGGCCATGGACTCGGTCTACAGTTGGAACGAGGTAGTCCGGCAAGGGGACGACTTCTACGACCCCTTTCGGCAAATCCTCGAAGCCAGCGGTTTCGACATCGCATCCTTCGTTCAATAGATACCATGCCAATACAGGGCACGGCTCCGGAAACCCGGGGCCGTGCCTTTCTTTAGAGGCCCCCACGCGATGCTAGAGATAAAGAACCTGACCAAAGTCTATCCCGATGGTACTAAGGCGCTTACGGATGTCTCTTTTGCCGTAGACCCCGGGGAGTTTCTGGTGGTCATCGGGCTCTCCGGGTCCGGAAAATCGACGCTTCTTCGGTGCATCAACCGGCTGGTTGATCCAACCGACGGGCAGATCGTCTGGGACGGCAAGAACATAGAGCGGGCGGAAGCGGCGGAGCTGCGCAAAGCCCGACGAGAAATCGGGATGATCTTTCAGCACTTCAACCTGGTAAACCGGCTGAGCGTAACCCAGAACGTCCTTTCCGGCCGCCTCGGCTACGCCAACCCCTGGAAGAGCATGCTCTATAGTTTCCGGGAGGAGGACCGGCAGATGGCCGTTCGGGCCCTCGAGCGGGTCAGCCTCTCCGTTCAGGCGAACAAGCGGGCGAGCGAGCTCTCCGGTGGACAACAGCAACGGGTCGGAATAGCCCGAGCGCTTATGCAGAATCCCCGGATGATTCTTGCCGACGAGCCGGTTGCCAGTCTCGACCCGGTTCTCGCCCACACCATCCTCGGCGACCTCGAAAGACTAAACCAAGAGGACGGTATCACCGTAATCTGCAGCCTTCACTACCTCGACCTTGTTCAACGGTACGCGACCCGGGTCATTGGGCTCCGGGACGGGCGGATCGTGTACGAAGGCTCCCGAGAGGATATTCGAAGCATGACCGACGAGCAGTTCAAACAGATCTACGGCGAAGAAGCCGAGCGCATCGGCGCAGGGATGACCTAATGCTCGAGGTGCGAAACGAGAAAACACGGCGGCTTATACCGTCCTGGGTAGCGATAGTCCTGTCGCTGATCCTTCCGGGTCTTGGCCAGCTTTTCCTCCGTCAGGTGCAGAGGGGTCTGCTCTTGATCGCCGGCTACCTGAGCGCCGTCGGCATCTTCGTCTGGAGAATTTCCGACCTGGGGAGGCGAGTCGATAGCTTCTGGCCGACATTCGAGCGAGCGTTTCAGCGGAACACCGGGTTCGTCGTTTTCGTCGCCCTCGGGCTCGTGATTCTCTGGGTGCTGATAGTCATAGACGCATACCGGGGGAGCCGGGACGATCGCCGGGGACGCCCCTTCCCCTTCCTGGTCTTGATCGCCGTATTCTTCGTCCTCGGGTGGCAGGTCAGCGACATCGACGTAGGCCGGGCTGTCCGGGAGTTCCCGGACGCCATCCCGCCCCTCTCCCGGGTTCTCTGGCCCTGGGAAGCGGCGGTGGAGTACGAAGAAGACCTCATAACTGCCCAATCCCGAGTCCTTATCGGCGATGCCGAGGAGTACGAGCCCCCTCCACCACCGGAGGAGACACCCGGGGAGCCCTACGTCCGGACGGATCCGACCTACGGCGAGCTGGCGACACAGGATCTCGAGAACCTCCGCCAGATCCCCGGTTCTCAGATCGAAGTGGTCGGGCGGGGCTTCGAGCCGAACACCCACCTCCAGCTCTGGTGGATCGACGAGACGAATAACTCCTTTCGCCTTCGAAAAGAGGGCGAGTTTGTCTCGCTGATGACCGACGACGAAGGCGCATTCGAGACCACCGTCACGATGCCCTACCCGATTCTCCAACCCGACCGCCGGGAGGGCCCGGTCTATCACCGGATCGAAGCGCGGCAGACCTTCCAAGGGGAGGCCCGGGCCAGCGAAGCGCTTCGGATAACTATTAGTCGAATGGTCGAAACAATCATCATGGGGATGATGGCGACCCTCTTCGGCATCTTCTTTTCGATCCCCGTCAGTTTCTTGGCGGCCCGAAACATTATGTCCGCGTCGTGGCTAACAATGGCTATCTACTACCTTACCCGGACTATCCTGAACATTATCCGATCGATCGAGCCGCTCATATGGGCCCTTATCGCCGTCGTCTGGGTCGGGCTCGGACCCTTTGCCGGAATCGTCGCGCTTACGGTGCATTCGATCGCGGCCCTCGGCAAGCTCTACTCCGAGGCCATCGAGGGTATCAACCACGGCCCCATCGAGGCCATCCAGGCCACCGGCGCCAACCCGCTCCAAACGATCGCCTTCGGCGTAATCCCCCAGATGATCTCCCCGTTTATCTCCTTCTCGATCTACCGCTGGGACATAAACGTTCGGATGTCGACGGTAATCGGCCTCGTCGGTGGCGGCGGTGTCGGCTTTATTCTGGTGCAGTACATCCGGCTGCTCGACTACCGGGCCGCCGGTATCGCCGTCTGGTTTATCGCCATCACGGTCGCTCTGTTGGACTACGTCAGCGCGGAAATACGGGACCGGTTGACCTAGGGTGCCGACCCTAGTGGCCTACTCCCTGATAACGGCGGTGACGGCCCAAGTCACCTGCCAGCTCTACAAGGTCTTTGTGGCGTCGATCCGCCGCCGGCGCCTGGAGCTAAAGCCCTTCATCCACACCGGGGGCATGCCCAGCGCCCATTCGGCCTTTGTGACGGCGCTTACGACCTCCGTAGGGGTTTCGTCGGGATTCGACTCGGATGTCTTCGCGGTCTCGGCGGTCTTTTCCCTAATCGTTATCTACGACGCCTACCGGCTCCGGGGAGAGGTCGCGCGTCACGCGACCATCTTGAACCGGTTGGAAGGGTCGGTCGACCTCAACGAGGCTGCCGGGCACTCCCTCGGAGAGATCGGCGTCGGTGGGCTGGTAGGGGTTGCCTGGGCTCTAACGCTCTGGGCTCTCCGGGTTTAAGCTACCGCCGTCGGATCCCTGCAGG
>CAZTRQ010000014.1:2124-31937 GCA_964616245.1 uncultured Spirochaetaceae bacterium | reverse complement strand
GGACTCGGACGAACTGGAGTACGCCGCTCTCGGCTATACGATCCACAACCTCTTCCGCTAGCTCTCGTGCTTCGTCGAGAGCTCCGCTTCGTACCGGGTAGCGAACTGCTTCCAGATGACGATAAAGAGCGAAACAAGGACCGGCCCGAGGAGGAATCCGATGAGCCCCATCCAGGCGATGCCCCCGATTGTCGCTAAGAGTATCAGCGCCGGGTGGAGCCCGGTGCTCTCGCCGAGGAGCTTGGGCTTTACGACGTTCTGCGTAACCGCGACGCCGACAAGGCCGAGAAGCGCGACTGCAAAGCCCGCCCAAGGGCGTCCCTGGAGCATCAATACGATCCCCGCGGGAACGATAATCAGGTTCGTGCCGATCAACGGGATCATCGAGAGGACGGTAATTACGACGCCCCAGAGAAAGGGGGAGGGGATTCCGAAGGCGGCAAAGAGGACGACGCCGAGGGCTCCCTCCATCAGCCCGATGATGATGGTGCTCTTGAGGGTGGCGGCGGTGGTCCCGAGACTCTCCTTGGCGATCTGGTCGATCTCACTTTTTCTCATCGGGAGAAACTCGTAGACCCGGCGGACAAGCCGGTCGCCGTCGACGAAGAGAAAAAAGAGCAGCAGGAAGACCACGGCGGCGTGCCCCAAGGTGCTGCCCACCAGAATTAGAGAGCGCCGGGAGAATCGAAGTACCGCGTCGGAAACCACGGTCGCCCCCTGGCGGACGCTCGCCGCGATCTGCTCCGCGGATATTCCTTCGAGGTAGGGCTCGAGAAAGGGCAGGCGCCGTCCGAGCTCTTCGGGGGTCGACTCGCTCAAGAAACGGGCGATCGTGGGCCACCCCCGCAGAAGGGATTCGACCGCGGAGACGGTTTCGCCGTAGACGATCGCCCCGATAATCGCGACCGGAAGGGCGACGGTAACGACAACAATAGCCAAGGAAAGAAAGCCGGCGAGGAGACGCCGGTCGCCGAGACGCAGCCGTATGCGGCCGTACATCCCGTGAAACACCGTCGCTAAGACCGCCGCGACCACGGCGTCCAGGATAAAGGGCTGCAGGATGCGGTAGAAGGCCATGGTCAGGGCAACCAGCACCAGGAGAAAAAAGAGCTCCAACACACGGACTCGGGGCTGTTCCATTGTGTTATAGTGGGGAGATTGTGGCCGACCGTCCAGTAATCTCGCTCTATTCGATGCCCCTTCCTCTGCCCGCTAAACAGGCGGTCTACCGTCGCTACCTCGATCTCCTGCCCCGGATGGACGAGGTGCTACAGCAGAACATCGTTCACCTTAAACGAATTCTTGCGGATCTCGGACTTCGGGCGAACATAAAGCAACGGGTAAAGGGGTTCGAAAGCTACTACGCGAAGCTCCTCCGGCGAGCCCGGTCCGGCACCGCAAAACAGTCCATCTTTATTCCGGACCTTCTCGGGCTTCGTCTGGTCGTCCCCTTTCTTGAGGACCTCAACCGCCTCGAGGAAGCGTTGGGCTCGGCGTTCGCAATAGAGGAGATCGACCGGAAGGGCTCGACCTACTCCTCCCGGGAGTTCGGCTACGAATCGACTCACCTCTTGCTCCGCCTCGAAGACGACGAGCCGACGCCCTACCTCGAGCTCCAGCTCCGGACGCTTCTCCAGGACGCCTGGGCCGAGGTGGAGCACGACCTCGTTTACAAGACCGAGCTCAGCCTCTTAGACGAGCCCCTGCGGCGTAAGCTGGCGGCGATTAACGCCAGCCTGACCCTAGCGGACACCATCTTCCAGGAGATTCGAGACTATCAGCGGCGCCTGGCTTCCGAGCTCCAGGCCCGACGGACTCAATTTTGGGAAGGTGCCGTCGATGCGGAAGTACCCTCGGCGTCCCAGAGTGACTTCGAAGAGCCGGAGTTTCTGACAACCGGGAGCGGCACCGTCGATGCGATGCTCCTCGAAGGCCTTCTGGCGCATAACCGACACCACTACGACCGAGCGGTGGAAATCTACTCCAAGATTCTCGCGGAAGAATCCAAAGAGAGTGTCCGGTCGGTGGTGCTGATTCACCGGGGAATGGCGCGGTTCGCCTCCAAAGACCACACTCGGGCGCTCTCGGATTTTACCGACGCGGTAACCACGGATCCGAGGAACGCCCGGGGCTATTTCTACCGGGGCATTACCCACCGGCAGTTGGGGAATCGATCCGAGGCCCTCGCCGACCTCGACAGGAGCCTGGGAATCGACCCTTACAACGTCGAGGCGCTTCGGAGCCGGGGAGAACTGCTCCTTGCTCTGGGAAGAACGGACGAGGCCGACGACGACATTAGGCGCCTCCGGGAGATCGATCCGTCTATTGCTCTCGGGGCGGTCTTGTCCGCCCGGCAAGAATCGACCGACGATAATTGACTTTATTTCTTTCATGAATACAATGGAGTCAATGGCTCAGATGGAGTACGACCTTCAGGCGTTGGTAGACGCCTACAGCGATTCCCTCGATATCCTCGAAGAAATCCTCTCAATATTCTCGGAAGAGACGCCGGAGCGCCTCGAGGCCCTCGAGAGAGCGGCGGAGGCGAAGGATTTTGAATCGGTGCATCGCATAGCCCACGGCCTGGCAAACACGACGGGAACACTCAAAGCCGACCACGCCCTGACGACGGCCCGAGAAATCGAGAGGCTCGCCCGAGCAGAGCAGGATGAAGGTCTTCGGGAGCTCGTCGAAACGTTGAGCCGGCAGACCAAAGAGATGCTCCAACACATCGAGGCCCACCGAGCAGCCGACTGACGGCGTCGCGGACCTAGTCTTCGACTCTCCGCTCGGGAATAGGCTCCGGTTCCTTGCCGGAGTTGTAGAATTCCTCCGTCAGAAAGAGCCCGCAGAAACAGTGGCCGTATTCCTTCTGGTCCGGTTCGTTGTAGATACAGGGACAAATGATGTCTTCGTCCGCTTTCCGGACGCCGTCGCCGTCTCGGCAGGGACAGAGGTAGTAACCGTAGCGGTTGTAATTGACCATCAGGCCCTTCGCCAGAGCCTTTACGAACTCTTCGTCGGGGTTTACCTTCCACCCCTGGAAATCCGCTACCTGGTAAATAAAGCGCAAGGCATCCGCTTCGGTCTTTTCTTTCTTGGCCATGGGCTGTTAGGAGAGGTCGAGGGCGCTTTTCCAGCGAGCTTCGTTAAAGCCGGAAATCGCTTCCTTGTCGTCGATTACCAGAATGGGGAACACCGGCAAATTGTCGTATTTGCTGCGTAGCTCCGACTTTACCGTCTGCTTGACCATAGGGTTGATGGTGTCGAGCTGAATGTACCGGAAGGCAACATCCTGATCCTTGAGAAAGTCGATCGCCTTCTTGCAGAAGGCGCAGGTCGAAAGGGAGTAGAGCGTGAGCTTGTGGTCCGAATGACTTCCCGACTCCTCGGTATAGTCCAGCTTTTCGATCATACTTGCCATAAAGTGAGATGATAGCCTGCCGAGCACCGGCTAATCAAGGGGCACCTCTCCGAGCTCCTCGAGCCGACGGTCGATTACAACCAACCGGTTCGAGAGGCTGTCGATGGTTTTCTGGATCCGCTGCTTTTCCTTTACCAGCTGATCCGCCGGGTCCCTCTCCTCCTCATCATCATCCCTGTGGCGCACAAGATGCTTGACGGTGTCCGCGCTCTTCCCCGCTTGAAACGCTTCGATGGCCACCTTCCGCCGGTCCGGGTCCCGTATGTTTGCCACCTGTCCCATGTTCTCGTAGCCGAGCTCCGAGGGTACGTCGTGTTCTCGAATCCGCATGATGGTGTTTGCTACCCGTTTCTCCATTCGCAATACCCGCTCGAGGTAATCGTCGAACCGGGTATGGTACCGGGCGCAGAGTGCTTCGGCCTCAGAGAGTGCTTCGGCGAGCTCCTTTACGATGTCGCCGTGCTTCTTTAGGTAGCGGGTTCGTATCCGGTAGGTCAGCGCGATAAACTCTGCGTTGGAGTGGAAGATGTTGCGGTAGATTCCGAGATCCTCGGCGCGCTCGAGGAGGTGGTGGAGAATGCGACGAAACTCGATGGTATGCGGTCGTGGGCCCACCGGTACCGGAGAACGGGTAAAGTGGACGTGGTGGGCGTACTCGTGGATCGCCGTGTAGAGAAGGCTGTTGTCGTCCTCGAAGTTGCGGTTGTGGATGATAATTTCCCGACGGTCCGGATAGTAGAGACCGTTCGCTTTTTGGCTCGTTTTGCCCGAGAATATAACACTGAACTCCTCCACCTCTCCGTCGAGGCGAAGGAGCAGCTCTTTGACTTGATCTTGATTCACGCTGTCCTCTTGTGACGGGGACTATAGCCCTAGACCCTCGGGTTGGCAACCTCCGTATTGCGCCGTACAATTTGGGAAAGAGATGAGGCAGGATAGCACGCTGGAAGTAAAGCGGCTCTTGAACGAGCTACTGAACGATCGATACAAAGAAATTCCTCTCGAGCAGGTCAACGACGAAGAGGACCGCGAGCTCGTCCAGGCCATCAACACTCTCTATCACCAACGGCAGGCCAGCGTGTCGGTCTATCAGGACAACCTCAAGAAAAGCGAGCAGCGTCTCCGGGAGATTATCGAAACCACGCCTGTCGGGATCTGCATTACCAACGCGGAGGGCGTCTACGAATACGTCAATAAGCCGTACTGTCGCCTCTATCAGTACGAGCCCGAAGAGCTTATCGGTCGGCATTTTACGATGGTCGTCCCGGAGCACGACCGGGTTCGCCTTACAAACCTCCACGAGGAATTTATGGGGCGACGCTGGGAGCTCCGGGGTGAATGGTCCGTCGTCCGGAAAGACGGGGAAGAGGTCAACATACTCGCCGACGCGGCCTACATAATCGATGTCGACGGCCGCCCGAAGAAAGTCACCTTCGTCGTCGACATAACCGACCGAAAGCGGGCGGAGGAACAGCTCCGGGAGATGGTCGACCGACTGAACCACGAGATCGAGGAGCGCAAGCGAATAGAGCGGATAAAGGGGGAGGTCGAGCGGCTGATACAGCACGATCTCCGGAATCCCCTCAACGGTATTCTAAACGCCGCGGAATTGCTTCTTCGGGACAACCCAACCGAAAGCCAAAGAGAGCTTTTGGTAATGATCAAAGAGTCCGGCAACAAACTCAATACGATGATCTCGAGCTCCATGGACCTGGTTCGGATGGAAGAAGGGACCTACGAGCTGGAATTGCAGCAGCTGAACGTCGTGGATCTTCTCCGGGCAGTCCATTCTCAGCTCCAGTCCCTCTCCGAGTCCCGGGGTGTCCACCTCGTCTACCTCATGGACGGCAAACCCCTGGACTGGGATCGGGATTATCCGATCTTCGGCGAAGTTATCTACCTGGAGGAGCTTCTGGCCAACTTGATCAGGAACGCTATCGAGGCCTCCCCCAGGGACGCTGTCGTTTCGGTCGCCGTAACCGGGAACGGGTCGTATCTGTTCGACATACACAACCAGGGAGTCGTCCCGGAACCGGTCCGAGATCGGTTTTTCGAGCGCTACGCCACCCACGGCAAGAAGGGTGGAAACGGCCTGGGAACCTACGTCGCCGCCCTCGTCGCCAAAACCCACGGAGGCTCGGTACGCTTTACCACCGGCCAAGAAGAAGGTACCCACGTTCTGGTTGACTTGCCCAAGAGGCCCGCCGTGCCGACGAGCCGCTTTATCGGCGTCAGCCGAAGGACCGAAAGGAGCAGTTAATGGAGCGAATCGGATGGATCGGAACCGGCATTATGGGGCGCAGCATGTGCCTTCACCTCCAGGAGGCCGGGTATCCGGTAAAAGTCTACAACCGAACCAAGGCCAAGGCGCAGGATAACGTCGATGCCGGTGCCGCCTGGGCCGATAGTCCCGCCGCCGTAGCCGCCGAGAGCGACGTGGTCTTTACCATTCTGGGCTATCCCCGGGACGTCGAAGAGGTCTACTTCGGCGAGGAGGGCCTTCTATCTGCCTCCCGGCGGGGAACGATCTTCGTCGACATGACGACATCCCAGCCTTCCTTGGCCCAGCGAATAGCCGAAGAGGCATCGGAACGGGGGTGCGACGCCCTCGACGCACCGGTCTCCGGGGGCGACGTCGGTGCTCAGAAGGGAACCCTCGCGATTATGGTCGGAGGTACCCGAAAGACCTTCGACGCGGTCCGGCCGATGCTCGGGCATCTCGGGGAGAACATCTCCCTCCTCGGCCCTCCGGGATCCGGCCAGCATACCAAGTGCTGCAACCAAACCCTGGTGGCCGGGACTACCATCGGAATGGTCGAATCGCTCCTCTACGGTTACAAGGCAGGACTCGATCTGGATCAGCTGATCGACGTTATCGGGAAGGGAGCCGCGTCCTCCTGGGCGATAAACAATATGGGCCGCCGGATAGCCAAGGGCAACTTCGACCCCGGCTTTATGATCAAGCACTTCGTAAAGGACATGGGGATCGTTCTCGCCGAGGCACGAGCGATGAACCTTTCCCTGCCGGGGTTGGCCCTGGTTAATCAGTTCTATCTCTCGGCGATGGCCCTCGGCTGGGAGAACTTGGGTCACCAAGGGCTCTACCGGATCCTCGCCCGGATGAACGGGATGGAATCGGAGTAGAAAGGATTCGGGCTAGAAGCGAACCGTTTCGGACAGCACTTCCAAGAGCCCCGGCTGACAGGCGACGACCATCGGTCCGAGATCCGTTGTCGGATTCTCCAGGGGGAAGGGGGTCAACTCTCCTCCCGCTTCCGCGACCACCAGGCGGGCCGCCGCGACGTCCCAGGGGTACATGCCGGGCTCGACGTACCCCTGAATCTGTCCCGTGGCGACCTGGGCGAGCCCCAGGGCCCCGGAGCCGCACCGGCGGTACTCGAAGCCGGCCTCCAAGAGCCGGCGGATCACCTCCAGATGCTCCTCTGCCGGAAGGACCGACCCCCGGCCCGTCATTATCAACGCCTGGGACGCCGGAACCCCACCGTCTATCCGCAAGGGGGCGTCGTTTAATTGGGAGCCCCGGCCCCTAACGGCCGTGTAGAGCTCTTCTCGATCCGGGGCGAAGACCACCCCGATCTCCGGTATCCCTTTTCGGACATACGCCAAAGAGACGCACCAGGCGTCTATTCCCGCGGCGAAGTTGCTGGTTCCATCGATCGGGTCGAGGATCCAGAGCCCCTCTGCGTCCATCGGGGTCGCCGCGTCTTCGGGCAACTCGAGTCCCCGCTCTTCTCCGAGGACACCGGTCCGGGGAAAGCGCCGACGTAACTCCTGCCGGATAGCCGCCTCGGTCTCCCGGTCCGCTTCGGTCACGAAGTCCTGCAGCGCCTTGGCTTCCCGGACAATCCCGGCGCTTCTTCTTCCCTGGGCTCGGATTCCGGCCTCGGCCACCAGTTCCTTGGCAATTTCAACATAATCGTTCAACGCGAATCCTCGTCGGTCTGTTGCTGGTTACCGAGTCTACCCCGAGTTCCTCAACCCTTTGTAGCTCCTCCGGGTCATCCACCGTCCAAACGGCGACGCTCAAGAAGCGTCTTCTCGCAGCCATGACGATCTCCGGGGTTATCAGAGAGTGCTCGATGTTGATTCCCTGGGCACCGAGGTGGACGACCTTGTCGAGGGCCATTTCCGAATCGACGTTGACCAATAGGCTGACCTCCGGAATCGGCCGCCCGAGGTCGGCCAGGGCGTCGAGGCGGCATCCGGTAAGAAACGTCTGTTCGGTGTACCGGGCCCTCCGGAGGGCCTGCCGGATCGCCGAAAGGGCCCGGAGATCCTTGACGTCGAGGTTCAATAGAAGTCCCGCGCCGCGACAGCCGTCGATTACCTCGAGAAGCGCCGGGGGGGCGTCGGCGATCCCGGGGACCATAAAGGTGCCGGGCCCGATGGCAGTGGAGGGCAGGGCGGAGATCTTGCGCTCGAGGCCCGCTGAGGAAACCACCCGAGGGTCGTGGGACAGGACTGGGGCTCCGTCGGCGCTGCACTGAACGTCGAACTCCAAGCCGTCGGCTCCGGCTGCCCTGGCCGCCGCGATCGTGGCCAGGGAATTGGGGGGCGTGTCCGCGAAGCCGCTGTGGGCAATAAGAAGGGGACGCCTCATCCTGTCACCTCACTTTAATGACGCCGTGAATCCCTCGGAGAGCCTTCGGTAGACGAAGCTCGTCAGAAGCAGTAAAGGGAGGGAGGCGAGGACGCCGATGGCCATAAGGGGCCCCCATTCGGTCTCGTATTCGGTGATGTAGTTGACGATGCGCAACGGGAGGGTGAAGAGCCGGGGCCGCCGGAGAAAGAGGAGGGCAAAGAGAAACTCGTCCCAGGCCATAATCGCGCTAAAGATGCTCGTCGCGGCGATTCCCCCGGCGGAGAGGGGCAGCATAATCCAGAGCAAGGTGGTCCCGGGGCCCGCACCGTCCATCTCCGCCGCCTCCTCCAGCTCTCGAGGAATTCCGCGGACGAAACCGACGAGGATCCAGAGGGCGTAGGGAAGCGTGTAGACCTGATAGACCAGGGCGAGGCCCACCAGGCTATTGAGGAAGCCGGCCCGGGCGAAGAACTCGTACAGGGGTACCGAGAGAACCATCGGCGGCAGAATCTTGACCACGAGGACCCACACCAGGAACAGGTTGTTGAACCTCAACGGAAAACGGTACCGGACCAAGGCGTAGGCGGCGGTAAACCCGAGGGTAATGGAGATTGCCGTCGAGAGGCCGGCGACGAAGAGCGTGTTTGCAAAGTTCCGCAAGACCCCGTCCTCGATAACCTCCCGAAAATTTGCCGGGGTGATAGTCCGAGGAAAGAGGGTTGGGTTCGGAAGGATTACCTCCCGAGGCGTCTTGAGGCTCGTAATGAGGACCCAATAGAGAGGCAAGACCGTCAGAACCAAAAAAATGACGAGGGCGGCGGCGCGGATAACGCGATCCGGCTGAAGGCGGCGGGTCATACTCCCTCCTCCTTCAGCAGCCGGGGAATGTAGACCGCTGCCACGAGAGCGATAACCAGGAACGCCATTACCGAGGCGGCCCCGGCCCGCCCGAGGTTGAAGTAGCGGTACGCCTCCCGGTAGATGTAGTAGGAGATGGTCTCGGTGGCGTTTCCCGGGCCTCCGCCGGTAAGGGCAAAGACCTTCGCGAAGAGCCGGAAGGTGTCGATGGTCCGCAGAAGGGCAACCATCAACAGGTGGGGACGCATCAGGGGGATGACGATGTGGAGGATAACCCCCGAGGTCCCGCAGCCGTCGATCCGGGCAGCCTCGAGATACTCCCGGGGTATGGTCTGGAGGGCCGCCTGGAGGATGATGAAGGCGAAGGGGGTCCACTGCCAGATATCGACGATGACGACCGACAAGAGCGCGATATCCGGGTTTATCAACCACCCGACGGGTGGTGCTCCGAGAGAGCGGAGCAGCGAGTTGATCGGCCCGATGTTAAAATGGAAGAGCGTCCGCCAGGTTGCGCTTACCACCATTGTGGAGAGCATCATGGGAAAGACTGTAACCGTCGCAAGGGTTCTCCGTCCCCGGAAGGGCTCGTAGTAGAGAAGCGCCAGAAGGAATCCCAGAGCCGTCTCGAGGGTCGCCGCAAGCGCCACGAAGACGGTGGTGTTGACGACCGATTGACGGAACTGGGAATCGGATAGAATCGACCGGTAGTTGTCCAGCCCGTTAAAGATCCGCGTGCCGGCGATGTAGTCGTATTCGAAGAAGGAATTAGAGAAGACCGCGAGGCTCGGGTAGACCGTAAGAAAGAACACGACGAGGACCGTCGGAGCTGCGAGGAGATAGTAGAACTCGGGGTGACGACGTTGCAGACTACTCATGATGATACGCCCATGCAAAAAACGGACGGTGGGTCAGCCGGTGACCCCCGCCCGTCGATAGAAAATCGAATCCGATGCTTAGTTTACGATGTCCTGGATACGGTTGTCCGCTTCCCGGAGGGCGCGGCCCGCCGACAGGTCACCGATAAGCGCGCGCTGGAGGTAGTCTCCCAAGGCGGCCTCTATCTCGGCCCACTGGTTGGTCCGGGGACGGGCTACCCCGTTCTGGAGACCGTCGAGCTGAGCCGGGTACCAGAAGTACTTCTCCTGGAGCGCGGGGACCTGGTGGACGCTCACCCGCGTCGGGGGTACGCCGGTTTCCATGGCAATCCGTTCCTGCATCTCTTCGCTGGTCAGGAAGGCCAAAAAGTCGAAGGCCGCATCCTTGTTCTCCGACGATTCCGGTATGGCCGCAAGCCAGATTCCGATCATCGGCGAGGAGCCGCGCACCTGTCCCGGATGGGCCCTGATCTCCATGTTTCCCACCACCGCGGACTCGGCAGGATTGTTGATGTTGGCGATCCATCCCGGCCACACCTCGATGGCGATGGCACCACTCCCGTTGTAGAGGGCGTCCCGGACTTGGGCGCTCTGATAGTTGGTCACACCCTCCGGGGCGTGCACGCTCAAGGCCAAGAAGAACTCCAGGGCCGCGAGGGACTCGGGGGAGTCGAGAACGACGTTTCCGTTTTCGTCGAGGACGTCACCGCCGAAAGCCCAGAGGATCGGCAGAAAGCCGGTCACGATCGGGTTGCCCTTCGAACCGCGAAAGAGTACCGGGGTTATCTCTTCCTCGTTCTTCGAGAGCACCTCGGCCGCCGCGAGAACCTGGTTCCAGGTGTCCGGGGCCGAAAGATTGTGCTTCCCGAACAGGTCGGTCCGGTAGGCAAAGAGCTCGACGTTTCCCACGTGGGGAAGCGCGTAGAGCGTGCCGCTGTTCGCGGGTAACCGCCCCACACCCACCGCCGACTCGATAAAGTCGGCATCGAGGCTCATTCCCCGCGCGGAATACATCTCGTCGAGGTCCGCGAGCCACCCCGCGGCCATGTACTGCGGCGCGTTCGGGTCGTCGATCAGGATGATGTCGTAGGATCCCGCTCCGCTCCGGAGATCTACGACGGTTTGCTCGAAGAGGGCCGAACCGGAAAGCTGAAGAATCTCGAACTCGATGTTCGGATTCTCTTCGCTGTAGGCGGCCGCCGCCAATGCCATCGCCTCGCCGTAGGCCCCATCGCGTCCGGCAATGGTAAGCGTTACCTTCCCCTCGGCTCCACTGGTCTCGCCGGCACCGCCGGCCATCGCCAGTGAGGTAACCATCACCACCAAAAAGATAACGGTCAGTACTTTCTTCATGAAACACCTCCTTCGTGTTTGTTGTTTTCGATATCCGTAGAAACTCTAAAGAAGCCGACCCACCTTCTTCAAATTCTTGTGGGAGCCGGGAATTAGGCATAAACTAGCTAACAGCTAACCAAAGTCTAATCTCCGGGAGACAGGTTATCCTGGGGAGTAGTGAATGCCGAAGCAGCGCCTCAGTAAAGACGAATTGGTGGAGTTGATTTTCTCTCTCTTCTGGGAAGAAGCGTACGACCGAGGCATTTCGTCGATCCACGGAGTAGCCATTTCCTTAGACCGGCTTCGGGAGGAGCTCGCCCAGCGGAGTGGTGCTCCCCGGCAGAACAGCAAATGGATCTATACCCAGGTCCGAAAGTACGAAGAACGGATCGGCGTACGCCTCTTCGAAAAAACCCGGGATGGCAACGACGCCGAAGCCTTGAGTGTCACCCCCCGCCTCCTCGGCTTCATCCAGAAGCGCCACTTGCACCAGGCTGAGAAGATTCGGGTGGCCAACGGAGTCGCCGACCTGATCGAGCGGCAGTTGAGCACTCCACAGGAGCGGACGCGGCTCTTCCTCGGGGCCGGGACCACCGTCGCCCACTTAGCGGAAGTCTTGCGGGACCGGGTAGCCGAATCGCACCAGCCTTTGAAGATCCACACGCACAACCTCGGGGTGGTCGAGGCTCTGTCTCATCCCAACAAGGCCGGAAACCTCATCGAGCTCCATGTAGCCGAAGGGCGCTTCGACCCGGTTACCTACACCCTCCTCGGGCCGGATTCGCCGAGCTTGTTGGATACCGACTTCGATCTGGTTGTCCAAGGGACGTCGGCGGTCCACGGGAACACTCTCTACATCGAGTCGGAAGAAGAGCTGTCGAGAAAGACGGCCGTTCTCAAGTACACCCAGGGGCCCAAGCTCTTGGCGCTGACGCTCCACGAGTTCTTTCCGGAGCCACCCGGAGGCATGCGCTCCTACGGCCACCTCGAAGAGTACGACTTCGTCGTCTTTCCCCAGGTAAAACGTCCCGTGGCCAACCAGCAACTCGGCCTCGACTATCTGTCTTCCGAGGGTTCACCCTTCGAGGCGGGGATCTCCGCTTGGCATTACCAGATTCTCACGAAACGCATTAGGTATCAGCCGGCCTGTTGACGCCCTCAAACCAGTCGTCAAAGTCGACGATCCGCCGGTCCCAGCAGTAACGGCGAGCCGCTTCCACGACCGCCCGGCGGACCGGGGGGGCTGTGGGGGTGCGCGGGGTTCCGGCGGACGAGAAGGACCGGAGGATCCCCTCCAATTTCTCTTGGAGCTCGCCGTCGTTCTCGTAGATACACGATGTGTGGAGCGACTCCGGGAGGATTTCGGGATAAGAGAGGCGCCGGGGCAAGAGCGGAATGCACCCTTCGCTCATTGCTTCGAGAACCGCAATGCCGAAGTTTTCTTGAATCGCGGTAGAGATTACGATGTCGCTCGCCTCGAGCCACCCGCGGTAGGCCCCCCGGTCCTCGGCGTAGCCGAAAGCGACCATGCGCTCGGCGAGCTCGGTTTGGGCCCGGAGGAAGGTTTGGGGCTTGGCTTGGGGGCTCTCCCCGAGAATCGCGAGGCGGAACGGGATACCCTTCGCCGCGAGCCGAGAGACCACTCGAAAGAAGGCGCCGAAGTTCTTGTCGTACTCCCAGCGATGGTTCCAGAGGATGATGGGATTCCCGGCTGCCTCGGCGGTTTCCCGGCGGGAGCCTCCGGACTCGGGGCACTCGATGCCGGGGTAGAGCACCCGTGTCTTCTGCGCCACCGGGGCGATTTTCCACTCCGGCTCCCGGCTTTGGAGGAGCTCCGCACAGCTCCGATAGGCCTCGA
This sequence comes from uncultured Spirochaetaceae bacterium, assembly GCA_964616245.1. GTDB lineage: Bacteria > Spirochaetota > Spirochaetia > DSM-27196 > PWMO01 > CAYPUT01. Next base: position 18,984 of record CAZTRQ010000014.1, on the reverse strand, counting down.
GAAAGGCGTCTCGGTGAAACTGCGAATTAAAGGCGATGGAGTCGGCGTGGAGGGCGTTGCGCATGTCGGTGGCGACGACATCCGCCCCCACCGTTTGTCCCTGGGGAAGGGGATAGGTGCTCTGCGTCTCGTGGCAATACCAGAGGATCGGTGGCAAGGGACCCCGGGTGCCGCTTCCCCAGAGCGCCTTTAGGTCGCCGATATCGACGTAGTCGCTGACGACGACAAGGTCGAAGTCGCCGGGGCGTTGGCCCCGCTCTTCCATCCGCCGGACAATCTCGAAGGCCGAAAGACGCCGGCGCCACCGCCAGAACCGGGCGGGCATCGTCACAACCTCGATTTCCCAGCTGCTCCGGGCCCTCAGGGCGTCGGCAACCTGTCGGTGGGAGCCCCCGTAGAAGGGCTCGACGAAGAGGAGTCGCTTGGCCATGCCTAGGAGAGTAGCGAAAGGGGCGCCCTTGTCACAATCGATTCTTCCCGGTGATAGTGAAGAGCTGTGATAAAGCACGAATTATCCAGACCCCTCTGCGTGGTTACCGGCGCCTCCGAAGGGCTTGGCCGGGCCCTTTCGCTTCTCCTCGCCGAGGATGGCTACCGGGTTCTCGCCGTCGCCAGGCGCACACAGGCCCTCGAGGAGCTGGCCCGAGAGGCCCCCGAAGGGGCTGTCCTGCCGGTTGCGGCGGACCTCGAGACGCCGGAGGGTGTAGCTGCGGTTGCAGAAGCCGCCCGGGCCCAGGGAGGACCGCTCCGGATGCTGGTCAACAACGCCGGGCGGGGGGACATCGGTTCCTTCGCCGAGGCGGACCCCGAAGTGCTCCGGAGTATCGTCCGGTTGAATATCGAGGCGTTGACCGCCCTTACCCGGGAGCTCGTCGGGATGATCGAAGAGGGCGGGGCGATTCTAAACGTCGCCTCGGTAGGTTCGATCCTCCCGGGGCCCTGGATGGCGACCTACTACGCATCGAAATCCTTTGTCCTCTCTTTCGGAGTTTCTCTTGCAGAGGAGCTCCGGCCCCGGGGTGTTTCCGTGACGACGGTTTGTCCGGGACCCATCGCGACGGGGTTCCAGAGGGTGGCGGGTTTTGATGAAGAGCGGTATTATCGAACTACCAGGGCGGAAGACCCGCAAACGGTAGCCCGTTGGGCCTACCGAGCCGCCCGGAGAAGGCGTACCGTTGCGTTCTATCGCTGGTACGGAATCAGTGATTGGGCGGCACGGTTGTTGCCGCGGGGTATTTTCGCGCGTCTTATGGCTAAGCTACAGAGCCGGCGCGCATCGAAAGAATAGAGGAGAAGATCGATGGATAAACTCAAGCTCAAGCCCGGAATCGTAACCGGGGAAGCCGTTCAAGAGCTCTACGGCTACTGCAAAGAGGTACAGTGCGCGCTGCCGGCGGTCAACGTAATAGGATCGAGCAGCGTGAACGCGGCCTTAGCCGCCGCTCGGGAAGCTTCGTCGGCGATTATCATTCAGTTTTCAAACGGTGGCGCCCACTTTAACGCCGGGAAGTTCCTCGACAACAGCGGACAGGAGGCGGCGGTCGCGGGCGCCGTGGCGGGAGCTCACCACATTCGGATTATCGCCGAGAAATACGGCGTACCGGTCATTCTTCACACCGACCATTGTGCGAAGAAGCTTCTGCCCTGGGTCGACGGAATGCTATCTGCTGGGGAAGAGTACTACAAAGAAACCGGCAAGCCGCTCTACAGCTCCCATATGCTCGACCTCTCGGAAGAGCCCCTCGAAGAGAACCTGGCGATTTGCAAGGAATTCCTGGCTCGGATGGACAAGATCGACATGACTCTCGAGTTCGAGCTCGGCGTAACCGGCGGAGAAGAGGATGGTGTCGACAACACCGCCATCGACAACGCCCGTCTCTACACCCAACCGGAAGAGGTCTTGCAGTCCTACGATACCCTCAACGGGGTCGGTAACTTTATCGTCGCCGCGGCATTCGGCAACACCCACGGAGTCTACAAGCCGGGAAACGTAAAGCTCCGTCCGGATATTTTAAAGCACTCCCAGGATAAGGTCCAAGCCGAACGTAACACCGGCGAGAAGCCGCTGACGTTGGTGTTTCACGGGGGCTCTGGATCCTCTCGAGAAGACATCCGAGAGGCGGTGTCCTACGGCGTCGTCAAGATGAACATCGACACCGACACTCAGTGGGCCTTTACCCACCCGGTCAAAGAGTACATGGACAAGTACGACGGCTACCTAAAATCGCAGATCGGCAACCCCGAAGGGCCCGACAAGCCGAACAAGAAGCAGATCGACCCCCGGGCTTGGATGCACCTCGGCGAGAAGGGTGTGGTCGACCGACTGAAGGCCGCCTTCGACGACTTGAACTCTACCGGTAAGTTTAATCTCGGATAAGGACTGTCGGCCGGCGACCCTCATAAGAACGCGTTCCCAGGCGGCCTAGGCCGCCACCCGGTGTACTCCGCCGTTTCTGGCCTCGAAGACCCGGAGGGGCCATTGGTCCCCTTCGGGGTAACGCTGGAATCGTTTCCGCAGCGCCCCATACGCTTTCTGGGCCTCTTCGGTTTCCCGAAACATCAGGTAGAACGCGCCGCCACCGCCGGCGCCGCTCAGTTTTCCCCCCGTCGCCCCGGAGTCCATTCCCACCTCCAGCGCGACTTCGAGGGGCTCGGTGCTCAAGCCGAGGCTTCTCAAACCGGCGTGGGCTTCCGTTGCCAAGGTGCCGATTTTCGCCGTGTGGTCGGCTTCGGGGTCCCGGATTACGGCGATGCCACGCTCCGCCGTTTTACCGAGGGATTCTAATTGCGCCCTTACCTCCGCGTCGCCGGCTTCGATCCGATGCCTCAAGGCGCCGACAAGATCTTTCGTCGACGCTTCCCGGGGAACCGCACCGGTTACCATGGAAAAGGGAAACGACGGAAGGGGTAACGCCGAGGGGAGGTCCGAGGTGCCGAAGTAGAAGGCCTGGATGCCTCCGAGGGTTGCTAGCCCGGTGTCGATACCGGATGGGGTCCCGTGGAACACCCGTTCGAGTTTGTTTGCCACCCGCCAGACGTCTTGCTCGGTCGCGACGATTCCCACGTCGGCGAGGACGTTGAGAGCCACCCGAGAGAAGGCGGAACAGAGTGCCGCGGAGGAGCCGTAACCGAGGGACTGCGGAATGCTCGACATAATCCGAACTCCGCCCCGTAGTCGATCGATTATTCCCGATGCAGAAATCGGGGGAAAGAGAGCCTCCAGGGCTCGGACCATCGAGCTGAAGGGAGGCATGTCCGGCCGGAGCACGGTTTCCCCGGGACCCGCCGGAGTTCCCGCAGAGGTAATCTCCACCTCCATGGTCTCCGGAAGCGCCAGGCCCACCGCGGGATAGCCGTAGACCGCGGCATGCTCACCGAAGAGAAGAAGCTTGCCCCAGGCTCTGCCTATGTATGCCACCGTATACCCTCCGCGAGGCGTGCTTCCTGCCCCTTCTTCGCGTCGAAGGAGACGAAAAGCTCGCCTCCGGCCCCGACGGCCTTGACTATCGTCGGTTCCGGGTCTAAAGATGAGCGATTTTCTCGGTCGCGGCAAGTGCCGAGTGTCTCTGGAACTTCCGCCGGTGTATCGAGATGCCGACCAAGCTCCCTTCCGAGCTCCGAGAGCCTCCGGGCCGTCGGAACCGCCTCCCGCCAGGAGCCCGCCTTGGTCAGGGCTTCCACCCCGGCGTTCGAGGCCTCCATAAAGGCCCCGAAGCGCCCCGGCGCGGCGGTTTTCCACTCCTCGAAGCGGCGGATTGCCGGTCCCGTTGAAACGTCCTTTGGACCCTGGTGGAGGGAAAGGGACGGTAACCAGCCCGCCGAAAGGGGCCGCCACTTCGGCTTCTCCCCACCTTCGAAGAGACCGAGATACCCGAAGGTCGAGGCCGCGACGTCGTAGCCGCTTCCCCGGCCCCCTTGGCTCCCGCGGTGCGCCTCGAGAGCGCAGTCGAACACCTCCTCCGGCGTCGGTTTGGAGCCGCGAAAAAGGCAGAGGAGGAGCGCGGAGAGGACCACCGCCACCGCGGCACTGGAGCCGAGCCCCCGTTTCGTTCCCTCCTCCCGGTAGAGGGCCGACGAATCGATACGGATTCGATAGGCAATGGCGGATAGGGCGGTTATGTCGAAGCCCGATGCCGACGTCGCGGCTTCGACGCAGGCGGCAAGAAGAGGCGGCGAGGCGGCCCGGGGTCCGGCATCGGCTTCGGACCCGTCACCCGCACCGGACCGCGTCCCGGGAGCAGACCGGGGCTCTCCGAGCTCCCAGGCGAAACCGGTGCTGCCGGTCGTGCCGAGGATCGAAAACTCCGGCGCCTCCTCTATGACCCCCGATACCCGGGGCTCGACGCCGCAGGCGATTCCCAGTCCGCCGGGGACGGTAACGGCGTACTCTCCGAAAAGGAGAAGGTTCCCGGGAGCCGAGGCTCCGATGCAGACAGGCGAGCCCATTCTTCGGTCACCCCTTCCGAAGGATCCGGGGAGCCCCCCCGATCTCGGTTTCCAGCACCCGGTCTGCGACTCCCAGCTCTTCCACAGCTCGTCGTACTCGCCGAACGTGTTCCTCTGTTGTCAGGATCTTCACCTGGGGCCCCGCGTCCATAGTTTCCCAGGCGGGAACTCCTTCCCGGCGGAGACTGTCGCAGCGATGGATGACCGCGAGGCTCTCCGGGAGCCAGTAGACAACCGGCGGAACCGAGCTAAACATCGTTCCGAACATACCGAGGTAGCTCCGTTGCATCTGCCTCCCGAGGGCCTCCAGGTTCCGGCCGGCGAGGGCCGCCTGTGCGGCGGCGGAGATCTCCGACGCGCTTTCGACCCAGGCGGGGTAGTAGGGTGATGTTTCCCGCGCCCGCTCCATCGCGTTCCGAGAGGAAACGGACTTCTTCTGCTGAGAGACGACCACGACCACGAGGCGCAATTCGGGCCACCAGGCTTCGTCGTAGAGGGGCTCGGCGCGCTCCGCCTGTCGATCGAGGCGGCAGATACCGCCGAAGGCCGACCGCGCTGCGGAGGCGGAGCCGATCCGAGCCAACGAGGACACTGACCGCTCGTCGTCGGCAAGGCCGAGAAGGTGGAGACCCGCTTTGGCGCATGCGGCGAACCCGGAGGCAGAGCTCGCGAGCCCCGCAGCCCCGGGGAAGTTGTTCGTTCCGTTAACAGAGAAGCGACAGGCGGTCTTCCCCCGTTCCCGCAGCCCGTCCAAGAAAGGGAGAAACCGGGAGATCTCCTGCCGCTCCCCGTCGACGACAACCCGGTCCTCCGACGTGCTTTCGGCGACCGAGACTTCCGACCAGAGGCGCTTTAACGTAATCCCGATGCTCGGAGTTGCCGGAAGGTTCCGCTCCACCGAAGCCTTGCCCCAGTACTTGACCAAGGCGAGGTTGGGGGCGGCTACGGCGACGACCTCCCTCACCGGGCGCCGGTCTCGATTCGGGAGAGTTGCTCGACCCGGTGGCTGAACTCGACGCTCCGGAGAAGGGGGGCTCCTTGGAGAGTCGAGATATCCCGCGACTCGGTCAAAAGCATCGCGGTTTCCAGCGATTTTCGAAGCTCCGCGATCTTTGCCAGGACGCCGTCGACTCCGTTCTCGAAGACCGCGCGAATAAAGGGCAGCGCGATTCCGCACATCGCCGCCCCGAGGGCCGTCGCTTTCGCGATGTCGACGCCGGTCCGGATGCCCCCGGATGCGATGACCCGGCCCGAGGTAGTGTGGGTCGCGTCGAGGAGGACCGCCGTAGGCAGACCCCAGGTCTCGAAGTCCGCGGGGGCATCCCCCCATTCGTCGTGGCGGTAACCCTCGACGCTGACCCAGTTGGTTCCGCCGGCACCCGCGACGTTTACGTAGTCGACCCCGAGGGAGAGGAGGGCCTGGGTCGCCGCGGGCCGGATTCCGAATCCCGTTTCCTTGACCAGAATGGGTACCGGGGACATATCTATGTACCGGGCGATGGTGTCGTAGAGCCCCCGGAAGTCCCGGTCGCCGTCGGTTTGGAAGAGCTCTTGCCCCGGGTTCAGGTGGAGGACCAGTCCCTGGACTTCGAGGCGTTTTAGGAGCTCGGTTACCTCGTCGACCGGAAGGTCGCGGAGCTGGACGACGCTCAAGTTGGCGATTACCGGGACGTCCGGAGCGTACTTCTTTAGGTAAAAGTGTTCGAAGACCTCCGGTTTCCGAAAGAGAATCCTGATAGACCCCATACCGACGGGTATGCCCGACTCCTGCGCTGCTCTCGCGAGGTCCTTGTTGGCGCGATACCCCTCGTCGCTGCCCCCGGTCATCGACGAAATCAGAATCGGCAGGGCGACGGCGTGGCCGAGGAAGGTGGTCCGGGTGTCGAGATCCGCCGTCGACAGCTCCGGGAGGGAGGTGTGGATGAGGGTCAGGTGTTCGAACCAGGCGCTTCCGTACTCGACGGTGTACTTAGGGGCGTCGAGGCAAATTTCCAGGTGCCGTTTTTTCCGCTCGGCGAGCGCTGCCTCTCTGTCTGCGGCTTCGGGCTTGCGGGCGGGTTTTTTGGCCATCGCGGGGTGCTCCTTTGGGACCTAAGGGTATCGGTTGAACGGGGCTTGCGTCTATAATGCATCCGATGCTCGCCCTTCTGCTCTCCGGAGGCGTGGATAGCTCGGTCGCCCTGGGGCTCCTCCGGGAAGAGACCTCCGAACCACTAGAAGCCTACTATCTCAAGGTCTGGCTCGAAGACGAGCTTTCGTATCTCGGGAACTGCCCCTGGGAAGAGGACCTAAGCTACGCCGAGGCCGTCGCGCGGCAATTCGACGTCCCCCTCCGGGTCGTTTCGCTTCAACGGGAGTACCACGACAAGGTCGTATCCTACGTCCTCGACGAGCTGCGTCTCGGCCGGACCCCGAGTCCCGACCTTTTTTGCAACGCCGATATCAAATTCAAGGCCTTCGTCGAGGCGCTTCCTGCCGGGTCCCGGGTCGCGACGGGGCACTACGCCCGGGTCGAGCACCGCAACGGCGAGACCGAGGCCGGTCCTGGCGCGGGCGCCGGCCCCTCCGACCCCTCGGGTCCGAAGCTCTTCCGGGCCCCGGACCCCGTCAAGGATCAAACCTACTTTCTCTCGCGCCTCTCCCCGGAGCAGCTCGCCGGTGCTCGCTTTCCCTTGGGGCGTTTGACCAAGGAGGAGGTCCGAGACCGGGCCCGGAGGTGGAATCTCCCGAACCGGGATAGACCCGACAGCCAGGGCATTTGTTTTCTCGGGAAGATCCGGTACCGCGACTTTGTAGGGCATCACCTCGGGGAGCTCCCGGGGCCCATCGTCGATGTTTCCAATGGAAACATTCTCGGCACCCACCAGGGGCACTGGTTCTACACTCCGGGGCAACGACAGGGCCTCGGTCTCGGGGGCGGGCCGTGGTACGTCGTCGCGAAGGATATCGCGGAAAACCGGATAGTCGTTGCCCACGCCGAGACCGAGTGCGACCTGCGGACGAAACGATTCGCGGTCCGGGGGATCAATCGCCTGGGAAGCGGCGGAGAGCTTCTGTCGGTGTCGGCGGAGCTCGAACTCCGGCTGAAGGTGCGCCACGGTCCCGGCTTTCTCTCCGGACGCCTTACCGTCGACGGCGGTGATCCGAGCCGGGGGCTCGTCGAGCTATCGGAGGCAGAGCGGGGTGTCGCCGACGGTCAGTTCGCCGTGTTCTACCTCGGAGAGGAGTGCATCGGGTCCGGTATTATTCAAAGAATCGAAGATTCTTTGTATCTTTGAACGATGAAAGCGATTCAGATAACGCAACACGGTGGACCCGAAGTTCTTACCTACACCGATGTTCCAGACCCGACTCCGGATGCCGGAGAAGCTTTAATCCGCCTCGCTGCGGCCGGGGTCAACTTTATCGATACCTACCATCGAACCGGCCTCTATCCCGTCGATCTCCCCCGGATCCTCGGTCTCGAGGGTGCGGGTACCGTCGAGTCCGTGGGCGAGGGGGTGCGCGACTTAGAACCCGGCGACCGGGTGGCCTACACGAACGTCCCCTTTTCCTACGCCGAGAGAGTCGCCGTTCCTGCAGCCCAGCTTCTCCGTGTTCCCGACGGCGTCGACTTTCCCACCGCGGCTGCCGCTCTTCTGCAGGGAATGACGGCCCATTACCTCTCCCATAGCACCTACCCGATACGGGAAGGAGATACCGTCCTCGTTCACGCCGCCGCGGGGGGAGTCGGACTTCTTCTTGTCCAGATGGCAAAGATGCGGGGAGCCCGGGTTCTCGGTACCGTCTCCACCGAGGAAAAGGCGAATCTTGCCCGGGAGGCGGGGCTCGATGTAGCCATTCGCTATACCGAAGAGGACTTCGTCGAGGTCGTAAAGAGGGAGACCGGGGGAGAAGGGTGTCCCGTGGTCTACGACTCGGTCGGTAAGACCACCTTCTTGCAGAGTCTCGACTGCCTCCGACAGCGAGGCATGCTGGTCTCCTTCGGCCAGTCCAGCGGAAAAATTCCCGACTTCGACCCCGGCATCCTCGGCCGCAAAGGATCGCTGTACCTGACCCGGCCCTCCCTCTTTCATTACGCCGCGACCCGGGGGGAGCTCGAAGAACGGGCACACGACGTCTTCGAGTGGATAGCCTCGGGAAAGCTCAACCTTCGCATCGGCACGCAGCTCCCCTTGGCCGAGGCGAAGCAGGCCCACGAGCTTCTCGAGGGACGAAAAACAACCGGCAAGGTGATTCTTCTATGCGAATAAGTGTCGCTCCGATGATGGAGTACACCGATCGACACTACCGCTTTTTCGTTCGGGGGCTCGTCTCCCAGACGGTTCTCTACACGGAAATGGTGACGACGGGGGCCATCCTTTTCGGAGACCAGGAGCGCTTTCTCGCCCACGACGCCGTCGAGCATCCCCTCGTGCTTCAGCTCGGGGGAGACGATCCGGAGGCCTGCGCCCGGTCCGTCGCGATTGCCGAGGCCTACGGCTACGACGAATACAACCTGAACGTCGGTTGCCCGAGCGACAAGGTGCAGCAAGCCGCCTTCGGCGCGTGTCTGATGGCTCGCCCGAAGCAGGTGGCGGACATCGTCGCCGCTATGCAGCGGGAGACCGATCGGCCGGTGACGGTCAAGCACCGAATCGGGATCGACGGCCGGGAGAGCTACGAGGAGCTCAAGGATTTCGTCGAGACCGTCGCCGCCGCCGGAATCCGGCGGTTCATCGTTCACGCCCGGATCGCCATCCTTGCCGGACTATCCCCGAAGGAGAACCGTCAGGTTCCGCCCCTGCGCTACGACGACGTCTATCGTCTGAAGGCGGATTTTCCGCAGCTTCTCATCGAGGCAAACGGGCACATCGCGTCGGTTGCCGATGCCGCAGAGCACCTGCGCCGGGGTCTCGACGGGGTCATGATCGGCCGCGCCGCCTACGACAACCCCCTCCTTCTTACCGAGCTCGAAGAGGCACTCTTGGAAACCGGCGACGACGCTCCGGGGCGGGAAACGGCTGCCGGTACCGGGGAGCGCGCCGCGGACCTCTCCCGGGGTGCCGAAGTGGTCCGTCGCATGGTTCCCTACATCCAGGCAGCCGAAGCACAGGGCATCAACCGGTACAACATTACCAAACACATGATGGGCCTCTTCCACGGGCGCCCCGGGGCCCGACGGTGGCGTCGCCTCCTCGGCGACCGAACCCTCGCCGACTGGTCCACCGAAGAGCTTATCGAGGAGGCCCTCGGCGCCGTGGTTCGGCCTCGGGCCGCCTAGCCACCTTATGAGCGCCTTCGACGACTACTTCGCATACCGGGATCTCGGAGACTATCTCGACGTCGCCTGCGGCGAGGGAGAGTTTACCGAACGCCTCCTCGAGGCGGCCGCCGGTTACCGAAGTGCCCGTGGCATCGACCCGGACGAGGAGAGCTTGGCCACCGCTCGAGGTCTCTTCGAAGGCCACTTCGGCAACGTCTTTTTCGAGACCGGCGACGCTCATCACCTAAAAATCGAGGAGGGACGCTTCGACACCGTCTCCATTTCCAACGCCCTCCACCACGTCCGAGGGCCACAGGTGGTGCTAAAGGAGCTCCGCCGAGTGCTCCGCCCCCGGGGTGTTTTGGTGGTAAACGAGATGATCCAGGACGGACTCGCTCCCGACCAGGAGAACGCCCGGGACCTCCACCACCTCAAGGCGCGAATCGACCGCCTTAAAGGGATAGAGCACCGGGAAACCTACACCGCCGACGAGCTCCGAGCCCTGCTAAAACTTGACGACCCGTCCGCCGCGCCGGCGGTCGAGCTCGAAACCACGGAGTACCCCGATCCCGACGACCCGGAGACCCTATCGGGTCGACTGGAGTTCCTCGAAGCCTACGTGGAGCTCGCCGAGGGGACCGAAGAATACGCCGACCTTCGAAAGGCCGCCCTGCGCCTTAAGCATCGCATCTCGAGCGTCGGCTTTCGCCCCCAGCCCCAGCGGCTCTACGTGCTTTCCCTCGGAGGTCCCGGGGGTTGATGGTGATGATCCACGGCCGCGGGGCCTCCGCCGACGAAATCCGGGGATGGCGCACACCGTCGTGCAGGACGAGATCGACATTATCGGACGCATCATTTCGACCGTTCTCGTTTAGGTCCCGTCTCCTCGGGCATCTCGATACTGTCCCTTACCCGTTCCCGAAGCGCCGCGAATCGCTGCGACGTCCGGGGAGTGATTCTGGGGTCGATGTCACAGGGGATGTCGGCGACGATCCGCGCCGGTCGGTTCGAGAGGGTGACCACCCGGGAGCCGAGGTACACCGCTTCTTCGACGCTGTGGGTGACCAGAACGATGGTTTTTTTCGTCTCCCGCCAAATAGAGAGGAGCTCGTCCTGCATTCGCTCTCGGGTCATCGCGTCGAGGGCTCCGAAGGGCTCGTCGAGGAGAAGGATGTGGGGATCGTTGGCGAGCACCCTGGCGATCGCAGCGCGCTGTTGCATGCCGCCGGAGAGCTCGTAGGGGTAGGCGTCGCGGTAATCCCAGAGGTGAACCAGCCGGAGGAAGCGCTCGACCTCGGTTTGCCGAGTGCTCCGGGCGATTCTTCGCATCCGCAGGCCGAACTCGACGTTACCGAAGACCGTCAGCCAGGGGTAGAGGTGAGGGTTCTGAAACACAATGCCGCGGCGCCAGCTTGGAGCGGTAATAATCTCCCCGGCGTCGTAGGCTCCCCCCTCGGTCGGCGGTTGAATTCCCGCCATAACCCGGAGGAGGGTCGTCTTGCCGCACCCCGAAGGACCAACCAGGACGAGGAACTCTTGTTCCTCGACGGAGAGGGTGACATCGGTCGCCGCCGCGATTTCTCCCGACGCCCCGGGGTAGACTACCGATACGCCTTGGAGCTGAAGTATCGTCGCTATTTACCTAGCCTCCGACCGTCGACGCACCGCCTCTTCCAAGTAAGAGGGGTTTATCGCGTCCCGAAAGACCTCTAGGGGAGGAGAGGTGCCGATCGTCCCCTGGGCCTCCAGGAAGTCTCCCGTCGCCTTGAAGACGAGGGCCAGATCTCCGGGATTCTCCGCCGTGCCGAGGTAGGGTGCACCGAGTTGCTGTTCTCCGGTCAGAAGGATGATGCTGTCCAACTGACGCCGCGCTTCGGACACGGGGATGTCGAACTCGTCGGCTACCGCTTCCGCGGCAGCGGCCGGGTCGCTGCGGGCCAGCTCCACGGCCCGGATCTGATTCTCCAGGTAGGCGACGACGAGGTCCGGATAGCGCTCGGAGAACTCTTTCCGAACCAGGCCGATGTCGCCGGTTACGAACCCCGCCTCGGCGAGGGTGCGGCTGCTTACCAAGACGCGGCCACCGGATTCGAGCATTCGGGCCAGGGTCGGCTCCCAGACGAAACCGGCGTCGATATCGCCCCGGAGCCAGGCCGCGAGAAGGTCCGGGGGCTGGAGGTCTATTATCCGAAGAGCTTCGGGGTCCACACCGGCGAGCTCCAGGGCGGCAAGAAGGTGGTAATGGGTCGTCGCGCCGAAGGGGGCGGCCACCGTCTTTCCGACGAGGTCCGCAACGTCACGGATGCCGCTGTCCTCTCGGACCACCAGGGCTTCGTTGTCCCCGATGATGTCGTAGATGTAGAAGACCTCCGCTTCGAGCCCCTGGGCGATGGCGGCGACGGTGGTACTGCTCCCACCGAGACCGAGATCTATAGAGCCTGCGGCTATGCCGGTGTTTAGGTCTCGGCCGGAGTCGACCTGTACCCACCGGATCGGGACGCCGAGGGTCTCCTCGTGCCACCCCATGTGTTTTGCCACGATCGCTCCGTTGGGTATCGTCTGAAACCCGATGACGACCTCCCGGGGTAGCGCCTCGTCTTCTTCGACGCCCCGGGCCCAGGCCCCCGAAACGACAACCAACAACAACAGCCCAGCTAAAATCCGATAACGGTGATGCATCTTTGCCTCCCGATAGTGTTTATTTCCCTTTCCAGGGCACGAGTCGTGCCTCGACCAGCCGAACGAGGCGGTCGAGGAGAAGGCCTGTAAGCCCCATCACGATAATACCCATAAATATAACATCACTTCGCAAGAATTTACTTGCATCTAAAACCATCCACCCGATTCCTGAGGTCGCGGCGACAATCTCGGCGGAAACCAACGTCGTGTAGGTAAAGCCGATGCTGACGCGTATTCCGGTAAAGATCTCCGGGAGGCAGGAGGGAAAGACGACATGCCGGAAGACCTGCCGGTGGCTCGCCCCGAGGGAGAGGGCTCCGTGGATTCGGTCCGGGCTTATCCCCCGGACTCCGGACATCGCGCTAATAGAGAGGGGCGGAAAGGCGGCGAGGAAGAGGAGGGCGATCTTCGACTCGTTGTCGATGCCGAGCCAAACGACGAGAATGGTGTAGTAGGCCAAAGGCGGGAGGGGCCGATAGAACTCGATGATCGGGTCGAGAAGGCCTCTAACGACACGATTATACCCCATAGCGAGACCGATCGGGACGGCGGTTACCAGAGCCAAGGCGAAACCGAGAAGTACCCGGAAGAGGCTCGCTCCTAAATGCTGAGCGAGGGTGCCCCCACGGTAGCCCTCGGTGGCAATCTGGACGAAACTCGCCGCCACCGCCCGAGGCCGGGGAACGAAGAGCTCGGGAAAAATCTGCAGGGCGGTGACGACGTGCCAGACGAACAAGACGGCGGACACAGAGACTATTCCGAGGAACCAAGGATTACGGTGGAGACGCTGTGTTGGTCGTTTCCTTTCTCTCTGTTTCAAAACGCTACCGGGAACCTCGTATTTCCTCGCGTGTATGTCAACACGAAGAGTTTATTATCAGTTTTCGGCAAGAAATTTGGCTTTTTGTTTGACATAATGCTATATATACCTTTGACTATATCTTAGTTGAACAGTCGTATTTTGGAAAGGAGAATCGATGGCACGCTACACACACGACATTCTGGTTATCGGAGGGGGGGCCGCGGGGTTGACCGTCGCCGCGGGTACCGCCCAGCTGGGGCTAAAGACGGGGCTCTTCGAGCCGAAGAAGCTCGGGGGAGACTGTCTCTACCACGGCTGCGTGCCGAGCAAGTCGCTGTTGAAGACCGCGACGGTCTACCAGCAGTTAAAGGAGTTTCCGAAATACGGCCTTCCCGAGACGCCGCGGCCCCGGATCGACATCAAGGACGTCAACGCTCGGGTACAATCGGTAATAGACTCGATCGCCTACCACGACTCTCCCGAGCGCTTCCGGAATCTTGGGGCGGAGGTCTTTCTCGGGCATGTCCGGTTCGTCTCTCCCCACGAGGTAAAGTTCGACGACGGGACGGTCTACTCGGCGAAGCGAATCGTCCTCGCGACCGGAAGCTCCCCCCGGGCGGTCCCGATACCCGGCCTCGAAGACGCGGGCTATCTGACGAACCTCGATATGTTCTCCTTGGAGGCTCTTCCGAAGAAGCTTATCGTCCTCGGCGGGGGACCCATCGGCGCGGAGATGAGCCAGGCCTTTACCCGCCTCGGCACCGAGGTCTCACTTATCGACGTCGCGCCTCAACTGCTACCCCGGGAGGACGCCGACATGGCCGCCTTTGTCGCCGACCGCCTCCGGGCCGAAGGCGCGGCTCTCTACCTGGGAGCGAAGGTGCAGCGGGTCGAGGCTTCCGGGGGCTCGAAGACCGTGGTGTTGGAGCACGACGGAGCCGAAGTTACCCTAACCGCCGACGACATTCTGGTCGCCACCGGCCGGAAGGGTAACACCGACGATCTCGACCTGGAGAAGGCCGGGGTGGCGGTGGAGAAGAGCTTTATTACCACCGACGCGAAGCTCCGAACGAGTCAGAAGCACATCGTGGCGATCGGCGACTGCAACGGCCGCTTCCTCTTTACCCACGTCGCCGGAGCCGAGGGTTCCTTGGCGGTCCGGCGGCTGGCGCTCCACGCCGGCGGGGTCATGAGCTACCGCAACGTCCCTTGGTGCACCTACACCGATCCGGAGCTCGCGAACATCGGGTACAACGAGCGGGCGGCCGAGCAGGCGGGCATCACCTACCAGGCGATCACCCAGCCCTTCAGCGGCATCGATCGGACGCATGCCGAGGCGGAGCCCGAAGGGATGATGAAGATTCTCGTCGACCCCAAGGAGCGGGTAATCGGCGCCCAGGTTGCCGGTATCCACGCCGGGGAGCTCTTGATGCCATCGGTCTTCGCGGTATCCCAGGGCTGGAAGCTCAAAGAGCTGATGTCGCCCATCTATCCCTACCCGACCTTAAGCGAGATTACGCGGAAGACCGTGAGCGCCCACATGGGGCCGAAGCTCTTCAACGACAAGGTCCGGGGAATCCTGCGGTTCCTCTTCCGCTACCGCGGGGTCGCGGGGTCGGACCATCACGCTGAAGGGGCCGACGATGAAAAGTAGGACCCGGGTCATTCTCCTTCTCGTTCTGGCGGTGGCCCTCGTCGCCGCGGGCTACTTCCTCGAGGTGCCGCGGTACCTCCGGCAGCTTTTGGACTGGATAGACAGCATCGGCGCCATCGGGCCGATTATCTTTATCGTCCTCTACATCCTGGTTACGGTGCTCTTGGTGCCCGGGTCCATCCTGACCCTCGGGGCCGGCGCCCTCTTCGGAGTCCTCTGGGGCACCATCTACGTCTCGGTGGGGTCCACCCTCGGGGCCACCGCAGCCTTTCTGGTCGGGCGTTACTTTATGCGGGACTGGGTGGCGGCAAAGATTGCCAAGAGCGAGCGCTTTAGCGCCGTCGACGAGGCCATCGGCCGGGAAGGGGGCAAGATCGTCTTTCTGCTCCGCCTCTCTCCCATCTTTCCGTATAACTTCTCGAACTACGCCTTCGCGCTTACCAAGGTGAATGTCGGCTCCTACATGCTGGCGTCCTGGATCGGGATGATCCCCGGGACCATCATGTACGTCTACATCGGGTCGCTGATCGAAAGCCTCGCCGCCCTCGGGACCGAGGGGCGCGCCCGGACAACCGCGGAGTGGATTCTCTACGGCGTCGGGTTGGTGGCGACGGTAACCGTTACCATCTACGTAACCCGCCTCGCCCGCCGGGCCATCCAAGAACGCGTCGGGGAGGAGGTGGTCGAGGCCGAGGAAAGCTAGACAAACAGTACCAGATTGCCGACGACGGTTGCGGGTTTCCCGATGCGGTCCTAGACGATGCGGAGTATGGATTCGGCCTGACCGTCGTAGACGCCCTGACTGTCCAACACGGTGGACGCCTCGAGCTCCGAAACGCAGACGGCGCCCACGCGGAAATAAGGCTTAGAGTCGGCGCTTAGGCCGGATTAAGCGTCAACCAAAAGATTAACCCCGTCGCCCGGGAGGTCGGCCACGCCGGAGGTCCGCCGCCGGTCTTTAGGGGCAACGGATAAAGCCCTGGGCCCAGAGGCATCCTCCGCAGGTGGGCTTTTCGTTTCCGCTGCAGTCAGAGAGATTCTGTTCGATCCTTTCGCAGCTCCGGCAGGTCGTGCAGGGAGCAAAATCGAAGGCATCGAGGCGCTCCCGGAAGTCGAGGTAGTCGGGGTCGCTCCAGATCTCGGTGAGGGACCGCTCCTTGATGGAACCGACGGTGTGGGCGTGACTCGTCCGGGAGATATCGTCGACGTAGTGCGTGTGGGTATGGAGGAGGGCGAGACAGGGGGCCACCTCACCGTCCCACCGGATGCTCATGCTGCCCTTTTCTATGAAGGGGCACCGATTCGCCGGCGGAAAAAGACCGAGCTCCGGCGTTCCGAGGGCCCGGGACCCGGCGTCCATAACCCCCTGGAGCGCCTCGGTAACCCGGGAGTTTTCAAAATCCATCCGGGGAAGCTCGACCTTCGGACGTTTCGCATTCCACTTCGCCAGCTCGGCGTCGTAGAGGGTCTGAGCCTTCAGGCGGGTGTCGTGGGCCAAGACGTTGCTGATGGAAAAGCGCTCCGCCCCGAGGTTCAAACCGATCTTGACGACTTCCGGGAGGTCCGCGATGTTCTTCTCCATCGCGACAAAGGCGATTCCCACCTCCGGGAGTGTCTTGGCAAGCAGCAGCTTTCGATTCTGCAGGTGTCTGAGATTCCTCAGAACGACGGGGAGGGAAGCTCCGAGACGAACATCCGAATAGCTTTCCGGCCGGGCGCCGTCGACGGATACCCAGAGGCGCCGTAAGCCGACGGCGATTAGCTCTTCTATCCGTTCGGGCGTAAGAAGGGTTCCGTTGGTAATAAGGTCCACTTCCGCGCCGGTTTCCCGAATCGCTCGGATATACTCGAGGGCCTTCGGGTGATGCATCGGCTCGCCGAAGCCCCCGAAGAAGACGAGGGGTCGGTCTTTCATGCCGGCTACCTCGCTGCGAATCTTTTCGAAGAGCTCCTCGGATAAGAAACCGATCTGAAGGTCCCACACGTTGCGCATGCAGGTGCGGCAGTCGATGTTGCACCCGTTGGTCAACTCGA
>CAZTRQ010000014.1:0-2024 GCA_964616245.1 uncultured Spirochaetaceae bacterium | reverse complement strand
GCGGCAGTCGATGTTGCACCCGTTGGTCAACTCGACATAGAGCCGGGCAAGGTGGCTCGGGCTGCGCCGGACGACGAAGCCGTTCTCCTTAACGTCGAGGCGCGCTTTCGAGCCCGGAGCGAGACCGTAGGCCCGGGCCACTTCCGGGGGAAGGGTTAGGCTACCGTCGGGGCCTACGGATATATGCATGTTACGACCGTCCCAAGCTCAGTCGGAAGGTAGACCCTTCGCCTTCGGCGCTTTCCACAAGCAACGAGGCGCCGATACGCGCCGCCATGTCCTGGCAGAGTAAGAGCGCCAGGCCGGAGCCTTTCTCCCCGGCGGTGCCGGTGCGCTTCGAGCGTACCCGCCAGTCGAAGAGTCCCTCGAGTTGCGCCGGAGATATCCCGATACCCGTATCCCGGACGCTTAAGCAAACCTCGGTTCCCGTCTCTTCGGCGGTAAGCTCTACCTCCCCTCCGCTGGTAAACTTGTTGGCGTTTACCAACAGGTTGCGCAGGACAAAGAGAAGGACGTTCCGGTCGCTCTCTATGGGCCCCGTTCCATCAATATGCGCGGTCAGTCGATTACCTTTTGCGGCAAAGCCGTCGGAAAGCGACTCGATGAGTTCCTCGGAAAGATCTCGGAGGTCGACCACGTCCAAGGAAGAAGGTGCTGGGCCGGTCATCTCGCTGCTTGCCCAGGTTACCACGTTGTCGATTAGATACTGCGTCGAATCGAGGAGCTGCCCGAGCTCCCGCACAACTGCGCCCCTGTCATCCACCGTAAGCTCTTCGTCTTTCAAGAGCGCCACGGCGCTCGCGACCGCCGCCATCGGCGACCGAAGGTCGTGACCCATAATCGCCATCATCCTGGTCTTTAGGTCCGAGAGCTCCTCCAGGGTCCGGGTCTTTGCTCGGAGCTCCAAGAGGTTAACGACGTGATGCGACAGAGTCTCGAGGGCCTGCCGCTGTCTCGGCGTCAGACTCCTGGGCGCCGAGTCTATGGCGCAGAGCGCCCCGAGCCGGTAGCCGTCCGGTGTTACCAGGGGCATGCCCGCGTAGAAGCGGATGCCCGGGGTGTCGATCACCAGCGGATGGTCACGGTAGCGCTCGTCGGCCCGGGCATCTTCGACCACGAAGAGCTCATCGTCGAGAATTGCGTAGTCGCAGAAGGCGATCTCCCGGGGTATCTGCCGGTGCTCCAAGCCCAGGGTCGATTTGAACCAGACCCGATCGCTGTCGACGAAGGAGATGCTCGCGATAGGAGTCTCGCAGATCTGCCCGACCAGCCGGACGACCTCGTCATACTCCCTCTCGTCGATAGTATCGAGGATGCCGTAGGACCGCAGTTTGGCGAGGCGCGCTTCTTCGTCGGGTGGAAGCGGGGCAGATTGCATATATCGAATATTTTATCATTATTCGATTTAATTCGCAAGTCTTTTCCATTCCGGGGCAGTCCGTATAGGCGCGAGTGGTTGTTGGTGATATTCTCCCCCCAGGAGAAAGCAACTATGAGATTACGAACATCGATACTTTTGACAGCGGCTCTGCTCTTGGTCTCCGGCGTGGTATTCGCGCAACAGGCCCTCGACAACAACACGGTCAATCGCTGGGCCGATTCGATGGAAGAGATACAAGAATGGGGGGAAACCCAGAGCGACTTCGACGATCCGTCGGACCCGATGGACTTCGAAGGCGCATTCGCCGAGGTGGCCGAGCGGCACGCTGAAGTCCGGCGCATTATCGCACGCCACGGATTCTCCGACGGGGACGAATGGGCGGCTATTGGCGCTCGAGTCTTGAACGCCTACGGCGCGATGCGAATGGAAGAGGAATCGCCGGGTTACCGTCAGGAGATGGAGACACAGCTCCGGGAAATCGAAAACAGTCCGCATCTTACGCCGGAGCAAAAACAGATGATGCGTCAGCAAATGGAACAGGCGATGCAGCTGATAGAAGGGATGTCCGACGCACCACCCGCGGATGTCGCGGCGGTTCGCGGGAACCGGGCCCGGCTGGATCGGCTCTTCGACGAGGAGTAGG
>CAZTRQ010000013.1:0-32181 GCA_964616245.1 uncultured Spirochaetaceae bacterium | reverse complement strand
TGGAGGTTGCCCTCGACATTCGGGGGATTCCCCTCCGGCTCTTCGATACGGCTGGGCTGCGTGAGAGCCGGGAGGGTATCGAGGCCCGGGGCATCGCCCATACCAAGCGGCTGATCCGACAAGCCGATCTTGCGATTCGGCTGGTCGACGCCCGGCAGGCGGCGGGGCACGCGGCGGCCTCCGAGGAAGACGTACGCGAGCTGGTGGTCTACAACAAGGCGGACCTACTCTCCGGCGAGGAGCGCGCGGCATTCGAGGCGCCGGCCACCCTCGATCGGCGCGGGGACGCCGGGCAGGCTCGAGCGCCGATTCTGGTAAGTGCCACGACCCACGAAGGTATCGCCGATCTGGAGGCGGCACTGATCGAAGAGCTCCTGGGAAGAGATAGGGCCGACGGTGCCATCATCGACTCGCCCCGGCAGAAAGCGCTCCTGGAGGAGGCTGCCGGGTCTCTGGAGGCAGTGTGCCGGGGACTCGATGCCGGGATTACCATCGATCTGATCTCGGAGGATCTCCAGCAGTGCCTAAATGCTCTAGGACAGATTACTGGGGAGATAAGCAGTGCGGATCTCTTGGAGCAGATGTTCTCGAGCTTTTGTGTTGGGAAGTAGGGGCGGCGTCGACAGTGAGCCCGGTCGTCGGTCGTCCCGGCAGTTTCAGTTGGGCACGACGAAGTGTAAACCGGTAACCGTCGACGGTTCCTCGTCCTCTTCAAAAAGCACCGAAACGCTCGCACCTATGACGCTTTTATCTCTTGGAAACTGAAAGAACACCCCGACCTCCGGACCAAGAGAAAACATGGTCTCCGACACGGCCTCCGGATATCGCTCAGCCTCGGGAGGGTCTTCGGCGGCATTGAACTGATGATCCAAATCCGTGACAATTCGCGAGAACGTCATTGCGCCACGCATCGCGATCCGAAAAGAAAAGATATCGGTGACACGAATGCTTCGCATGAGCCGAATTCCAACGTCGAGCCCGGCGCTGGACCGTTTGAGCTCCTGATCCGAGAGGGCATCACTTTCGACGACCCCCGCGAAGTAGCCCGTCGAGACTTCGATCGAAAGAGGTATGTCCTCTCCCTGCTTGACCGGGAGTCCAGCGAGTTCCAGGGCTATGCGCTGCTCTTTCGATTCTTCTGAGCCGATTTCGTCACGGATCTGGGACGCAGCAAACCCAATATCGAAAACTCCCCCAATGGAATAGGACAGCGATCCGGTAGCCGGCGACAATCCACTGTCACCGACGTGACCCCCAATGAAGATCCCGAAACCGCTCTCTCGGCCCGGGAGTTCCGCACTTTGCGGCAGGAGCGGCACGAGCGCCGGCCCCATGATTAAGAAGAGTGCCATTGTGAGAGTTGACCGGCTCCTCATTTCGGCATTGAGCATAGACTCGGCCGCAAGCATGGTCAATACAAGCGATCTTGGTACAGCGTCAACCCTTTGCTTCGACGCATTTGTTTCGACGCATCGACCGGAATTCTCTAACGTCCGGTGCGTTCGATTGCTGATAGGTACTCCGTCACTTTATCATCCCAATTGTAGCGCCTGAGCACGTGGAAACCTCGTGCAACGAGGCGGTCGGCAAGCCGCTTGTCGGATAGCACTCGACTCAAAGCCCCGGCCGCCCCCCTGACGTCTTGCGGGTCAACCAGCAGTGCTCCGTCCCCCACGATCTCCGGGATCGCACCGGTCCGCGAGCAGATAACAGGAACTCCGTAGCTCATGGCTTCCAGAGGCGGGTACCCAAACCCCTCTATCTTGGACAAGAACACGAACGCGGCTGCTCGGACGAAGAGTCTTTGGAGGTGATACGGATCTACGTAGCCCAGCTCCTCAACGCCGGCACGATCTGTTTGAGATTCGGTAGATCCGGTTTCACCGACCACCACCAGAGGCATCGGCGCATTCGACCGTCTCCGGTACTCTCCGTATGCCTCTAACAACACGGGATAGTTCTTGTGTGGATACTTGGATGCCATTGCGAGGATATGGTGTCGTGCCCCCGAGGACGTTACGTTCGTCGGCGTCAAACCGTTGTGAATAACGACGATCTTCGCCGGGTCAATGCCCGGCATCCTCCGCACGATCTCCTGTGCCGAAAAACGCGACACGGATACGACGGTGTCTGCGCTCTTTATTGAAGCCGCCAGCCGCCTTCGAATGTACAGACTCTCTCCGCGGGGGAAGTACCGAGGATAGTGCTCCCGGTAGTAGAACGGTATAAGGTCGTGAACTACAATGAGTGCCGGAGCCGCGCACCGGAGCGGAGCAAATCCGCGAGGGAAAACGGCCACGTCGGCCCGGATGCTTCTCAGATAGCGATTTACGCCCGAAAGCTCCCACCTTAGCGTATTCCATCGCGAGCCTGGGTTGGTATCTGCATCGACAAACGCAACGCCCGGCACGCGAAAATCACTCGAGTTGCGGTCGTTGCCGAGCACGAAGACATCCATCGAGCCCGGGTGACCCCGGCCGAGGGCTCGAACAAGGTCTTTGGCAAATCGGTAGATGCCCATACTCTTTCCAAGGCCCGGGGCCAATTTCGCGCAGTCGATAACAATTCTCATGTTAATTCTGAGTGTGGAGCGATGTGTATTCCTGTCAAGGCGTAAAAGAGTGATATCTTTCAACCCGGAGGAATACATGCATAGCCGAATGTCTGGAAAAACTCTCAGTTTCGTGGCGATCCTCTTTCTCTGGAGCGCTCTGCCGAGGATTGACGCACTCCCGGTCTTTCCCGGTGCAGAAGGGTTTGGCAGCGAAACGAATGCAGGCCGTGGCGGCACGATCATCCGGGTGACCAACCTCAACGCGAGTGGCCCCGGATCTCTCGATGCGGCGCTTCGGGCATCGGGGCCGCGAATCGTGATCTTCGAAGTTGGTGGTACGATCGACTGGACGCAGAAAGGACCGACGGTCGTTCGCAACGGAAACCTTACCGTTGCGGGGCAGACTGCGCCATCACCCGGTATTACGATCCGCGGGGCGGGGATTATCATCGTCGCAAGCGACGTGCTCCTGCGCCACATTCGTATACGTGTTGGGGACGACCCGGCGGGGCCGCCACCGGACAATCGGGATGCCTTGGATATCGAGGTGAGCGGAGGACTGCCGACGCGGAATGTGGTCGTAGATCATTGCTCGTTCTCTTGGGCTATAGATGGCAATATGGATCTGTGGTACTCCGGCGTAAGCAATGTGACCATCAGCAATACAATCACCAGCGAGGCCCTCATGAACTCGCTGCACTCCAAGGGTGAGCATTCCACGGGTATGCTGATCGGCGACGGTATTCAAGACGTTTCGGTCTTGAGAAGCCTCTTCGCATCCAACAGGTCCCGGAACCCGATTCTCAAGGGAGGTACGCGGACTGTCCTGATCAACAACGTCATGTACAACGCGGGCTATGCAAACATCAATTTGGGAGACTATGAAGGTAGCGGTGCCATCCGAACTTCGCTTGTGGGCAACGTGGCCATCGCCGGTCCCGATACCCCGGCCGGCGCTCGCTACCTCGTGCGAATCGATTCAACCGTATCCGGCGCGTCCCGGGCATACGTATCAGATAGCCGAAGCGATTCCTCTTCGGGGCATGTGCTCAACTATGCGGCTTCCACCGTGCTTGCCTCGTCGTCCCCAATAGGACTCTCAGGATTCTCCATACTCCCGTCGTCGCAGACCGAGGCCCGTGTCCTCGAGCGTGCGGGTGCGCGTCCTGCAGACCGCGATGCAGTGGACAGCCGGGTAATCGCCGGTGTAGCTTCCAGGAGTGGACGCCAGATCGACAGCCCGTCGGACGTCGGGGGCTGGCCCCTACAGGGTCCGGTTTACCGAGCACTTACCGTACCGCCGGATCCTCACGGAGACAGTGACGGAGACGGTTATTCGAATGTCGAAGAATGGTTGCATCGGATGGCTCTAGACGTTGAGGGGCTTGGCCCGCCACCCGAGGAGGAACCGGCCCCGCCGGAAGACCCCCCGGCGGAAGAAGAGCCACGTGAGCCGACCAACCTGAGGATTTTAAGCTGAACATGCGAGAACCAGAACCGTCCCAGGTTGCGCCTCGGTTTGCGATTGTCGAGGCATGCGATTTCGAGACCGTTCCCGTCGGTGGCCAGCTCACGTTTACTCGACAGCTCCTAAAAGAGTTCGGCGAAAGGATAGCAGCTGTCGGATTTACCGTGGACGAGACTCCCGTGGGAAGCTGGACCACACGCCGAATTGGCGGCATCGACGTTGCCTTTTTCTCCGTGGGGAAACGCCGAGTCTCCGGCGGACGCAAGCCGCCGATACCGCTTCGCCTCTGGTTCTTTCTACGCCTCAAATGGTGGAGGAAGCGTATCGTGGCCAAGGTGCCCAGCGATGTTCTCGTTCAGGCCCCTGAAACACTTTTGGCTATAGGCAGATGGGGATGGAACAGCATGTGCTACGTGTTTCACGGTGTCGAGAATCCGTTAACCCGATCCCGATACCGCTGGGCAGGGCTCATATCGGGAGTATTCGAGCGCACGTTCTTCAGGGCGCTTCCCGAAGCCGATGCCGTTCTCGCGTGTGCCGACGAGACGGCGATTCGACGCCTTTCCGCGCGGTCCAACGGCTACGTGCCGGTTGACCGTATCGCTGCTTTTCCGACGCGGGTCGACACGGATCTGTTCGCTCCGGAGGGAAAAGGCCAGTGGAGAGAGCGCCTTGGCATCCGGTCGGAGACGACGCTCGTCGTAACCTGCGGAAGAATCAGCCGAGCCAAAGGATGGCGTTTTCTGTTGGATGCCTTTGCCGTCTACCGAAAAGAAAAGGAAATGGCCCGCCTCGTCTTTGTCGGGGACGGTGAGGATCGCGATGCCTTGGAGGCGGAGATTGGCCGGTCTGGTATCTCCGAATCGGTGACCGTAACAGGATTCTTAGGTTCGGTCGAAGTAGCCGGGTACCTTAAAGCTGCAGACTTGTTTGTCGTCGGTTCCGAGCGCGAGGGGTGGTCCATCGCTATGTTGGAGGCCCTGGCCACCGGACGCCCGATCGTGACGACTTCCGTGAGTGGAGCATCAGAACTGGTGACGGACGGAAGAAACGGCTTCGTGGTTCCCGATCGGGACCCTGAGGTTTTTGCCCGAATGATGCATAAAGCCCTCCACTTGCCCGACGTCGAAGCCTTCTCCCGGGCCGAGGTAGCCAAATACTCCGTCTCGCGGATGGTCGAGGACATGGGGCGTCACTGGGCCGCGGTACGGTGAGGGTTCTCTTTGTCCACAACGATTACCTGGTTTCCGGTGGCGAGGAAACCGTGCTCAACTTGCAGTTGGAGCTCTTGAGCGAGGCCGGGCACTCGGTGGCCGCTTACCGGCGATCTAGTAAGGAGCTTGCGGCCGGGCTTGCCGGTAAGGTTCAGGCGGCTTCGGCGACTATCTTCCCGGGAGGTGCCGTCCGAGAACTGACGGCGCTCATCGCCGAGCACCGGCCGGATGTCGTTCACGTCCACAATCTGTACCCCCTGATTACCGGGGCCGTGCTTCCGGCGATTAGGCATCTCGAGATACCGACTGTCATGACTCTCCACAACTACCGCCTGTGGTGCCCGGTTGGTACGTTCTTCTCGCGAGGGGAGCTTTGCGAACGATGCCGGCACGGCTCAACGTTGTCCTGCGTCATCCGCGACTGCGCGGGTGGTTTTTTCAAGAGCATTACCTACGCCTTTCGGGAAAGAATTGCCCGCTCCCGCGGCTACTTTTTCCAGGGAGTAGATCTCTTCCTGCCGCTCACCCGTTTTCAGGAGAGCCTGCTGCAACAATCCGGGGTCCCGGACACCCGGATTCGCCGCGTTCCCAATACGGTACGGATTCCCGAAATCGGACCGGGGCAGAAAAAAGACCAATACATTCTCTTCGTCGGGCGCCATAGCCTCGAAAAGGGTTACCCGGTGCTCATGAATGCGGCCCGGCTTACGCCTGAGATACCATTTCGGACGATCGGTGACCTTAGCGAACCGGCGTCCCCACCGCCGGAAAACGTGACGCTTCTTGGACGCCAAAGCTACGAGGAGGTTCAAAAGGCGTTTCGCGAGGCGGCACTTCTGGTGGTTCCTTCGCTATGGTATGAGGGAATGCCAATGGTCATTCTCGAAGCGATGGCTCAGGAAACGGCCGTGGTGGTGTCCGAAATCGGAGGTCTCGGTGAGGTCTGCGAAGCTTCGGGCGGCGGGGTTTTGGTGCCTCCTGGAGATGCGCGGGCTCTGGCCGCGACGATTCGTCGGCTTTGGAACGATCGTAAAGGCCTCAGGCGCCTTGGGTATCGGGGGCGGAGCTACGTTGCCAAGCACCACTCACCGGAGCTATACACAAACGCGCTGCTTGACGCGTATAGGCATGCCCAGGCGCTTGCTCGGTGGGAAGGGAAGCGGGGTAGCCAGACGTGAGGCTGTTGTTCTTCGATTTCGACTTTCCGAAGCTTCTTGCCGACTCTCGCCACCCTGTCGGCGGAGCCGGCGTGGAGCTCCGGGCATGGCTCGAGGGCTTCGCTGCTCTCGGATGCGAATCCGCTGTTCTGGTGTCCCAAGAGTTCGCGCACCAGGACTTGGCGGCAGTCCTTCCCCGAGGTTGCACTCTTATTCCCACCTACTCTCCAACGGAGGGAATCCGAGCGTTACGGTTCTTTACCCGGCGGTTGCCGGCTCTAAGACGGGGAATACGCTCCTTTCGTCCGGATCTCGTAGTCCAAAGCTGCGCAGGACTGTACACAGGTGTCTTCGCTCAGCTGGCACGGGAGGCGGGGGTTCCATTCGTGCACCGGATTGCCAGCGACGTAGACGCGGACGGTCGCTATTGGAACAAGCTCCCGCGTTACGCCGCCCGGGCGTACGAGTACGGACTCAAACGAAGCCGACGCATCCTCGCGCAGAATCGCTACCAGGAGCAACGACTATCAGAGCGATGGGGAGCCGAAAAGGTTCGGAGGATTCTTAACCCGATGCTATTCGTCTCCGGACCAGAATCTGCAACGGTCTATCCACCCTCCCGGCGAGACTACGTGGCCTGGATTGGGGTCTTCAAACCGCCCAAGAACATGGAGCTGCTCCTCTCTATTGCCCGCAATCTCCGCGACCATCGGTTTCGGGTTGCCGGTATGTTACCCGACGCCGCCGATAGTCGGACTCGGGAGACCGTTAACGCTCTTTCGAAGGAGCCCAACGTGGAGTTGGTAGGTTATCTTACCAGAGCAGAAATAGCCGGTTTTCTCGAAGGAGCGATGGCCTTGGTAAACACTTCACACTTCGAAGGTTTTTCGAACACCTTCCTGGAGGCGATGGCGGCCGGTACTCCCTTGGTAGTTCCGCGGCGGGTCGACCACGACGGCATTGTGGAAGGAAACTCACTTGGAGCGGTGGTGGATGATGACGATCATTTCGTCGACACGTTGGCAGGTTATTTGGGGTCAACAGAGAGTGACGCAGCGGCCGAAAGATGTCGCGCGTATGTCCGAAAGCACCATGATCCCGAAAAGCTAGCTCGGTTGTTTCTCGATGTCGTCCGATAGAGTGGACTCTCGGGTGGTGCCCCGTTTGCTCTTCGTGCTGCCGTCTCTCGGCGGCGGAGGAGCCGAGCGGGTAGTTACTCATCTCTTGCGCCGGTTTTCACAGCGCGGTTACGGGACCTCGCTTCTGACCTTTGCGGATGCCGACGACTACCCGGGAAGCCTCCCCCTCGAGGTCGAGCGCATTTCCCTCGGTAAGCGGGGCACCCTGGACGCTGCGAGGGTGCTGCTCCGTTTTGTCCGCATCCTCCGGGTCGAGCCGCCGACGGTTCTCGTTTCCTTTCTCCACTACGCCAACATTCTTTCCGTAGTGGCAAGGACATTGAGCGCACGGCGCTTCCGCCTGGTCATATCGGAACGCAATTTTCCGCCGAGCTATCTCGATGAAGTTAGATTTCGGCGACTTGTCACCCTACTGATTCGGAAGACCTATCGTCGAGCGGATGCGTTGGTGGCCGTAACCAACGGAATCGCGGACTGCCTCGCAAGGGACTTTGCCGTGCCAAGGGAGCGCATCTCGGTGGTTCCCAACCCCGTACCCGTCGGAAAGCTCCGGAAGCTCGCAGATTCACCGATGCCGTCGCATCAGTCGCCTCCGTTTGAGCGATACGTTCTGTTCGTTGGACGCCTGTCCAGGCAGAAACGGCCGGATCGACTGCTGCGTGTGTTCCGCAGAATTGCGGACGACATTCCCGGGGTCGGCCTCGTCGTCGCCGGTACGGGCGAGCTGGACGGCGCCGTCCGGGAACTCGCGGTTGAGCTCGGCGTCGAGCATCGGGTGGCCTTCCTGGGGTTTGTGGCGAACCCATACCCATTGATGCGACGGGCGGAGGTGCTCTGCCTCACGTCAGACTACGAGGGTTTTCCAAACGTGCTCCTTGAAGCAATGGCAAACGGCTGTCCGGTAGTATCGACTGATTGCTTGACCGGACCGGGAGAGCTGATCGAACATGGAGTTAGCGGTTTTCTGGTTCCTCCGGAAGACGAGGACGGTTTCGCGGGCTTCTTAGAGACGATTCTTCGGGATCGAGAGCTCCGGCGCCGCATGAGTCGCGCAGCAGGCAGCCGGGCCGATCACTTCGAACTAGATCGGCTGTTGCCTACCTTCGAGGTTGCGATTCTCGGTTCAACCGTCGCGAGAGCATAAACACGAGAGCAAGATGGAGTACGTGGAGATATTCGGTATTCGCATTACCCGTCTCACTCTGGATGAGGTTGTCGAACGAATTCGGAGTGTTCACGAGCCCCTGACCATTTCCACCCTCAGTCTCCCTCTGGCGCGAGACCTCGTAAGGTTGTCGAACTATCGGAATGCGATCGAAAGCGCCGACCTCGTAGTCCCTGATGGGATAGGAATTGTGATGGCCTCGCGCTGGTTGTATGGGTCTCATGGCTTGTCTCGGCGGGTAACGGGTCCGGACCTCTTTCTTCGGTACCTCGAATTCCCGGGAGATAGAAACAAGGTCTTTCTTCTAGGTTCTCGTTCTGCAGTTCTCTCTGCTATGCTAACGCGCCTCGCGAGGGACTACCCGCAGGTAGAAGTGGTTGGTGCCCTGAGCCCCCCTATGGCTCCGTGGACGGCAGAGACGAATGAACGTATACTCCGGGACGTCAACGGTAGTGGGGCGGACGTTCTCTGGGTAGCGATGAGCGCCCCGAAACAGGAAACGTGGGTCTATCAGAACCGAGACGCGATTTCCGTGCCGGTCGTCGCCTCAGTTGGTGCTGCCTTCGATTTCTTTGCCGGCACCGTGCCCCGAGCCCCCCGCATGATGCGCCGCATGGGGCTGGAATGGCTCTATCGATCGGTTAAGGAGCCTTTCCGGGTCGGTTTGCGATATCCTCGGGGCATTCCCTATTTCTTGTTTCTTTTGTTTCGTTCAAGGGCACGGAGGAGACCGAAGCGTGATGATGGCTAGAAGATGATGGTTGGACGCAGTCAACTCCGGAGCAGATACGGGCAAGCTCTAGAGGCCTCCGTCGATGTCGTTTTCGGCGTGCCCTTGGAATGGATTATCCTCCTGTTTATCGTCATGATTCCCTTTGCCAGTCACGATATTCTAGATCGTCAGATTCTCCCGATGCCCGGGGCCAAGCCCTTCCTGCTTTTTTCCGCCTATATGCTCTTGGTGGTCTTGTACAACAGCACCGATCATTGGGAGATACCCGGCATCGTTTCGGCATTCAGTTTGGCTTTGGTCGCTCTGTTTACGGTGGCGGTTTTCCGTTCGATCGCCTCCGGGGCTATCGGAGTTATCGACGATGTCGGGGTCTCCCGATACCTGCTCTCACACTACGTCAAACCACTGTTCTTTCTCTTTCCGCTCCCCATTGTGGCCGGCTACTACCACGAGAGGCGGCATGTTGAATCGGTATTGGAAGCGCTCGTATTGGCGATGTCTCTTCTATCCCTCTACTTGTTGTATCTCTATGTCTTTCACCTGTCTCCAATCCAACGCCAGGATTTTGCGGAGGTGCGGAACTACTTCGGTCAATTCCTAAAGATGCACGGAAACAACATCGCAAGCTACTATACGACCACGTTTCCCATCGTTCTGGCCTTCGTATTCGCGCGAAGAAGCTTATTCGTGGTCGGTGCTCTTCTCTTGAATCTGGTGGCCGTGGCCCTCATCTACTCCAGAGGTGCCTATGCCTCGGTTCTACTCGCTACGGTTTTGTTTCTCTGGCTTACCAAGCGAAGCAGATGGATACTCTTGGGTGCCGCTCTCGGACTACTCGCACTACCACTTCTGCCCCGGACAATCGTGGCCCGGGCGCTTACCGGACTCTCGGGGGGCTCGGTGGATCTTGCGGCACTTTCGGCCGGGAGGCTGGAGTTGTTGTGGACCCCGTTAATTGATGAGCTTATCGCTTCCCCGGGTAAGCTTCTTCTCGGACTGGGGCGATACGGAATCACCGTAACCGATGCCTTTCGTGCCGGGCGAATACTGCCTGCGGGCCATCCCCACAACATGTACTTGGAGCTGGTGATAGACGTCGGAATTCTGGGTGCGGTTGTGATTGGAATCCTCTTCTACCGGCTGCTCGACTATGCGGCGAGCGGCCAAGAGAGGATCACGAGAGCCAAGCGCGGGATCCCCGGGGTACGTGCCTGGCGCCAGGACGA
Organism: uncultured Spirochaetaceae bacterium; assembly: GCA_964616245.1. Classification (GTDB taxonomy): domain Bacteria; phylum Spirochaetota; class Spirochaetia; order DSM-27196; family PWMO01; genus CAYPUT01. Next base: position 21,525 of record CAZTRQ010000013.1, on the reverse strand, counting down.
TGTGTTCGTTGGACTCGTCGTGTCCGTTATCGCGTATTTGTTGTCTGGATTAACCGACCGAACACTGTTTCCTAATCATAACAATGCCTATCTATGGATAGTTTTGGCATGCCTTGTTGTGCTTCGTAGGAGGGAACGAAGGTTGAGCCATGAAGACAGATAACGCGAGTAAGGTGCCCAATGTCGGGTCGGGGTACGTCGCTACCGTTCTGCTTCAGGACTATTTCCACCACCGCGTCTTCAAGGGGATTATCGGGGAGCGACACTGGGGGCGATTCGAGAGTCGCCTCGATAGCAACATCGAGCAAGCCTGCGACCTTCTTGAGGAGTACCATGCGACTGCGACGTTCTTCGCCTTCGGATGGATCGCCGAGCGCTACCCTTCGATCGTCGCCCGGGTGGTAGAACGGGGCCATGAAATCGCCGACGCCGGGTACGTTGCCCGGGACGTCTCCGAGATGAGTCGCGACCAATTTGTGCAGGAAGTTTCCCGCTCACGTAAGGTGATCGAAGACGCCACAGGTCAGAAGGTTCTCGGCTTTCGGTCCTACAAGTCGATTCGGTCCTCTGATCTATGGATCCTCGACGAGCTAGCCAAGCTGGGCTATCAGTACGACGTCAGCCTGCAGCCGAATCTTTTCGAATTGTTTCGGAGATCCGCGCGTTATCCCTTCGTTCACGTAAAGGACGGCAAGAAACTTGTTGAGTTACCGATGCCCACGCAGCGGATACTTGCAATCAACCTTCCCATTGCCGGCGGAAATTTCATTCGACAGCTTCCCCAATGGTTGATGTATCCGGCCTTCCAGCACTGGAATCGTCGTGGGAAGGGGCCTTTCGTTCTCTATTTCCATCCCTGGGAGCTCGACCCCGAACAACCTCGAATATCCGCCATCGGTGCCCTTTCCCAGATCCGGCACTACCGGAACTTGGGAAAGTTCCGCGAGGTCCTGCCGTACTACTTCTCGGTGGGCGCGTTTAGATCCGTTCGCGACTACCTTGGCATTGAGGCCTCCCCGACCGCCCGATCGAGCGACCGTTCGGCGGATTCGGAATACCGAAGCAGCGCCGAGATATCCGGAAGACGTTTCGACGCCAACGGGACGCCGGTGACCGTCGTGATTCCCTGCTACAACGAGGAGTCGACGCTCCCCTATCTCGAGAAGAGCCTGGCGGAGCTGGAAGACGCAGCCGTCGGAACGGTTTCCTTTTCCTTCGTTCTGGTTGATGACTGCAGCAAAGATGCCACTCGCAGTGAGTTGCAGCGGATCTTTGACGATAAACCCAACTGTACGCTGGTCTTCCACGAGGCGAACAAGGGGGTGGCCGGTGCCATCCGGACCGGTATTGAGCACGCGAAAACGGACATTGTCTGCTCCATCGACGCGGATTGCTCCTACGATCCTCTCGAGCTCCTTAGGATGATACCGGAGCTGGACGACGACACAGACATGGTCACTGCCTCGCCCTATCATCCCGACGGCTTCGTGGTTGCGGTGCCCCAGTGGCGGCTATTCCTCTCCCGGGGCCTTTCGGCGATATATCGCCTGATACTTAGGAACAAGCTCGCAACCTATACATCCTGCTTTCGGGTCGCTCGCCGGGACGCCGTACTCCGGGAGCAGCAGGACTACGGTGATTTCCGTGGGATCGTTGAGATGCTGGCGCGCATGGATCTCCATGGTGCTCGAATTAAAGAGTTTCCCACGACGCTCCAGAGTCGAGTGTTTGGGTACTCCAAGATGAAGACAATCAAAACCATCTGGGGACACCTGGGTCTGTTAGGGCGCCTAATGGTATACCGGAGGGATCGAAAATGATCGGCGACGACAGGCGTGGCGTCGACACGATTTCGGCCGTCGCACTCCTGCTGTTTGCCGGTGTCTCTCTGTTTCTCTCATACCGGCTAAATATGTGGGTCGACGAAGCCTATACGTTCCGTACCACCGGCGGAGGGGCGGTGTTCGCCCTCCGCGAGGCCCTTCGATTCGAGGCCCAACCGCCGCTCTATTTCGTGGCTCTGTCTATCTGGAGGCTGCTAAACCCATCGCTTTTCTGGGGGCGCATCTTCTCGCTTGGCTCGGTGTTTGGGGCGTTGGTCGTGTTGCGACGATCGATTCCGTCCTACTTTTCGGCGCTGGAGACGCCTCTCTTCTTGGCCCTTGTATCGAGCCCATTCGCCCTCTGGGCCGCCACTGAGCTACGCTCTTACGGCTTGTCTCTACTCTGGTGTGCCCTTCTGATCCACTTCTTTCTTCCGGCTTTCGTCGATACGCCCCGGCGGCGTTGGCATCGCGTTTGGTTTGGGGTGGTCGCCGTGGCGGGGCTCTACACGCATTACTTTGTCGGCTTCTTGCTGGTGGGCTTTGGTGCGTACCTCCTTATTAAAGGGAAGTGGCGCCCGCTGTTTTCTTACCTGGTCGTAATGGGCGCCGTCGCCGTGTCTCTCTTGCCCTTAATCGTTACCTTGCCGGATCATGTGATCGCACACCAACCAAGCACGGAAGGACGCAGCACAGCCCCCGTCCTCCGCTTGATCCTCTCGAGCGCCGAGCTTCTCGTTGTCCCCTACGGTTGGCTATCTCGGGGCATCCGAATGGTGTTGCGGCTGGTTGCACTGTTTGCGGTTGGGCTGACGGCTATTCGCCGTCGATCGCGAGTGTGGGGCATCGCCCGGGGGCCTTTTGCACTATGGGCCGGGACCCTGGTAGGGGCCGCAGTGGCCGTGGTCCTTCTGCCCACGGCGATCGCCCAGCATCGTCACCTTTTTGCCCTCTGGATCCCGGGGGTATTCGTATTCTTCAGCTTCCTTCACTGTTGGGACGGCGTGATGAGGACACGGCTGGTTTGGAGCGCAGCGATTGTGATGACACTCCTTGGAATAGTCAGCAGCTTTGACGCGAATGTTCCCCCGGTTAAGCAGGGCGACTACCCAGCAGCCGCGGACTTCCTGGAGGAACGAGCGGCCCCCGGAGAGCCTATCATGGTTTTCGCTGCCGAGGCCGAGCTTCCATTGACGCACTACTACAGCGGCGAAGCACAACTTGTTCCCGTACCACAGGCCCTCGATTTTCGACGCTACGACGTCCGCGATTTCGCGGTACCAAGCGTGAGCTATATGCGGCGCAACTTCGGCCCCCTGGTGGCAGAGAGCCCGCGCCTATGGCTCGTCGACTACGGTGTGCGTTCCTATCTTGGGGTCGATTTCGGTTTTGATAATGTGATCGGCTTTCTCCTGGATACGCATGAGAAAAGCCTCGAACGCGAGTTCCAGGGCCTCCGGGTGCTGCGCTTCGATAGGCGTCCGCGATCATGAAAGGTTTTCAGCGGGAGACCATTGGGCAGTCGGTGCGCGTTGTCTTTGTCTTTACCCTGCTTCAACGAGTTATCCAGACCGGCCGGGGCATCCTTTTCGCCCGGTTGCTAGGTCCGAGCGACTACGGCATCTTGATGCTCGGGTTCTTCTTTATACCGCTGGCGGCGACTGTGGCAAAGCTCGGGATTCCGGCTGCAATCGCCCGTTTCGTTCCCCGCTTCGAGGCGCGGGGTGCGCTTCAAGAGTTCTTGGTTCTCTCCCTGTTGCCGATGCTCCTCTTGGGTATCGGATTGAGCGTTCTCGGCCTATTCTTCCTGCCGGAGCTTTCGCAACTCGTCTATGGAACACCGACCCGGGAAAGGGTAATGCTTGCCTGCCTGGCGTCATTGCTCCCGATGGTGCTCTTCGATAGTGCCCGGGCCTCTTTTGAAGGACTTCGAGCGATCAGAATGAGCTCTTGGACGGAGTTCGGCCACTTCTTGCTCTACACGGTTCTTGGGCTTCTGGTTCTCCTGGTGGCGTCGGATCCCGCGGATGTGCTCTTTGCCCACGCGGTGTCCATGGCAGTCGTAGGGCTACTAGCCGCGATTTCTGTTGCTAGAATTGTTTCCGCCGCCGAAGGTGATGGGGCGACCGTCGGTCGGCGCCGTTTCTATCCCTGGCTGATGAGCTTTTCGCTCTGGTTCGCGATCAGCCCGATCTTGAATACGATTCTTACGTATACCGATCGCTGGATGCTCAATCGCCTGCTTACTTCCGCGGAGGTTGGAACCTATTCGGTCGCCGTCAATATCGCCAACCTGGTCTTCATGTTCGGAACCATAGCGGGGCGCGTGATGTTACCGAATCTGAGCGCAGTCTGGGAGTCCGGGGAGCGTGACAGGGCCCGCGCGATGCTCAATTCGGCCCTTAGAATCAATCTCTTTCTGCTCTTTACCGCTGCGGCAGCCCTCTACCTACTCCGGGGACCCCTTGTAATGCTCCTCTACGGTAGAGACTACGCGACCTCGTCGACTGTCCTCGGGCTGCTTCTCTGTTTCAAGCTCTTTACGAGCCTGGTCTGGACCGGTGGCACCTACGCGCAGCTGGTGGAAAAGACCTTTATTCCTTTGGTAACCAATTGCATTGCGCTCGTTGCTAACGTAAGCTTGAACTCGTGGCTCATTCCGCGTTACGGGATCCTTGGGGCGGGCATCGCAACCATGGGGGCCTATAGCTTGGTTCTCTCGATCTCCTTTGCTTGGTTCCGTCGGCTCGGGCTTCGCTACGATCGTGCGACCTTGGTTGCGTTCGCCCTGCCGCTGACTCTTCTACTCCCTACGGGGGGTGTCGCAGTCATCCTCATTTTGTTCTTGACTGTGACGTGGGCGACGAATTTGTTTCTTTCGAGGGACGAAAAGAACCAGTTGCTGCGTACCCTACGAGGATACCTCCGGGGGCCACGCCAATGAGGGCTCGCCCTGCGGTTTCCGTTGTTATGGCGGCGAGAAACGCCGAGTCGTACATAGCAGAAGCCATCGACAGCATTCTTAATCAAACAATCGACGACTTCGAGTTGTTGGTCGTAGACGACAAATCGACGGATTCTACGGCAGCGATTGTTCGATCCTACAAAGACCCGCGGGTCGCGCTCTTCGAGGGGGCCGGGCGCGGCCAGGGTGCGGCACTCAATATTGCGATCCGCTCTTCATCGGGGCCCTACGTGGCGAACCTGGATTCCGACGATCTGGCGGCGCCCGAGCGACTTGAAAAGCAGGCCAGATTCCTGGAGGCGAAACCCGAATTCGGCCTGGTCGGAAGCGCCGCAACGGTTATCGACGACACGGGGGAGGTTCTGTTTGTTCGCGATGCAGTCCTCGAAAACGATACCATTCAGCAGCTTCTCCTTAAGAAGAACTGCTTTGTCCACAGCTCGATAATGGTTCGACGAAGCGTTATCGATTCCGTCGGGGGCTACAGACAATTTGTTGGGCCGTCACTTGACTACGACCTTGTGCTGAGAATCGCGGAAGTTGCGAAGGTAGCCAATCTTTCGGATCGACTATGCGTCTATCGCGAGAATCCTACCGGCTTGTCCTATTCGGAAGCCGGCACTACCGAGCAATCTGCTACTGCGGCTCGGATCCTTGCCGACCATCGTCGCCGTTTGGGGTATGAAGATCTTTCCGTCCTCCATCCGGACTTTACCCGGGCCCGCAACGAGGGGCGCTCCGTCAACGTAGGCTGGAAACCGAGTACGGCATCCCGGATATCTCTATCGCGACGTTATTTCGCCGCAGGAGCAGCGTACATCCATATGCGACGCCGCAGCAAAGCGCGGCGCGCCTTCGCCGTAGCCCTCTCAGCTTGGCCGGCAAACGGAAAAGCGGCCATTGCGCTGGCGGTTACGTGCTTACCGCTGGGCGCATCGCGAATTGCAGGACGGCTCTTTCGTCGAACCGCCACTTTGCGCCAGGAGGTGCCATGAAGCGGGCAACCATTCTTCTTTCTCTCGTTTTGTCTCTCGCGACCGGGCCCGACAGCGGTTTCGCTCTTCCCGTGTTTCCGGGAGCCTGCGGCTTCGGAAGTGATACTGCAGCCGGACGCGGCGGAACGATCAAGCGGGTAACCACACTAAGCGACAGTGGGCCGGGCAGCCTCCGGGCGGCGCTCGAGGCTTCGGGACCGCGCATAGTCATTTTTGAGATCTCCGGCACCATCGCGCTGGCCGAAGACATCGACATGCGGCATCCGTACGTAACTGTCGCCGGGCAGACGGCCCCGGCGCCCGGCATTACGATCCGCGGGGCGGCAATACGAATTGTCACCCACGACGTGCTCATTCAACACCTGCGTTTCCGAACCGGCGATCGATCCGGAGGGCCCTCGTACGACAACCGAGATGCGCTGGGCGTCGAAAGCCAAGCTGAAAGTGGGGATGAGGAGGCGTTCAACGTCGTTATCGATCATTGCTCGTTCTCATGGGGTGTCGACGAGAACGTCGCGTTCTTCTGGCCTCAAGTGCACGATATAACGATTTCCAACTCCATCATGTCTGAGGCGCTCAACAGCCCGCTGCATCCTAAGGGGCCCTACCACTCCATGGGGCTCCTCGTCGGCGATGGTATCAACGACGTTACGATTGCGTACAATCTGTTCGCGAGCAATCGAAACCGGAATCCTCGCCTGAAGGGCGGAACAACCTCTGCGGTAATCAACAACCTGATGTACAATAGCGGGGGGCCGAACGTTCATATCGGCGACTACGAAGGCACAGGAGGCGCGATCTTCGCCTCGGTTGTCGGGAATCTGGCGATACCGGGGCCCGATTCGCCCAACACGGCGGACTACACCGTACTCCTCGACGACGAGAATACTGCAGGAACCAATACCATGCTGAACAGCAGGGTCTATGCTAGTGACAACGCATGCGAGGCCGGTGGCAACTGCGTGGAAAACCGCGTGGGTTCCGGCGCCATTCTTGTCGGATCGCCCCCCTCGCAGGCTCCCTTGCCGGTCGGGTGCGAAATATATCCCTCGGGCCAGGTGATGAATCGCGTGCTATCTCAAGCGGGGGCGCGGCCCGGGGATTGGGATCCGGTGGATCTGCGGGTTCTCAGCGATGTATCCACCCGAGGCGGGCGCCTGATCTCGAGCCAAGACGACGTCGGGGGATGGCCGAACTTGCCCGTGGTGAGTCGCGAGCTTACACCACCGAGTGATCCTCACGGCGATTCCGACGGGGACGGCTACACGAACGTCGAAGAGTGGATCCATTCCTTTTCCGATTTCTCGTCTGACCCGGCAGCCCTTCCACCGGGGCGGCTACGGATTCGTTAGGATCAAGGCATGACGGAAGAACAACAGAATCGGGCCGAAGAACCGCTGAACGTCGCTAATGGGATAATCAGGTACGTTGCGCTCCTGTGGCAATTCAGATGGTTCGTCATACTACCCACTGCCGTCACGGGACTCGCGACTGTGGCGTTTGCCGTCATAAGCATTGTCTTGCCGCCGGACGTAAGCCCGCTTCCCAACCGCTATCGCTCCGAGGCGACGATCCTGATGAATACGCCCGAAGTAACCGGCTCTGCGGTTCTGTCTTCAGTTTTTAGCGCCTTCAATCTATCCGACAATCTCGGTAGCGGCCGAAGCACCGCCATCGATTACGGAGTGCTTGCACTAGAGGTCCTGCGCAGTCCGGTGATCCTCGATCAGCTTGCCGCCGAGTTCGACGTTGCGGAACGCTTCGAGATCGACGAGGTCGTAGTTTCTCGCTCCCGGGAGGTTCTCCTCGAGATGGCACGGGTCTCCTTGAATCGGGAAACGGGTATCTTGCGAGTCTCCTACGAAAGCATCGATCCAGTTTTCGCGCAGGCACTTACCACACGAACCGTCGAGTTGCTCAATGAGTGGTTCCGGAGTACCGGCAGCGCGGCCCAGTCCCGCCAGTTGAGCTTTCTAGAAGCCAAGGTTGCCGAGGTATCGGAGACAATCGGTCGCTTGGAGGCCGAAGTTCAAAGGTTTCAAAGCGAGCATGGCATAGTCTCCGTTCAAGGCGTCGCCGAAACGCAGGAACGAATGCTCGCCGATCTCCGTACCCGCCTGGTTCTCAAAGAGATGGAGATAAAGAACTATCAGCAGTTCTCGACCATTGAAGATCCGACCTTGGCGCGCCTCCGCTCGGAGCGGACCAACTTGCGCTCGGTCATCGAAGAGATCGAGCGCGGGGAAACAAGTCTCTACGGCGAGGCAGCCCCGGACGGGAAATCTCTGGCCCAGCTTTCGCAGGAATTTGCCGAGATTTCGACGCAGCTGCGCATCCAGCGTTCCCTCTACGAGAGCTTGCTCGAGCGCTACGAGCTCGCCAGGGTTGCCCAGGAACAGGCGGCACTGTTCCAGGTTATTCAGGCGGCGGAAATCCCGGACCAAAAGTCGGGTCCCCGACGGAGTCGGCTGGTAATCCAGAACACCCTGGTCGTCTTCCTTCTCTCCGTGGTCGGCGTAGCTCTGTATGATGCCATCCGGCGTGTTATCGGCGATAAGGAGCGGATCCGCAAGATCGTCGCCGGGGAGCTCGAGCCCGGAGGCGAAGGATGAAAAGGGCGACACTCATCTTAGCGCCTATTCTCCTCATTCTGGTACTTTGGGTGATCGTTGCCTGCCGAGGACCACTATGGGACGACGGATCTACCGGATCTTCTCATCTGATCGTCCGGGCATCCAAGTTTACACTCACGTGGGACTGTACGGCTTACGGTGCCGAGACCTGTCCCCGACCGGTCGAGCGTTTCCAGATCTACTATCGTCGATACGGCAGCGCATTCTGGATCCTTCTGGCCGAAGTTTCCGGCGAGGGCAATCGTACCTATACCGTTGATGACGACGTTCTCCCTGCCGGCCGCTACGAGTTTGCCGTCCGAAACGTGTACGAAGACGGCCAAATCTCGCCGTTTCACAGCTCCGGCGACTTCAACAGCGATCCTCCGGGCGGTTGGTTTGTAGACTGGATACCTACTCTTTGAACTAAGGCGCGGCGATTCAATCAAAAGGAGGCCCCATGATCCGCACGCTCCGGTTTCGTTGGCTACTTGGAATCATCCTCACTCTCTCTTCTGCTTTCGTGACGGCTCAGGAACAGGAGGCTGAGAAGCCCGTCGGTCTCTACGACGACAACCGATGGGGTGTCGTGTTCAACACGGACGATATCACCCTCGATCTGGAGAGCTACCAGGGCGGCGTCGGTATCAAGTGGCTTCGCCGGACATGGGGTATCCGTAGTGTGATGGACCTCTTCTATTCCAGCGAGAGCAAGACTTTTTCCTCTATTCTGGGCGGCACCCTTGAGTATCATCTGGCGACTGGCCTGGTTTCTCCCTATCTCGGTGCCTACCTCTCCTCCGGCGTTACCACGCAACGCACGGAGATCGACGATGAGAACTGGACCGAGTTTCTAACGATCCCCACGTCGGCGGGGGCGCTTTTCGGAGCCGAAGTATGGGTCTTCGATTTCCTGTCGGCGTTCGTAGAGTATTCCTTGGGGTTGGAGCTGGTTTTCGACAAAACCACGGAAAGTGTCGGTGGCGACCGGTCCAGCGAGTCCGAATGGGACTACCTTATCGGCACGGGGCTCGGGAATGAAGGGCGTATCGGCTTGGTTGTCTATTTTCCTCCGAAACCGCCCGAGGGGTATTTCGGTCGTCGGTGAACTCCTGGGGCGGGAGATCGGGTTCCGTCTGTATCTAAAAATATACACCAGGCGCGACGAAGGCCGGATCATCATCCGGACCCGGAACAATAAACCGTTCTACTCAAAGACATAAGGACGCTTCGAAGAATACCAGAGTCTCTTGGTACGTTTTTTGCACCCTTAGAGGTAATTCCAAAAAAGTCAAAAACAAGTCCAAGGAGTCTCTATGCGCGGTCACCGACCAGTCGTACTATTACAGCTATCTACTCTGCTTGTTCTTACTTTTCTGCTGCTTCCCTCATGCCTTCTGCCCCTGGCTGCCTATATGGAATCCCAATCAGAGGAGCCCACACCGGATGATTCGGCTTCCGACGTCGGTGGCATCGTCGTGGAGTCCGAAAGTTTTACGCTGGGATGGGACGGCGTTGGTGAAGCTGAGGAGTACCAAGTCTTTTATCGTGAGCACGGTGGTGCCGATTGGCAACCGCTGGCCATTGTTGCGGCAACATCCGACCCCTCGCTTACCGTGTCCTCCACACTGCTTTCCCATGGCGTGTACGAGTTCGCGGTTCAGACGGTCACCGACGCGGGGCATACCTCCGGTCTCCACACGTCGCTCGATCCGGATGCAGGACCCGATGGAGCCTGGTACATCGATTGGAGAGCTTAGTTTTCTTCAAGGTGAGACTTAATCGCCTGAACAACCCGATCCGATACTTCGACATCAAACTCGATCGGAATTGTGCGGCGACGTTCCTGTTCCGCCCTGTCCAGGAGCGAGTTTGACGCTCGCAAGATCTGAGAAACGTCGGTCCCGGCGAGGACATGAATGCCGGCTTCGACGTAGCGCCGATGCTCCGTCTCATCCCGGAGTATAACGCAGGGCGTCCGGAGAAACGCAGCTTCCTCTTGGAGTCCGCCGGAGTCGGTAAGACAGAACGCCGCTGCCTGCAGCAAGGTGACTAGATCCCTGTAGCCGACTGCCGGTGTTACCCGAACGTTGGAAGAGTTTAGCGCGATCCCGAGTCGGGCCATTCGCTCTGCGGTGCGCGGGTGTCTCAAGAATACGACCGGGATGTTTTCGGCCAGACGGTCGACGGCGCGGCAGATACTCCGAAGGGTGGCTGGGTCGTCAACGCTCTCCTGCCGGTGGAAGGTTGCAACCGCGTACTCCTTGTCGCCGAGACCTGCGGCAACCGAAGGCATTGTCCCGTCGGTACTCTCCGAGAGTCGCCGGCAGCTTTCGAACACTGTGCTACCTACCACGTGGATATCCGCAGATCCAAGGCACTCGGCCTCCAGATTTCCGCGATCCGTCTCGTTGGAGAGCAGCAGGAGATCGGACACCCGATCTACGATGATTCTGTTGGTCTCCTCTATTTGTCCGTACCGACCGGACCTCATACCTGCTTCCACGTGACAGAGCCTTACACCCTTCGAACGATGTTGCGCGGCAACCAGGGCCCCCGCGAGCGTGGTGTTCGTGTCGCCTTGAACCACTACCATGTCTGGTTCGAAGTCGCGGACGATCTCTTCGAAACCGGCCATAATACTTCCGACTTGGGCGGCACTGGGGAGGGATCCAACCTCGAGGCGATGGTCCGGGGGCCGAAGCTCAAGCTCCGAGAAGAAAACGGTATCTAATTCGTACGAGTAGTGCTGGCCGGAGTGAACAAAGCTATGCGTAAAGCTTCGGTCGAGTGCGGGAAGGATCGCCGACATTTTTATGAGCTCCGGTCGGGTTCCTAATATAGTGATGAGCCGATGATTCATACGGGGTTGAGTCTGCGGCGCTCGATGAGCTCTAGTGTCCGTATACCGTCTTCCAGGGAAGCTAGACCGCGGTTGAATCCTGTCGTTACGTATTCGGCAAAGGCGCTCAGCTCGCTCTTGAGCGGTTCCGCCTTTTTGACTCCGCAACGCCGTACGACAAACGAGCCGTCCCTCTCGTACGAGGAGTAGGCGGTAAGATCCTGACTGACCAGATCGGCCTCGTAGAAGGCCAAATCCGTGGCCACTTCAATCCGGCGCCGTTTGAATGGAGTGAACCAGTTCGTGATCACGCTCGCGACAATTTCCTTTTCCAAAAGGAACGCGATTACCGCGTTGTCCTCGTAGGAGGAACGATGCTGATAGGACTTGAATATCCGGCTTTCGAGTATCTCGATGCCACCGGTTAGGTGATGTATCAGGTCGATGTCATGCACCGACAAGTCCACCAGTATGCCGACGTCACGTATTCGAGGGGGAAACGGACCGACTCGGGTTATCGCAATACTGAAGATATGGCGTCCTTCCAGCTCCTTCACGAGCGCTTCGACTACCGGATTGAATCGTTCGATGTGGCCTACTGCGGCCAGAATGCCCGCTGCCTCCGCGGCCTTTAGTATTTGGCGCCCTTCTTCCGCGGATGCCGCGATGGGCTTTTCGATCAGAATGTGTAGGCCGGCGTCGATACATGATAGAGCGGCTTCGCGATGCTCACTGGTTGGCAGCGCAATTACCGCGGCGTCCAATGAGGTCTCGGCCAGCATGGCTTCCACCGACCTATAGTGGGGGACCTCGTCGTGGGGAGGAACGATTGCCTGGTCGCAAACCGCCGCCAGTTCCACCGTCGGAAGCTCCCGAAGAATTCGATAGTGATTCATCCCCATAGCGCCGAGGCCAACGAGACCCATTTGTAGCATCGTTCTACCCTCCGAGTGCCGCTCTAAGCGTTTCAACCACGTGGTCCTGGTGCTCCGGATTCAAATACGCACAGAAAGGCAGACTAAACACCTCTTGGGATGCCTTCTCAGCGTTCGGATAATCGTCGGGATCCACGTGCAGCTCCTGGTGGGCGACCTGCCTGTATAGCGGAGAAGGGTAGTGTACGGCGGTGGGCACACCACGCTCATCGAGATACCGACGTGTCTCCGCCCTGTTCCGGACCCTAACGGTAAATTGCGCCCAATTGCTCCCGCGGTCCTGCCGTAATGCCGGAATTTGGAGCGACGGGATGCCTTGCAAGGCTTCGAGATAGCGCGAAGCGATCCGTGACCGTGAGGCCAACTCCTGTGGAAAATCCTCCAGCTTAACCCGCAGAATAGCCGCCTGAAGCGCGTCCATGCGTCCGTTTATCCCGATCCGGTGATGGTCGTACCTGCTACGCTGCCCATGGTTCATCAGCATCCGGACCTCTTCGGCGAGTTCCTCGTTGTCAGTAAAGACGGCGCCGCCGTCGCCGTAGCAGCCGAGGGGCTTGGCCGGGAAAAAGCTCGCGCAGCTGACGCTACCAAGAGCGCCACTCCGTCGGTTCCCGTATGGGGCGCCGAAGCTCTGCGCAGCATCCTCCACGAGGGGGACGCCGTGGCGCCGGGCCACCGCTTCGATCTCATCTATATCGGCGGCTTGCCCGTAGAGTCCCACGGCGACTATTGCTCGAGTTCGGGGTGTTATTCGCTCTTCCAGTCCGGCGATATCTATTCCGTATCCCTCGAGCTCGATATCGTGAAAAACAGGGACCGCACCTCGTAGGGACACCACTTCGCTCGTTGCGAAGAACGAAAACGCCGGGACGATCACCTCATCGCCGGGACCAACGCCTATGGCCAATAGCGCCAGAAGAAGGGCATCGGTTCCGCTGGAGCAGGCAACGCAATAGCGTGAACCGACAAAGCGGGCTAACTCCTCCTCCAAAGCGGAGACTTCGGAGCCCAGGATGAAACGCTGAGACTCTATTACGCCGGCGACGGCGGACTCTATGCGGTCCTTCTGGCGGGCGTATTGGGCCTGAAGGTTGATAAATGGGATTGAATCTACCGAAGTGCTCATTTCGCGGCCTCCTTACCCAAATCGCCGTACTCTGACCGGCATCGGGGACATACGTAGACGCTCTCGGTCTTCTGGAGACGTTCGCCGCAGGCACAGACGAAACCCACCAAACGGCCAGGGTTTCCAAGAGCCAGCCCATGGTCGGGAACCGATTGTGTAACGACACTCCCTGCTCCAATCATGGCAAAGGAACCGATGCGGATTCCCGGCAGAACGACCGAATGAGCTCCAATGGACGCTCCCGTACCGACGTGGGTTTCCGACACCGTCCAATCGCCGGCGTTCTTGGCGCTTCCGTTGGGGTTTATAGCCCTCGGAATCTTGTCATTCGTGAAGCACACGTGAGGGCCCACAAACACGCCCTCACTCAGCGTTACACCGTCATAGATCGATACGTTGTTCTGTATTTTACATCGGTCTCCGATCTGTACGTTCTTGTCCACGTATACGTTCTTGCTCACAATTACGTCTTTGCCGATTCGGGCACCCTCGCGGATTTGAGCCTGGTTCCAAACTTGAGCCCCTTCTCCGATAATCGCTTCCGGCGAAACCTCAGCGGTCGGATGGATACGTGGTGCCGTTTCCACTATCGCGCCTCCTGGATACCCGTTTCTCTCGCAGCGACGGGGGCGAGCAACTGCGATGCGGCGTCCCGGGCAATCGCGATTACCGCGTTGTTGTTCAGCGTGGAATGACGGATCATCGACTTATTGGCAACAAAGAGTCCTGGAATCGGCGAGGAGTACCCAGCAATTTTCGAGAGATAGCCGATGTCATGGAGGGGTTGAACGTCTCGGGCGCGGAACACCACTGTGTGGACGATTTCTTCGTCACGCAGGTCGGGAAAGACCCTCTGTAGGCCGGCGATGAACTTCGATGTTACGAGATCGTCTGATTCGCTCTGCATTGGGTCCTCGGGAGCCACGTACTTTGGCAAATAGACCAAGTGATTGTCGCCTATCTCGGTTGGGTCCACTACGTTGGTCGCTTCGATTATGCCGGTGAAGGGAAGCGTCTTATCCAAGAGATTGATTACGTAGTATGGAGAGAGCTTTCGACGGAGGAAGACCAGGACGCAGATTACGCCAAGATACTCGACACCCGTGACCGCCTGCCAGTAGGAATGGTCTTCCATCGGCACGATCTCGGATATTTCTCTGCCCGATACCGTGAGCACCGCTCGGTCGAATCGCTGCTTGCGGAAATCGTCTCCGAGCGTAAGCTCTACTCCTCCCTCGCAGCCTTCAGCCCCGACGACCGGACAGCTTATCCGGAGGTCTACACCCCTATCGACGAGTTGCCGCGCAAGTTCTGCGAGAATCGTCTTGTAGCCACCGTGAACGTGCCCCATCTTTTCGATTTTTTCGCGACCTTGCCTGGCGCCGTACAGTCGGCGAATGGTAGCGCCCATGAGAGCTGCTGAGCTTCTATCTCTAGCTGCACCAAACTTCGATCGCAGCAGTGGATCCCAGATCTGTTCGTACACCCTGCGACCAAAGACATGGGTTAGCCATTGCCGCACGTAGATTCGGTCCAACTTGTCAATATCGCCGATTCTGCTTGACACAAGTATTCCGACGCCAAGTCGAAGCTTCTGCCAAAGACCAAGGAAGGGAAACGCTAGAAAATCTTTGATCCCGTTCATGGACACGAGACGTCCCTGGCCGTAGAACCCGGTCTGCGTCTCCTTCCAGAAAAGCCGGCCGGAGAGCCCCAACTCGGAAATCAGCTCGAGAACGTCGCTGTCGGACGACAGTATCACATGATAAAAACGGTCCCACTCGGCTTCTCCCCACCGGTAGCTGGAGCTGAGTCCACCGAGTTGATCCGCTTTCTCGAAGACCGTAATGTTTCGGGCTCCGGATGATGAGAGCTCGCGGGCGATAGATAGCCCCATGATGCCGCCACCCACGATCGCAACCGAGGTTTCTCGGTCGTAAGCTCGCTGCTTACCTAGGGTTGTACGCTCTATTTCCATGATCTACCTACTATGGTCCATAGCTACCGAAAGAATTGCCCGCGCATGGTCTTCCATGGTACCCAGGACAAACTGGTCTTTTAGTGCCCCGATCACCATTCGAAACAACCGGATCTTCTCCTCGGTCAAAAGATCCATGCCAGGGAAGAACCCGAGATCGGCGACTCGGTCTCTTCCCAAGAGATCCAACGGGTGGAGTAGAAAACTTGGGCCCAATCCCGCGAGTCGGGAGAGCCCAAGTGCCAGCCTGAGGTAAGACATAGCCAGGAGGACCGACCGGCGAGACAAGAAGAGCAGGTAGCTCAAGTGAAAAGGTACGCGAAGAAGCGGCATGGTGGTAACGGGGATTTCCAGAAGCCCTATCGGCTCGGAATCGCTGTACCAATGGTAGGGTCGGATAGGACGCAGGGCGTCAGCGACGCTCCCGAAGAGCTGCTTGCGTTGCTCCCGGTCCTCTTTCGAAAAATGACTTGTCCAGAAGTAGTACATTCTCGCGAGGGGTCCTATGAAGGTTGGAAGCGTCGATGCGTCGTAGATGTAGCCTCGGGAGGCGAGGATTCTCAACAGCGAGGTGGACCAGCTGTAGCCGGGACCTCGGAAACCCAGAGGGCGCACTCCCGTCGCAGACGCGATGGAGTCTTCGGCGTCGGACAATTCTCGGGTAAGCTCGTCCTCCGAGTAGGTGTGGAGCCACGGTTCGTGGTGAAAGGAGTGGTTCCCTACATTGTGACCGGCCTTGGGAATCTGCTGCAAGAACGGCACGTTTTCGTCGCGGGCAGCATCCTGTCCAACAACGAAAAAGGTAATCGAAATTCCCAGCCGCTCCAGCTCCTCTAGTACGAGGGGAACAAGCTCCGGAAAGTACGTCGGAAGGCTCTGCCATTCGGAGTCCCCGTGGGTCTTTAGATACGACCACTTGTTATCCATGTCGAGGGAAACTGAGGCGATCACGAGGCTAACCGTAGGCCCTCTGCCGCCGTTGTTCCTTGGTTCGGGACCTAGAGTCCAATCTATCCCTCTTTCGCCGGGCTCTTCTCGCTCTTCTGCCGCCATCAACCTGCGTTCGAATCTCCGATTTGTGTCGGTGACGATCTCTCATGGCGTCCACGGCGAATCCGACGATCGCAAGGGGCGTACGCAGCAGGATCAAGGTGTCACGCCAGGGACTCAGCCGTCGCATGTATCTAATATCCAACCGAACCATCTCCTCAAAACTCAATCTGTTCTTTCCGCTGATCTGCCAGAGGCCTGTTATGCCCGGCAGGGCAGAAAAGCGGCCGGCGTGCCAACGGAGGTACTCGTCCGCTTCGTAGGGAATACACGGTCGAGGTCCGACAAGGCTCATGTGGCCTAACAGCACGTTGAACAGTTGGGGGAGCTCATCGACACACAGGGTTCGTATTAGTCGGCCGCCGGGAATAATCCGGGGATCAACCTGATCCAGTTTGACCATTTGTCCTCCGCGACTGATGAAGCTGCGTGCGTGGTCCGCATGAATCGACTCGGCCATCTGATGGTGCATTGTTCGTAGCTTCAGGATCTGAAAGGTTCGGCGTGCCAGCCCGACCCTTTCCTGCCGAAAGAGAATTGGTCCCCGCGACACGAGCTTTATGTACAAGGCCGTTGTAAGCAGAATCGGTGAGGTAATGGCTATCAAGACCACGGCCCCGCAGACGTCGATCGTTCGCTTCCATAAGGGAATGTCGTATGCGAAAAGGTGGCCACCCGTACGAGATTCATGCGGGCCTTCAGACGATTTCTTGGTCGTCGTATCGTTCTCTGAGCTCGGTTCGAACCAGGTGTCGGGAAATGTGAAGATCCGAAATCCGACCGACTTGAATACCGCCGGACCGCGGAGCAGATCGGTCAGCCGGTGAGCTTGAAGACGAGTTGTCTTGGGAAGTAGGATTCCGATCCTTTGCCGGTCCATCCAGCCAATGTGGTCGGACATTCGGAGTCGTTCAACCAATGCATGCGCCAACTCTTTCAGGCTCCGCCGTTTCTTGGCCCCCGTATGAATCACCACAAGCGACAGGGTATCGCCGTGGCGATCGGCTCGGCTTTTTTCGTAGAGAATCAAGCTTCGAAACTCGCTTTGAGAGTAGATTCCAAAGTGTTTCCTTCGAACGAACCGGCTTCCGGGCATGAGTGGCCGCCAACGGGGACTGCTTATGCTGGTCCGCGAATCGACCTGTAGCCCTTTGTGGTGCGTATTCTCCCTCATCTCCGGATCCTCACACAACTAAGAGAAGCGTATGATTATTCGATCCCGACCTCAATCATAATACGGTATGCAAAGAGTCTTATGTTGCGAGTGCCCGGTATTAGTACTAAAGGTTTGTTTGCCATTAGGACTTAATCCTAAATGACTAATGAAGGTGCTTTGCCGCCCATATTGCAGCCTGCATGCGGTTAGGCACCCGTAGCTTCCTGTAGATGTTGTACAGATGCGTCTTTACCGTATTCGAGCTAATGAACAGGCGATTCGCAATAACCTCGTTGCTTACGCCGTCCGAGATAAGGGACAAGACCTCAGTTTCCCGAGGGGAAAGAAGCTCGATTCCGTTAACCTCCCTCGTTCGAAGGCGGGAACCATCAACAGCCACTTCGTACAGGAGTTTTCTCGGAATCCACACTTCACCCGCAAAGAGCGTCTTTATCCCTCGAATAAGCACCGACAGATCGTCTTCCGGACCAAAAAAAGCCCGAATGCCCCTGATTACTGCCTCGCGGCGCTCTTCGTGGTCGAGTTGTGCGTTGAGAAACGCCAGGTACACATGCTTCGGCGCCGGATCATTGTGGATTTCGAGTAAGGGGAAGGCGTGGCTCGGTGGAATAAGGGTGCAGTCGAGGAGTACGACGGTTGTCCGTCCCGCGAGAGTCGCGGTATCCAAGCCCGACTGCAGGCTCGTGCGAAGCAGCAGGGTCGCCTCAGCCTCTTTGGCAAGAACGCCTCCCATCGACCGTGTTTGGACGTTTGGATGACTCAAGATAACAAGCTGCCGTTTAGAGGCCCCCTCGTTCACGCGATTCCTCTCTCCCCATCTATCTCTGCCGTTAGCCCCGTCAACTTACAAAAAGCACAACAATCCCAACAGAAACCAACGCAATTCCCATCC
Organism: uncultured Spirochaetaceae bacterium; assembly: GCA_964616245.1. Taxonomy (GTDB): domain Bacteria; phylum Spirochaetota; class Spirochaetia; order DSM-27196; family PWMO01; genus CAYPUT01. The sequence continues at coordinate 3,130 of CAZTRQ010000013.1, read as the reverse complement.
ATCGCTTTGCCGTTAGGTGCTCGCCGAAAAGGGCCTTGCCGGTAAGAGCAATTCCAACATAGGTCGCGCTTACCGCCGGGTAGGCAATACTCAAATCGATATCCGTGAGGGCGTACATCCATGTCACTCCGGCCAATCCGAAGCAAACGATGCTTAGAAAGACCCTCGCGTCCCAAACCAAGGACCGTATTCGGCGCCACCGTGGAAGCGTTTGTAGTATATGGTCGTTTTTATCGAGGGAAAGTGCAAACGACTTCATCAGAATCAACGAAACCGCGTTAAATAGAATAGAAACAGCCAGCGCCACTATTTCCACGTTTTCGCTCCCGGGGAGTACATGACAAAGACGCCGAGCATGATTATAAGGATGCCGATCCAGCGGCCCACTGACACCGGCTCGTCGAAGACGATCATGCCCACGAGCGCGACCATTACGTAGGACAGACTCGCAGTAGGGTATGCGAGACTCAGATCGAGCTCCCGAAGAGCATAAATCCACGTGGCAATTCCGATGAGGAAGCACGCAACCGCTGTTACAAAGGTCGGCGTTAGTAGTACTCTCAAGAGCGTTTCGATTGCAGGGCCCGTGGCTTGCCCCGCCTCGACTGCCACTGATTTCATGAGAACAAGTGCGAAGGCATTCAGAATGATTGATACCGCAAGGCTTGATTTATGCATGGGTTTTGCTAAGCTTCTTGTAGCACTAATGCCCATTAAGGTGAACCCAATACTCGATCGATGTCGATCCGCAAAGCCTTTGTTCCGATCAGCAATTCTTGCTCTGTCTTTTCTCGGTTTTCTCGCCCCGCCCGGGTTCGCTCAGTTGCAGAATCCGTCCATTCCGGAACCGCAAGCTCGGCTACAGATGGCCATTGCAAGCAAGGATTATCCCGTGAGCCCGGGAGATCGATATCAGCTTTCGACCTTTACCGGTGGCGCCGAGAGTCTCGTCTTCGTTACCGTCGAAAGCGACTACCTTTTGGACCTTCGAGCTCTCGGAGTTATCGACGGGCGGGAACTAACCTCTTTGGAATTGCGTCGTCAAGTTGACGAGCGAGCTCGGGAGGCGTATCCGAGAAGTCAAACCTCTTTCGAACTGGTTGCAGCCGGTGTATTTCAAGTTGAGGTCGGCGGCGCGGTTGCCGTGCCGACTCGGGTGACCGTTTGGGGATTGAGTAGGCTCAGTAGTGTTACGGACTTGTTTGCAGAGCCATACACGTCCACTCGCCGTGTCGCCGTTATTGATGAGACCGGAAGGGAAACGCTGTACGACATCGCGGCGGCCCAGGCGGGAATCGAGGAAGCTCAGAATCCACTTCTTCGGCCGGGCTCTGTCGTTAGATTCCGGCCGGTCCGACAGAGTGTGGCAATCCACGGGCAGGTTCTCCGGCCCGGTCGATACGAGCTTCTTCCCAACGAGACGGCCCGTGATCTGATCGAGCTTGCCGGGGGACTCCGGCCTTCGGCGGACACCGATTCGATACGGCTATCGCGTGACGGTCACAGCGCCTCCGGGACCTATACCTTCGATCTGCGGGAAGCCTCAGAGCATGCCTTGCGAGACGGCGACTCTTTGTCGGTCGGCTTCACGGAGAATCGAGAGTCTGTCGTTTTCGTGGAAGGGGCCATTCTTGCGACCCCGGGGGCCTCGGAACTCCGTGATGATAGTGACGATGTCGAATTGGGCTATCAACGCCTGCGCCGACCGGTCGTTGCCGGAGATACCGTGCTGGACGTTTTGGGCCCCTTGATAGACCAGATCGCGCCGTACGCGGATCTGGAGAATACCGTGGTCACTCGGGAAGGTGGTCTCGATAGCGAGGTAATTGACGCCGTGAGCATCCTCTATGGCGGCGTGCTTAAAGACAACTTGGTGCTCAAGCCATTCGATACAATCTTCTTGCCGTCACGGCGAGTGTCCGTGTTGCTAACCGGTGCGGTGAACAATACCGGCCGGGTTATCTATGTGCCGGGCCAGAATGCCCAGTTCTACATCCGCCAAGCCGGGGGCGTCGATCCGGAGCTAAACTCGGACGGAGCCTACACGGTTTACGACCAGTTTGGCCACCAACGAACGCGCAACGAAGTCGTTCGTGCGGGCGACACAATCGATGTCCACCGCAACAATTTTGTCTATCAGTTCAATCGAAGCTTCCCCATCGTTGTGTCAAGTGTGGGTTTGCTGACGTCGATTGTTGCGCTGTTTGCGGCACTCTCCCAGTAGAATGAGGCACCCATTTTGTCGTGTTCTCACTACCTTTGCTGCGGTCTTGCCATTGGGCTTGGTTGCCTGTGCGACCTCCACAGCGCCCAACTTCGGCCCGATCGTAAGGGTGGTTACTTACAACATCGGTGACGTCGGAGGGGCTCCCCCGGCGGAGGCAGAGCTCCGCAAGGTCCTTGAAGCGAAGCAACCTCAAGATGTGGTGTTCCTCCAAGAGGCCTCCGACCATTCCATCGTTGCGAATCTTGCGGTGCGGAGCGATCTCTTCGATGGACAGGCTGAGATACACCACGTGCCCTCCCTTCGGCTGGCCATCCTGACAAATCTGCGGACCGGCGAGTGTGGATCTGAGGCGCTTCGTGGGACGGCGCGGGGCTACGGATGGGCCTGGTGCGAGGCCATCGTGGAGTCTGAGAAGGTCCTGCTCGTTGCCGTACACCTGCCCGCCATAGAGAAAGACCGAGATGATCGCGGTTTTGCCGACACCGAAGGGGCAGGAACCTTTTCTTTGCTGATGCGGGAGTGGTTGCTCAGCAATCCAAGGAGTGCCGCTGCGGACCACCTTGTTCGGTTCTTGTCACACTTTCCCCATCACTCGCTTATCGTTGGCGGCGATTTCAACACGGTGCCCTACATGAAGACAATCAGAATCATGGAGAAACAACTAAGAGATGTCCTGAGGGGAACCGATGATTTTCTCACCGGCTCCTACTGGAAGGTAACCGCACCACCCCTTCCCCGGGTCGATTTCATATTCGTTTCCGAGCATATTTCCTTACTCGACAGTGGAGTTACCCAAATGAAAGCCGGGGACCATTACCCGGTCTGGGCTACGTTGCAACTCCCTGCATGCCGTTGACCGACACGCGGGGGCGTCTGATAATACTCAGACTGTGGGAACCAGTA
>CAZTRQ010000012.1:0-32306 GCA_964616245.1 uncultured Spirochaetaceae bacterium | reverse complement strand
CGAAGTCCGCCTCGGAGCCAGGTTTTACCCGGACAGTTACAAATCGAACGATCATAGTGTTCTCCCGAAAGCGATTGTACCACGGAGGGGTGGGTCAATACCCCGCCTCGAGATCGATGATGTTGGCCGGCGGCCGCCCGGCGGCGTAGGCCTCGACGTTCTTTAGAAAGAGAGTCCAGAGCCGCTCCGAATAGTGGGGCGTCCATCCTGCGTAATGGGGGGTGATAATCAGATTCGGCGCCCGGCGGATCGGAGCCTCCGGAGGGAGCGGCTCGGTTTCGAAGACGTCGAGGCCGGCGCCGGCTATGCCGCCGTTTTCCGGTCCCGCCTCGAGAGCGTTGAGAAGGGCCCTCTCGTCGACGATTCCGCCCCGGCCGATGTTGATGAGGTAGGCGGTGTCTTTCATCAGGGCGAGCTCCGGGGCGCCGATTATTCCCGCCGTCTCGGCCGTATACGGGAGTGTGACGACGACGAAGTCCGCCGAGGGAAGAACCTCGTGGAGACGTTCGACCGATACCGTTTCCGCGAGGGCTGGGTGCTGCTTGGTCGCGTCTCGACGAACACCGACTACTTCCATGCCCAGGGCCGCGGCCTTCGGGGCAAAGGCCGATCCGATGGCGCCGACACCGAGGAGAAGCACCCGCTTTCCCGAGAGCTCGAAGACGGCGGGAAAATCGGGCTCTTTCCATCCTCCTTCCGCCTGGAGTCGAAAGGAGTAATCGAGTCGCCGGGCGAAGGCGAGCATGAGCGCAAGGAGGTGTTCGGAGAGCGGGATGCCGTGGATTCCCGATGCGTTTGTCAGGACTACCTGCCGGCCGCCGTCGACGACTTCCCGGAGCGCCGGAACAATCTGGTTGACACCGGCGGCATCCCACTGAAGCCACCGCAGATTCGACGCCGCTGCGACGAACTCCGGGGGCACCTTACCAAAACACACCTCGACCTCTTCGGCCCGGCGTTGCAGTTCGTCATTGTCGCGAATAGTCAGCGGCTCCCGCCCAGGGAGGAGCTCTTCGATGCGCGAAAGACGCTCGGGAGTAACAGGATCGGAGAGTCCACCCCGGATTACTATGAGGGACACGGAAAGGCTCCTTAGAAGTGACATTATCGGTCGAGTGCTATAGGGTGCAACCCCATGGAAAAAGCTCCGAGCCGCCTCGAGTCGATCACCCCCCGCAGGATCTTCTCCTTCTGGTGGCCCCTCCTCGCGGTATGGGTCTTTATGACGATAGAGCAGCCGGTACTCGCCGCGGCGATTACCCGGATGCCCGATGCCACTGTCAACCTTGCGGCCCTCTGGGTCGCCTTCTCCCTTGCCCTCCTCGTCGAGAGCCCGATTATACAGATACTCTCGGCGGCGACGGCCCTGGCGACGAGCCGGGAGCGCTACCGGGAGTTGCTGCTCTTTTTGACGAAGATCGCCGGTGCTACCACCCTGCTTCACGGCGTGCTCGCGGTGCCTCCGGTCTTCTCCTTTGTCGCGGGAACCCTCCTCGATGTCCCTCCGGAGGTTGTTCCCCGGGCGAGGCAGGTCTTCTTGATCATGCTTCCCTTTTCCGCCGCAGTGGGCTACCGAAGGCTCTGGCAGGGAGTGCTCATCCGCCTCGGGAGAACTCGGTCGGTAACCGAATCCACCTTGGGACGGCTGCTCGTTATGGTCGGAATTTTGCTGGTAGCGGTCAACGTCTTCCCCGATTCCGAAAAGGGGCATATGTGGGCCTCGGGAGCGCTTATCGCCGGGGTAGTCGCCGGGGCTGCGTACGCCCTCTGGCTTCTCCACCGCCGGGGAATGGCCGAGCTTCCGCAAGCAGACCCGCGGGGACTTATCGGCGCCGCCGCGCTCTGGAAGTTCTACGTTCCGCTGGCGTCGACGTCGGTTATCTTTCTGGCCTCCCGCCCGCTTCTAACCCTCGGCATGTCCCAAGCCGCCTTTCCCCTCGAATCCCTGGCGAGCTGGCCCGTCGTCCACGGCCTGATTATCGTGTTCGTATCGGTCGGCTTCTCGTATCAGGAGGTAGTCATCGCGCTTCTTGGGGCCTCCCGGGATAACACCGTGCCGGTCGGCCGGTTTGCCTGGAGCGCCGGGGCGATAACCTCCGGGCTCTTCGGTGCATTGGCCCTCTTCGGCGGAGCCTACTGGGTCGTCCGGGTGCTCTTCGGCCTCGATGCGGCCCTGCTGCCCTTTACGACCGAGGCTCTATTTATCGTAATTCCCGTTCCCTTCTTTATGACGCTGAAGTCCTGGTACCGGGGAGTCCTAATAGACGCCGGAAAGACCTCGGTCCTCGCCTCGGCGGTGGCCCTGAACGCCGGCGTCATTCTCGTACTGGTCCTGGTTCTACCTCGGTTCACCACGCTCTACGGCACCACGATCGCCGCGATCGCCTGGACCGGAGCGATGGTGTTGGAACTGGCGCTTCTCAGGAGGCAGGCCGCGGGGCCGCTCCGGGCTTAGTCCTAGAAGGAAGGGTGCCTGAGGGGGCAGTCGATCTGCCCTCCCCCTCCTGCGAGACGACGATCTTGATCCGGTCACCGGAACCTCCCCGGAAAAACTCGAAGGCCTCTCCGGCTCTCTCGAAGGGGAAGGTATGGGTGATAAGGGATGAAACGTCGATTTTGCCGGAGGCGAGAAGATTCAGAGCGGGTGTAAAGGCGTTGGGGCTGCCGAGGATGCCGAAGAGGGTCACTGCCCGGGTTACGACGAGGTCCATGTCGATCTCGACCCGTGGTTTTCCGGTTATACTAAGGACCCCGATTCTGCCCCCCGGCCGCACCAGCGATAGGGCCGTTGTCAGCCCTTCGGGCTGCCCAGTCGCCTCGAAGACCGCGTCGAAGGTACCGCCGAGCGAGGAACCGTCGGGGTGCCCGTCAGAGGTAAGATCGACGAGCTCCATTCCCCACCCGACGATAAGAGACCGAAAGGTCGAGCGAATGGAAACGACCGTAACCTGGGCGCCACCGGAAACCGCGGCAACTTGGGCGCAGAGCAGTCCAATCGTGCCATCCCCGACGACGGCTACCCGGTCCCCGGGGGCGAGCGACGTCTTTCTGACACCTTCGAGGGCCGTCGCCAAAGGCTCAACCAGAGCGGCCTCTTTCGGAGAAATCCCTGGAGGAACAGGGTAACAATGGCGCCTTGGCATGACCAAATACTCCGCCATCGCCCCGGGGCGTCCGATAATTCCGACCTCGTCTCGATCCCTGCAGAGATGGTAGTCCCCCCGTAGACAGGACCGGCATTGACCGCACCCGATCGCCGTATCCCCAACAACGGTATCGCCGACCGAGAGAGCGTCCGGCCTGGAGACGTCTTGCCCCACGGCTTCGACAACGCCGGACCATTCGTGCCCCGGGGTAAGGGGAAACTGCGACAGCCCCTGCCGAAGGTAGGGCATCGTTCCTTCGTAGAGCTCGATATCCGTCGAGCAGATACCAGTAGCAAGAACCCGGATAAGCAGCTCCTGAGGACCCGGGGTCGGCACCTCCGTCTCGTCGAGGCGGATATCCAAGGGGGACACGATGGAAAAGGACTTCATGGGGGCCTCCTGAGACAAGAAGCCTACTCCTCGGCGGCCGCCTGCGCAACGCTTGCTTCGAGAGCCTCCCGGCGGAGCCTCCTCCGGCGCGGGATCGGGCGTCCGATACCCTGGAGCATTCTCCGCAAGCTTCGTTTGTTCTCTTCCGGTGTACTCGGAAACGCTTGGATTAGCTGATGGGTTGCGGCGATCGTCGCGATAGCCGCCCGCCGGGCTTCCGAGTCGGTAAGGGACAGGGTGATCGAGAGGAGCGGCACCGAGGCGTTGGCAAGACGCTGCCACATCGCGTGCGCTCCGGGCAACGATCTCGAAGTAGCTACCCCCATACGGCCCAAGGCGTCCCGGCGCCGTCGGGCAACCTGGTGCATCTGATCAACGTCCCGGTAGATCGAATCGACCGAGTTTATGAGAGCTCGCCGCCGAGTTGGAGCCGAGAGAATAGCCTTTTCCGCCCGCTGAACGATATCGAGCCACTGCTTCTCGAAGGCCGCGTTGATTAGCGCCTCCTTGTCCGGAAAGTAGTTGTAGATCGTTCCCACTGCTATGCCACAGCGCCTCGCAAGTACCCGGATACTCGCATTCTCCGGCTCCGTGCGCAGAAGCTCCTCCAGGTCGGAGGCTAACCGTTCTCTAACATTCGGAATGAGCTTTGGCATTTCTATCTTCACTTTTTATGAACCTCGTTCATAAAAGTCAACCGACGGGCCATTTTTATGCGGCAAATCGACTTGTCCGCGAACAAAAAGCTTGCTGCCTTGCGTAGCATCGCATATGCTCGGCATTAGCAGAGGGAGTTGCGGATGCAGAAAGTATTGCTCTTGGGCAACCGACTTTTTATGAAGTTCCCCGACTACGACTACTTCCAGAGGCGAGCGGCGGAAGTAAAAGCGACAATCGTCTCTACCGAAGCGATGAGCGACGCCCAGATTCTCAAAGAAGCGGAGGACGCATCCGCTCTTATCTTAATCGCCCACCCGGTAACGAAGAAGCTGATCGACGCGGCGCAGAACTGCAAGCTTATTATGACTCTCTCCGTAGGCTACGATGTCGTCGATGTCGGTGCCGCTACGGCCCGGGGCATCCCGGTGTCCAACTGCCCGATCTATTGCACGGAAGAAGTCGCCGAGCACGCAATTACCCTAACCCTCGCCTTGGCTCGAAAGCTTCATGAGCTTATTCCCCACGTCCGAGGCGGTGGCTGGGACTACAAGCAGGCGCGTCCGATCCATTCGTTTCGCAACCGCCGCTTCGGAATTATAGGCCTCGGCCGGATTGGCCGGCAGAGCGCGCAGCGGGCCGCGGCCCTGGGTATGAAACCGGTCGCCTTCGATCCCTACGTCGCCGATGACGTCTTCGAGGCCTGGGGCGTCGAGCGTCAATACGACCTTTATCCGTTCCTCGAAAGCATCGACTCCTTGAGCATCCACTGCCCCCTCACCGACGAGACCTGGCATTTGTTGGACGCAACGGCTCTGTCGCACATGAAGAGCCACGCCGTAGTGGTAAACACGGCTCGAGGGCCCATCGTCGACCGGCAGGCCCTGGAAGAAGCCCTAAAGAACGGCACTATCGCCGGTGCCGGTATCGATGTCATGGACACCGAGCCACCGGACGGAAGCGAGGCCCTCCTGCACCTCCCGAATGCCATCGTGACACCCCACATCGCCTGGTACTCCGAGGAGAGTCACGAGCAGAACATGCAAGACGGCATGGACGAGCTCGTCAGGGTCTTCGAGGGCAAACGCCCACGCTACATCGTAAATCCCGAGATATTTGCTCGACGCTGAGCGCCTAGCGCCGGCGAAATACAGGTCAGGAGGAAATCAATGAAGAAGCCCCTTATCACGGTCGTTCTACTCGTCGCCATGGTCGTACTTGGATTCGCCGCGGGGGAAGGAGAAGGTACCGAGTATCCGACTCGGGCCGTTTCTTACGTCATTCCCTTTAATCCGGGTGGCCAGTCCGATGTCATGGCTCAGTACCAGAAGCCGTACCTCGAAGACGCGCTCGGTGTCAACGTCATTATTCGCCATCAACCGGGTGCCGGTGGGGCCCTCGCCTGGGCGAACACGGTAAAGGCCCGCCCCGACGGCTACACCGTGGTCGGCAATAATATTCCCCACATCATCATCCAGCCCCTGGTCCGGGACGATGCCGGGTACCAGACCGACGACCTGAGGCCCGTGTATCTCTTCCAGAGCACCCCGATCGGCTTGGCCGTCGCGCCGGACAGCCCCTTCGACACCCTGGAGGACTTTATCGCCCACGCCGAGAGCAATCCCGACGCCCTAACGATAAGCGGTTCGGGCACCCATACGGGCCACCATCTCGCCGCCCTCCAGCTCGAGCAGCTCTCAGGTGCGTCCTTTACCTACATTCCGGCGACGGGCGCCGCCCCCTCGGTGGCAAACTTTCTTGGTGGGCACACAGACGCTCTCCTGGCGAACTCCACGGACCTTATCGCCCACGAAAGCGAAATGAAAGTCCTTGCGATGGGCACTGCGGAGCGGTTTCGAGCCCTCCCGGAGGTACCGACGTTTATTGAGCTGGGGTACGACATGACCGCCGGAATAGACCGCGGCGTCGCCGTGCCGCCCAATACACCAGATAAAATCGTCGCGACCCTCGAGGCCTCCTTCGAAGCGGTAAGCCGAAACGAACAGTTCGTCTCCGAAATGGAAGAGCTCGGTTTCGTAATCCACGCGATCGGTGGCGATGAGTACGCAGCTTACATCGACCGCAAGGCCAACGAGATAGAGACGGTTTTGCGGGAGCTCGGCGAGCTCTAACCCGGAGGGGAAATGGCTGACATGCTGCTCAGTGCAGTGGCCGGAGTCTTAGATCCGGTCAGTTTGATTCTGGTCTTTATCGGAGTGGGCGCCGGCATTCTTGTCGGCGCCCTGCCGGGTTTGACGGCCACCATGGCCATCGCCCTTCTGGTGCCCTTTACCTTCGGCATGGCGCCGATCCACGGCCTCGTGCTCCTCGGGGCGATCTACTGCGGCGCCATCTACGGCGGCTCCTTCTCGGCCATCCTGATAAACACGCCGGGTACGCCGTCGGCTATCGCGACCACCTTCGACGGCTTCCCCCTTGCGCAGAAGGGCGAAGCCTACCGGGCGATCGTTACCGCGACCCTATCTTCGGTATTCGGCGGGCTGATAGGCGTCGCCTTTCTCATCTTCTTCTCCCCGCCCCTCGCCCGGGCGAGTTTGAGCTTCGGGCCCCCGGAGTACTTTTGGCTCGCGGCTTTCGGTCTGACGATAATAGCAGCCGTGTCCCCCCGGTCAACGCTAAAAGGCTTGATGGGTGGCGGCATCGGGCTCCTTATCTCGACGATCGGTATTGCGCCGATCGAGGGTGCCGTCCGGTTCAACTTCGGGACTGTCGCCCTGCAGAACGGCATCTCCCTCATCCCGGCGCTCATCGGCTTCTTCTGCATCCCAGAGGTTCTGCGAATGGTCGAAGAGAGCCACCACTCCGGCATGGTTATTCCGTACAAACGACAACGGAAGATGGTGCGGCGGGTTTTATTCGCTCTCCTCCGGAAACCCTGGTTGATGATTCGTTCCTCGGTCCTCGGCACCCTTATCGGGGTAATCCCCGGAGCGGGGGGAAACATCGCAGGATTGGTCAGTTACAACGAGGCTATTCGCACCAGCAAGAGCCGTGACAAGTTTGGCCGGGGTTCTATCGAAGGGGTCGCCGCATCCGAGTCTGCCAACAACGCCTCCGTCGCCGGGGCTCTTATTCCGATGCTCACCCTCGGAGTACCCGGCGCCCCCCCGGCAGCCGTCCTCTTCGGCGCCCTCATGCTCCAGGGGATGCGCCCCGGGGCCGAGCTGTTTACCTCTTATGGAACGATAACCTATGCCTTCCTCTTTTCTCTGATTCTGGCGAACCTGGCGATGCTCCCCCTTGGTATCTGGATGGGCAAAGGGGTCGCCAAACTGATGCAGAAGGTAAAAGTTCAGACGATGGCTCCCCTTATCGTCTTTCTGTCGATGGTGGGGTCCTATTCGATCTACAACAACATTGCCGACATCTACACGATGGTCGTCGTTGGAATCCTGGCTCACGTGCTCCGCAAGGCGGGCTTCATGCCCGGGCCCATCGTCCTGGGGTTGATCCTCGGACCGATCGCCGAACAGGGCCTGACCCAATCGATGCTGATGGGTCGCGCCGCGGGATCTATGGTCGCGGTGTTCTTCGGTCGGCCGATTTCCCTCATCTTGATTGTTTTGACCCTGGGCTCGATTATCACCCCCATAATACTCCGGAGACGAGAGCGACTGGGTAAGGGTGGAACCTTGAAAGCACTCCACGAAGTGCAGAGGGGATCAGAATGACTCAGAAAGCACGCAACCTTACCGCGGCCCTCGTGCTAATGGCGCTCAGCGTCTACTGGTTCCTCGAGGCTGACGGTTTCCGTCCTTTGAGCGCCCTCTTCCCGAAGGTGGTCGCTCTCATCGTCTTTACCATCGGCGCAGTCCTGACCCTGTGGACCCTCTTAGGCCGCGGGCCGGTCATCCGCATGGCAGAGGGCGACGCCACTCAGCGACACACCCGGTCCGGAACGCTCATCGGGGCCCTTGTGCTCTGGACGGCGCTTATCCCTTTTCTCGGTCTTCTCGTGGCGAGTATCGTCGGGGTTGTGGTGATGGGGCTGATAACCTTCCGGGCACACGTGGGCACGATCCGAGCGATCGTCATTGCCTTGGCCTCGGTCCTAATCTTCTACTTTCTCTTTCAGGTGTTACTCCACGTCCCCTTCCCGGCGGGGCTCTTCGGATAGGCCAATTCCCGAGCCCTGGGGTATAAGCCATTCGGGTTATCCGATATCCGTGGTACCCTGAGTACCATTGGATTCCATGGCGGTTTTAGCGAGTAAACAAAAGACGGTTTTGGTAACCGGTGGAACAACCGGGATCGGGCGGGCGATCTGTTCGACTCTCCACCGCGCCGGGTATGAGGTTTTCGGCACCGGTCGCAGTGTCGAGACTGGTTCGCGGCCCGAGGGCTATACCCTCGTCCGAATAGATGTTCGGGACGCCGATTCGATAAGCGCCGCGCTCGACTACGTACGGCGGACTGCAGGTCGAATCGACGTCTTGGTCAACAACGCCGGCGTCGGTATGGCAGGCTCCATCGAGGACTCTAACATCGAGGAAATAGCCGAAGTCTTCGATGTAAACGTCTACGGAATCCTCAGAATGTGCCAGGCGGTTCTCCCTGAGATGCGTCGGCGTAAGAACGGCATCATCATCAACGTAAGCTCTGTAGGCGCCCTCATGGGCCTCCCCTACCGGGGTGTCTACTCAGCATCCAAGGCAGCCGTCGAATCGATAACGGAGTCTCTCAGCCAGGAGGCCATGCGTTTCGGTGTACGGATGGTACTGATCGAGCCCGGAGACTTTCGCACTAGCATTAACAAGCATAGGAAGGTCTCCGCCACGGCCCGGACCTCTGTCTACGGCGAGGAGTTTGAGCGGATCTATCGACTTATTGAGGAAGAGGTGGTAACCGGCGCGGACCCGAAGATTATCGGAGAGCTCGTCCACCGCATTATCCGCTCCCGGCGCCCACGCCTCCGGTACAACGTCGGAAACCTCACCTCGAAGGCCGCGGTGTGGCTAAAGTTTATCCTGCCGGACCGCCTCTTCGAAGCGATTATGATGGCCCACTACGGCATGGGGCGAAAACCGCCTGTTACCGGCAATCGGACTCGGGTGCCGATGGAGACCCAGGGGCCGGCGTCCGGAGTGCTTCACTCAAATCGATTTCGTCGAAGGACGAGGCCGTAGGCGCCGAGGGCGGCTGACACGACAAAGGCGCTCGTTAGCTGGTTGGGAGCACCCGCGCTCAGAATGAGGCCCGTAACAGCTGGGAGCACCGTACCACCGAGTCCCCCGGTCCAGCCGATAGCGGCTATCGTCGCGCCTGCCCTGCCCGGCGACCGTTCCGACGCAAAGGCCACGAGCCCCGGGAAGAGGGCCGCCGTTCCGACGCCGGAGAGGAACACGGAAACCGGGGCGAAGGAGGGAACGAGGCTCCAGAGTACTCCACCCAAAACGACGATCGCAACCGAGCCTCGGATTACCCGGAGGGTGGAGAAAAGTCGAAAGAGAAAGGCACCCCCCGTTCTCCCCAACAGAATCCCGGTCATCAAAATGAGAGCGTAGAGCTCGCCACCGAAGGACAGCGGAGCGACCTCAACCGACTTAGCGGGAATAAGGCCGAGAAGAACCGACTCGCTGCCGACCAGCAAAAGCCCGGAGGCGGCGAGGAGCCAATCGGTCCCGGGGCTTGCCGGGGCCTGTTTCCGAGCCTTTTCAGCGGGGAACGAGACCCAAGGCAGTGCGACCAAGAGGCCAAGCCCTAGGGCCCCCGAAACGGCCCAATACGCCTGCCAAGGGATGGAGGGGCTACTCGACAACAGCAGTGCTATCAGCGAGAGCAGAACCAGCCCGGCGCTGACGGCGGCGTTTACCGTCGAGGCGACCAGTCCCGGCGACCATCTTTTTTGGGCCGCAGCGAACATGCCGGAGAGGGGAATGACGGCTCCAACGCTGAGACCCCGGAGCGTCGCGACCAGGAGAGCCGAGGAATAGCTCGGAAACAGCAAGAGAATCCCAGAAACCGTCAAGAGCACCAGGGCCGCAGCGAGGGCCTTACGGAAGCTGACCCGGGAGTGTCCTGCCCAGAGAAGGAAGCCCACGACGATGCCACCGACAAACCGAACCGATACCAAGAGTCCCTGCTGGGTGGAATCGAGGTTGAGCGACCGGGTCATCCGTTCCAATGCCGCACCTGTCTCGGCCATCTGCATGCCGACGCAGAACATTGCAGCGGAGAAGAACCAGAGAGTGCCCCGGGTGGAGCCATCGTTGCGAACCATCGTCCGAGAATACTCTAGGTAGGACGGTGAGAATCAAGCGCCAGGCGAGGGCACGACGAAGACAAACGCGCTCCCGACCGCCGCTTCCTCGACCCAGATGCGCCCGCCGTGGAGATCGACTATACGCTTTGCGATCGCTAATCCAAGACCGCTACCCCTTTTCGCCGCCCTACGGCTCTGGTCCCCGATATAGAACCGGTCGAAAATTCGCTCCCGCATCTCCGGAGAGACGCCGGGCCCTTCGTCGGTGACCAGACACCGTACGCCATCAACCTCCCAAGAGAGTTCGACGTCTACCCTCCCCCCCGGCGGGCTATGGAGGATCGCATTCTCGATAAGATTGATGAGTAGCCGCTCCATCATCTGAAGGTCGGCATCGACGAAATAGAGGGCGTCGGGCCGTCCGGCGGTAACGGTAACCTTCTTCGATTCCGCCTCGTGGCCCAGATGCATTACCACGTCTTGAACGAGCTCCGCCAGGGAGAAGCGTTCCCGCTTTGGCCGTGCTCCCGGAGCCTCCAGCTTCGAAAGCTCGAAGAGCCCATCGATCAGGCGGCTCAGGGCCGCCGCCCGGTCGAGTGAAATCTGCAGGTAGCGACGTCGGTCCTCCGGAGAAAGCGCCTCGTCCTTTTCGAGGAGCGTCTCTGTGTAGCCCCGGATCGATGCCAGCGGATTACGCAGATCGTGGGCGATGTTCGCGATAAGCTCTCTTCGGGTTCGGTCGGCAGTCTCGAGCTTACTGAGGTTGGCCTCGATCGTGTCGGCCATCTGGTTGAAGCTCCGAGCCAGCTCGCCGATCTCGTCCCGGGTGGCAACCTCCGCCCGAATTCCCGCACGGGAGCCCGCAAGCTCGCTGCCGAAGGCCCGGACCGTGCGCGTTAGTCCCTCCAGACGACGGGTTACCAGAAAGAACGCAAGGAGGCCGAGCACCGCCACCAGGGATACGGTAATGATCAGGCTGTCGCGGAGGGTTTCGGCTACCAAGGAGCTCCCGATGCCTTCTTGGGCGGCGTTGTAGAGACTGCTTCGAAGCACGACGTATAGATACCCTCTACTCCCGTCGCCGAGATGCAGCGTGGCGGCGGAAAAATGGGTCCGATCCTCGGGACTCCGGGGATCGTCGCCGTAGATCGGAAGATCCTCGGAATCCGAGAGAAACCGACGGATCGGACCGAGGTCGACCTGTTCCGATCGAAGGGGCCGGCCCCCCTCGACAAAGAAGGCAAGAATACTCCCTTGCGCGTCGAGGACGTAGATCTCGATAGCGGGATTCAGGACCATCATATAGTGAATCGCCGAGCCGACCGCCGGAGAGCCTTCCCCTTCGGAGAGATAGGGCTCTATCTCGGAGGCCATGTCCGCGGCGAGGTTTCGGTTTACCCGTTGGTCGATCTCGACCTGCCGCATTTCGAACGTACGCTGGGCGATCGTCACGAGAAGCAACGACAGGAGAAGCAGTAGCACGAGAAACAAGAGGGAAAGGCGGACGGAAAAACGCCGAAGGAATGTCATTCTTCTACCAGGTCGGCGAATCGATATCCGAAGCCCCAGACGGTTTCGACGTACCGGGGTTTCGACGGATCCGATTCGATCTTGCTCCGGAGTCGGTTGATGTGGCTATTGACGGTGTGGCTGTAGCCTTCGTAGTGGTATCCCCAGACCAGCTCCAGAAGCTGTTTTCGGCTGAAGGCGCGTCCGGGATGGCTACAGAGAAGAAGCAGAACGTCGTACTCCTTCGCAGTCAGGTCTACCGGTCTGTTCCCAATTCGAACCATCCGCTTCGCCGGGTCGATGGTCAGCTCTCCGAAGGCGCGGACCGTTCCGCCGTCGACCGTCACCTTCTCTCTCCGGCGCAAGAGCGCCCGTACCCTCGCCATCAGCTCCCGGACGCTGAAGGGCTTGGTCACGTAGTCGTCGGCACCGAGCTCCAAACCGAGGACCTTATCCAACTCCTCGGATTTCGCAGTAAGGATAAGAATCGGCACGCCGGGGTCGTCGGTGCGTATTCGTCGGCAGACCTCGAGGCCGTCTAGTTCCGGGAGCATGATGTCGAGGAGAATCAGGGAATACTCAGACTGTTGAATCCGAGAGAGGGCCTCGGGACCGGTAGCTGCCGCCTCCACCCGAAGCCCGAGGTCCTTCAGATGCAATTCTAAGAGATCGACAATCTCGCGATCGTCCTCTACGACGAGGACCGTCTTCTCTCCCATGCCTTGAGTATACGGTTGTCGCCGATCTGCTGCCACAGCAAGAGGAACCCCCTCGTCGAATATGAGAGAACGCTGAAGGTACTGTGATACTTTCGTGATTTTTTGGCAGTAGTTTCTAACCTATGAAACAAACGAAGTTACTCATACTCATCGCAGCCCTCGTCGTTTTGGCCGCGGCGCTCCTTCCGGCCCAAGAAGAATACGCCCGGGCCACATTCGCCGGCGGCTGCTTCTGGTGCATGGAAAAGCCCTTCGACGAGCTCGACGGTGTCATTTCGACGACCTCCGGGTATACCGGAGGACGCACGGAAAACCCGACGTACCGCGAGGTAACCCGGGGCGGCACCGGGCATCTGGAGGCGGTCCAAGTGGTCTACGATCCGGAAAAAGTCGACTACGAAACACTGCTCTTCGTATTCTGGAGAAACATCGATCCCCTGGACGCCGGAGGCCAGTTCTGCGACCGCGGCGGCTCGTACGAGACCGCCGTGTTCGCCCACGACGAAGAGCAACGGCGCCTCGCCGAGGAGTCGAAGCGGGAGGCCCGAAGAACCCTCGGGAGCAGGATCGTCACGCCTATTCGCTCTTCGGATGATTTCTACCCTGCCGAGGACTATCACCAGGACTACTACCAAAAGAACCCGGTTCGATACAACTTCTACCGCACCTCTTGCGGCCGGGACGCCCGATTGGAGATGCTATGGGGAGACGAGGCCGGAGGGTACGAAACCGTGAACGAAATGAAAGGAATGTAGGGAGGTCTTATGAACAGTAGCAAAACAGGGCGCCGGACCAGGTCGCTCTTTGTAGCCATTTTGATGATCGCCGTAGTCGGTGGCGCCGCCGCCCAGCGGCAACCGGAGGATTGGATGGCGGCGCAGAGCATCGCCGCCCGGTTGGTTAGCGATGTGGAATACCGGGGAACCTCTCTGGTGACGACCGTCGAAGAGTACGACCCGGACGCCCGCATTATCCACGACCAGGGGGCCGAGATCGACTACCCGGTGGAGCTCTCGCAAGACCAATGGCGTAGTCGCCTTACGCCGATGGAGTACTACGTGCTCCGGGAACAGGGAACCGAGCGGGCCTTTACCGGAGAGCTCGACGGTGAGAAGCGCCGGGGTATCTACTACTCCGCGGCTACCGGCCAGCCGCTCTTCCATTCCGACGACAAGTACGACTCGGGGACGGGATGGCCGAGCTTTACCAAGCCGATATCTCCCGAGGCCGTCGCCTACCTCTGGGATACCGGGTTGTTCTCCCGGCGGATCGAGGTCGTCGACTCTCTCTCGGGGTCACACTTGGGCCACGTCTTTAACGACGGACCGGATCCAACCGGGCAGAGATACTGCATGAACTCCGCTGCCATGGTCTTCGTCCCCGAGGGAGGCCAACCCCCGGAGCTCTTGACCGGCGAGTAGCAAGGCCCGATCAACGGCCCTGCCGGTCCTCCCGAAGGAACCGGGATATCAAGAAGGCCATCTCCATGCTCTGGGAGTAGTTGAGCCGCGGGTCGCAGTAGGTCTGATAGTTGGTGTCGAGATCGGTTTCGAGTAAATCGACGGCTCCACCGGTGCATTCGGTTACATCCTCGCCGGTCAGCTCGAAATGGACCCCCGCGAGGACGGTGCCGGCGGCCCGGTGGATCTCGAAGGTCGCCTCGAGCTCCCGGAGGACGTCGCTGAAGGGGCGGGTCTTCCGGCCGGAGGAAAGGGCCACGGTGTTTCCGTGCATCGGGTCGCACATCCAGGCGACCCTCCGGCCCGCCGCCTCGACGGCCGAAAGAAGCCCCGGCAGACGGGATTCGACGGCGTCGACGCCCATCCGGGTAATCAGCATCAGGCGCCCCGGTCGATTCTCCGGGTTGAGGATACCGCAGAGCTCGACGACCTCGTCCGGATCCGCTGCCTTCGAAATCTTTACCCCGATCGGGTTGTCGACGCCCCGGAAGAACTCCACATGGGCACCCCCGAGATCCCGCGTCCGGTCTCCGATCCAGAGCAGATGGGCGCTGGTGTCGTAGGGACCGTCGTCGGACCTGACGAGGGCCTCCTCGTACCCGAGGTGGAGTCCCTCGTGGGAGGTGTAGAACTCGATCCTTCCCAGGCGCTCGTCCCGAACACCGCCGAAGCTCTCCATAAAGTGGATGGCGTCGAGAATGTTGTCGACGATCGCCTGGTAATCCGCCCATTTCGAAGAGCGTTCTATCGAGTCGAGGTTCCAGGCGTAGGGATGGTGCAAGTCGGCAAACCCGCCGTCGATCATCGATCGGATGTAGTTGAGGGTGGCGGTCGAGTGGAAATAGGCTTCGAGGAGGCGCCCGGGGGCCGGCTCCCTCTCGCCGGGGCCAAAGCCGTTGATCGCGTCCCCCCGATAGGTCAGAACCTCGGCGTTATCGATCCGCTCGGTCTCGCTGCTCCGGGGTTTGAAGTACTGCCCGGCGATCCGGCCGATCCGCAGGACCGGTTTCCGGGCGGCGTGGGAGAGCACGATGCTCATCTGCAGCAGAATCTTCAGCTTGTTGGCGATGGACTGCGCGTTGCAGTCGACGAAGCGCTCGACGCAATCGCCGCCGTGGAGGATAAACTGCCTACCTGCGGCGGCCGCCGCGAGGTGCCCCTCGAGCTGCCGGATCTCCCCGGGGAAGACCACCGGAGGAAGGCCTCGAAGACGGCGGAGAACGGCCCCGTAGGAGCCGGTGTCTCCATAGCGGGGTTGATGCTTTGCCGGAAGGCTTTCCCAGCTCCCGGGCGTCCAGTTGTCCGATAGGTTTGCGACCATAGTGTGCACCGACTATAGCGCAGACACGGGTCGAGGATCAGCTGTTCAGACTAACGATTCCTTTCGAATCGCCCGGAGAAACTCACGTTGAGGCCGCCACAGCTTCCCACTTCGACCACCTCAAGAGCGTCGGAAGCGAAACGAAGCTCCAAGAAGCAGCCGAAGCCGTCGAAGTAGAAGGCTCGTCCATCGGAGTACGCCGCGACACCGGAGATTTCGCCTACGTTTACCGCACCCTCGGAGGCTCCACCGGCGAGCACCGATTCCGCGTAGCCTTCGACCGAAACGGTTCCGTCGGGGTATTCTTCGATAATGAGCTCCGCGACGCCGGCGGTGTGCCGGTAACTTCCCGACACTTTCGGGCCCTCCCGCAGGACCCGCCGCGGTCGAAAGCCTACAACCAAGCTTGCACCGAAATAGCGGTAAGCAACGGCGGTCCCCTCGAAGACGTAGCGTTCTTCACCGCACAAGACCAAAATTCTGGGCTCGAAGGGACTCGCGAAGTAGCCGAGCACCCGAGCCCCGAACGCAAAAACGTCGACCTCCGATGCGATGCGCTTCGCGCTGCGCCTCTCCCGGCGAATCCACACCTCGTAGCCGTCTACCCGGTCGAAATCGGCGTCTTCGGGTTCGGCCTCAAAGGCGACTACGGCGTCCGCGGTAACGGTACCCACGGGCGACTCGATCGGGAACCGCCGAATCGCAATCTCCGGGTCTTGGACGATTCCGTAGGACGCGAGCACCTTGGATACCGTCTCGCCGACACGGGCCCAGGAGATTTCGGCCGTCGGGTTTTCCGCTTCTGCGGATCCAGGCGGCCAAGAAAAACTATCGTCCTCGAGGAGATAGAGATCTTCGTCGGTCACGGCGCTCCGAACCCGATAGGTGTAGACCACACCGCCGCGACCGTCGACCTCTTCGACGGTCAGCATCGCGAAGGCACCATCAGGGGACCATCCGAAGGGGCGAAGCTCTTCGAGGGGCCGAGGAGAAGAGCGGTCGTAAGCGGGAACCTCAAGCGGCGCCGGAAGGGAGTAACGAGCCTGTGCGGAGAGTCCTGCGGCGACAAGGAGAAAGGCAGCAAAAGTTAAGAAGACCCGGCAAAACCCGGGTCTTCCGCGACGCGGGTGCATCTACTTGTTCTTCTTCCGCTTCCGGAAGGGATCCGCCCATCGAACGAAAGCAGGGGCGAGGCGGGTCTGAATCCACACCGTTCCCGCTCCCGCAAAACGGCACACGAGCCCCTCTCCGGAGAAGAAGAGACTTTTCAGGCCGCCGACCGAGCGTACATCGTAGGTAAGCCCCTCGGTAAAGGCCACGATATAGCCGGTATCGACGACGTAGTTGTCGGTAACGTCGATCTCCAACATCGCCCCGTAGGTGTTAAACCAGAGGTCTCCGGTTCCTGTTACCTTGATCATAAAGAGCTTCTCACCGGAGAAGAAGCCTTTAAACCCTTGGAACTCGATCGTCGTGCTCAAATCCGGGCTCGCCGCGAGGAACGCCGAGTTCTGGAGATAGATCGTCTCGTTTTCCAGATAGACGTGCCCGATGTCTCCGGGGCTTCCGGGAGCGATTCCGATTTCGGCATCTTTGTCCGGGGCGCTGAACTCGTTGATAAAGAGCTTCTCCCCGGAGAGCATTCGCTTGAGTCCGCCGCCCATCTTGGTCTTCATCTTAAGGCTCGAGTCCATGTAGGCCATCGCCGAGGCTTCGACCTTGAGGGTCCGCCCCGCAGGGATGGTGATGGCAGCCATTCCGTAGTCCGGCGCGGCTTCGATGGAATAGGGAAAGTCGGTTTTCTGTTGATCCATTGCGTCTTCCTTAATTCTTCTTGGGTACGAGGTGAGGGGTGAGCTTCGCACCGAAATGCCGGTCGGCGTGGGACTGACACCAGACCCTTCCGGAGCCCTTAAAGCGACAGACCAGCCCTTCCCCGCCGGCAAAGGAGGAGATCCAGCTCTTTCCGGCCTTGCTGATGTTGAACTCCAAAGAGTCTTCGTAGGCGACGATGTTGCCGGTGTCGACGATGTATTCTCCGTCGACGTCGACTTCGTAGATGGCACCGAAGGCGTTTATCACCACATTTCCAGACCCGCTCATCTTGAGCCAAATGAGGCTCTCCCCGGAGAACACATTCTTGAATCCGCCCCAGTTTATCTGCATCGTCACCCCCACCTCGTGGGCGACAAAGGAGCTGTTCTGGACGTGGAGGGTGCGCCCTTCGCCGAGGGCGATAACCTCCATGTCTCCCGGGAGGCTGGTTGAAAGGTATACCTCTCCGCCAGAGGAGCCCGCGGTAAAGTGGTTTAAGAAGATGCCCTCTCCGGCGAGCTTTCTTGCCATGCCTTTTAGGACGCCCATGGCACCCTTTTCGCCCTTGTTAACGTGGGTCTGGACGTCCATGTCCCCGGACATCGCGATCATCGCACCGCCCTCTGCGACGCAGCTCTCGCCGCCGGAAAGGGTAACCTTTGCCGCCGCGTTGGCGGGCCGAGCCAAAACTTCAACTTTCATAGCGATTCTCCTACTTGAACTTCGGGTTGAGCCACGACGCGAGCCCTTTGACGCTCCTCGTCTGAACGTAGACGGTACCCTTTCCCACCAGCCGGGTAACGAACCCTTCTCCGCCGAAGAGGCTTGCAAAGAGGCCGCCGGACAGGGCGAGCTTTAGCTTTAACCCCGGATCCCAGGCGACCAAGTGACCGTCGTCTACCTTGAGCTCCCCTTCGACCCGCCGTGGAACGATCCCGCCGTAGGCCCCGTACCAGAGGGTTCCCGGCCCCTTTGCCGTCAGCTTGATAAGCCCCTCGCCCCCGACCCAGGAGACAAAGCCGGACCAGGCCGCTTTAAACTTGACCTCTCCTGTGTGGGCGAGGTAGGCGCCCCGCTGGAGGCAGATGGCGTCACCTTCCTTCAACTCCGTTTGCAACACTTCGCCGGGCACGTCCTGGGAAATCGAAACGCGAAGGGTCTTTCCCGTGCTGTTGGTAAAGCGGTTTACGAAGAACGACTCCCCCCCGAAGAACTTCTTGCCGAGAGCCGAGAAGAAGCCGCCGTTG
Source organism: uncultured Spirochaetaceae bacterium (assembly GCA_964616245.1). Lineage (GTDB taxonomy): Bacteria > Spirochaetota > Spirochaetia > DSM-27196 > PWMO01 > CAYPUT01. The sequence continues at coordinate 13,819 of CAZTRQ010000012.1, read as the reverse complement.
GTCACGGCCTTCATGTCGAGCTCCGCCGACATGGATTGCATCGCCCCCGCCTCGGCGGTGACGCTTTCTCCCGTGTCGAGATCGATGTGGACGACGCTAAATGACGGTGCGCCGAAAATGGCTGTTTTCAAATCATCGCTCCTATATGAGTTTTTGGTGCTTTTACTCTCGGGTATCATATCACACCTTCCGACCAGAAACGTTAGAAATTGATTATGATAACAACAATATTTCCTTTGCAACGTCCGCGATAATTAAATTAACGTTAATAACTCCACAAAAAGCGAAAAATCGAGTAAACCGTGATATGAGTACCACCAAAGGAGACAGAAAATGAAAAACCGATTAACGGCGGCACTTATCGCTCTTGTGGTAGTGATGACGGTAGGGTGCGGAGGCGAAGACGCCAGGCCCGGCGCAGAAGCGTCGGAAACCGGTGAAACGAGCGAAGCCGTCGAGAAGGCAGAGGTCAGGGTCGTTGTTACCCAAGAAGAGGCGGAGGAGGCGTTTGCGGTTAGCTTCGCGGCCGTTATGTTCGCTTCCTTCCAATCGGCCTTCGGCGAAGCTCCGGCCGGTGCTACGTTAAGCGACGACAATCTCGTTCTGACGCTGGAGAAGATGGCTCTCAGCGATTTTGCCGAGACTGCCTACACGCACGTTTCCGGCACCGCGAGCAACAACGGTGAGGGTATGGACTGCGACCTGATCCTCGACGGTGGTCCGGTACAAACCATTCAGTACACATTCGAAAGCTTCGATAGCGATGTCCTCGAGGCAGACGTCGTCGTCAACGGAGAAGAGATGAGCCTCGTCATAACGGAGGACACCTTCGGCGGATAGCCCCGTCGCTCACCTCGCGTTGCAATCCCCGTAGGATCGATTATGCTTATAAGCATGAAGTACCGATACATGGGGGGCAGCGGCCTCTTGGTTTCCCGCCTTACGCTGGGAACGATGACATTTGGCGCTCCGGACTGGGGATGCGATAAGCTGACCGCCGGGCAGTACCTCTACAATTTGGTCCACCGGGAACCGGAACGGGAGATTGTCCCTGCGGCGGTCGACAGTGGAGTAGGCATCTTCTGTTACAGTCCTCTCGGGGGTGGTCTTTTGACCGGAAAGTACAAGAATCAGGAGAAGCCGGAGGATGGAAGCCGTCTCTCCTACCGAACGAAGGTCGACGGTCCCCGATTCTGGCATCCGAAGGGTTTCGAGACCGCCGCCGTCGTCGAGGCCGTTTCCGGGGAAACCGACATCCCGATGCCGAAGCTTGCCATCGGCTGGCCCCTCAGACGCCCCTTCGTCACCTCGGTTATCCTCGGAGTCCGGACGACCGCGCAACTTGCGGAGAACATGGAGCACGGCGATTGGGATCTGCCGGAGGATGTCTGGGAGAAGCTCGAGGAAAAGACCCGCCCCTCGGAGGATTATCTGAGCTGGTTCAACAAGATGAACTACGAGAGGCATTTCTCCGCGGCGGAGCATTCGAGTCGGTTCCACGAGCTGCCGTAGACGCCGAAGACGGCGACGGGAAAGAATGAGCCGCACAGGGATCGAACCTGTGACCCACAGCTTAAAAGGCTGTTGCTCTACCAACTGAGCTAGCGGCCCGGGGGCACTGCGGGTGCGGGAGCACCCGTTTGTGTTTCGCTTAAAAGTACCTATTAGCGCCTAGAGGGTAAAGGTAACTCCGATAAGCAGATTGTAAACTGACTTGAAGCCCGGCTCCGTCGTCAGTTCCGTGCCGAACATTGCAGCACTGAAGGTAAAACGTGTCAAGTCGAGACCGAAGCCTGCCGCCGGCAAACCTCGGGCAAAGCCGAGACGAATAGAGAGCACCTCGAGCATCGTGAGCTCGCTCCCGAGGGAGAACTTCAAGAGAATGTTCTCCGAGGTCTCCGGAGCAGCCCAGAAATCGATAATATCCCGGTAGTCGAAGTAGAGCCTCCAATCCGAAACGTGACGGGCGAAACCCGGAGACAGTGGTGGTGTGTATTCGACCCCGACGGAGACGTTCTGGGGAATTCGGGCCGCGGGCCGGGCCACCGGCTGCTCGTTATCGAGAAACCCTCGGAGACTCGAATACTGGTTTATCACCGCCGGTGCCAAGAGGTTCTGAACGGTCAAGCCGAAGGCCCAGATCTGGTTCGGGGCGTACCGGGTCCCGACATCGATGCCGACGCCGGTAATCAAGTCGAAGGGCTCGTCGAGGATGGTCCCCGGTCCGATGCTGCCGAGGGTATCCGGGAGGTCGAGAATCCCCGTCGAGAAACCGGAACGGCCGGTTACGAAACCTTTGAAGAGAAAGCCGGCGTCGAGCTCCCCGGGCATGTTCCCGGGAGTGGGAATCCGGGCGGCGTAGCCCCCACTGATTACCAGACGCTGATAGATGTCGAAGTCTAAGACGCTCGCCCCGGTGCCTTCCGCGACGAAACCGTTCGATGCGGTTACCCCGAAACCGAGCCCTTCTCCGACGTAGGCAAAGGAGAGGGGCCCGATAAGCGAGAAACCGGCGTAGAGGCTCTGGAGCAGGTTGTTGACTTCCGGAGAGGTAAGAACCTCGTCGATGTCGGAGCTCATGCCCTCGAAGACGATACTCGAGACGGTAAAGACGGGTCCGCTGACCCCAAAGGCAAGCTCCGCCGCCTTGAACTCCGGCTCCACCGACCGGAACGCCGCCGGATTGGAAAAGAGCGAGGTCGTGTCGTTGGCTTGGGCCGCGTGGACTCCCCCTATCGCGGCGGTCCGGGGAGCAGGGACGTAGACGTTGTCGTCGGGGATAATTTCTGCCGCCGGGAGAACTAAAGCTCCGGCGAAAAAGAGTGAAAGTGCTAAGAGCGTACGGCGGTTCACAAGCGGCCCCTTTTCGAACTATAGGCCGGTCAGAAAGCTCTCCAGGTCCGTCAGGTAGTCGCTACTCTCTCCGCGAGCCTGCAGATCGGCCTTGGCGGCGGTCACCCAGGTCTCTATGGCGGCTGTGTTACCGGCGTTCAGGTTTGAGACACTTCCCGCGCCGTCGGCTGCCTGCATGATCAGTCCCACCGTAACCAAGAGATACTGCTCCTCGCTCACCTCACCGCCGTTGGCCACCGCGGCGTCGATCTGCGCCTGGGCTTCGGCGACGTAGCTGTAGTCGACATCCCCGAGGGCGCCGTCGAGGCCCGCCGCCAGGTCGCCCTGGTCGGAGAGATCGGTTCCCTCCCCGAGAGCCACGTCGATAATCTCGTCGAAGACGCCTTGTAGATCCGAAGCTCCCAGCGCGAGGTCCGCGGCTAAGAGGTTTAGCTCCGCGTCGTCGGTTCCCTCGATAGAGTCCGACAGCGCGTCGTAGGCCTTCGCCATCTTTCCGGAGTCTCCGGAGGCGAGGGCGCTTTGCGCGTATACGATCTGTTGGTCCAGCGAGAGTTTCGACGGATCCCGTTCCAACCCGGCAAAGAGATTCGTAGAGAATACCTGTTCACACCCGAGAATGCTCAAGGCCAAAAGCGCCAAGAGCAAACCTCGACCGAGCCTACTCATTCACTTATCCTATCGGCGCCGGGTTCCATTCCCTTTAAGTATACCACGGCTTTCCCGAGCTCCCTGCGCCGGAGTACACTAAAACGGTGGAATCCAGCCCCCGCGCCCCAATTCTCGGACTCTCCCTCTCGGAGCTCCGGACCCTCGCGGCAGACCTCGGGGAGCCACCGTTCCGGGGGAATCAGCTCTACGGGTGGATCTACGCGAAGAAAGCCGCCGACTTCGAAGAGATGACCAACGTGCCCAAAGGCTTCCGCCGGGCCCTCGCCGAGCGGTTTGTCATCGGACGCCGGGAGCCGCGGTCCGTTTCGGTTTCCTCCGACGGCACCCGGAAGTATCTCTTTCCCGTGGCTGAGTTCCCGGCGACCGGTTTCCCGGCGACCGCCCGGTCCGGAGCCGTGGAATCAGCTCTGATTCCCGAGGGCGAGCGCCTGACCCTCTGCGTCTCCACCCAGGTGGGGTGCCGCCGGGGCTGTCTGTTCTGCCAAACCGGAAAGCAGGGTTTCCACGGGAACCTGGGTCCCGGGGACATCTTGAATCAGTTCTTTAGCCTTCCGGAGCGCGATGATGTAACCAACATCGTCTTTATGGGGATGGGAGAGCCCTTGGATAACCCGGAGGCAACCCTCCGGGCCTTAGAGCTCTTGACCGACCCGGAGGGCGTGGGCATGAGCTCCCGGCGCATTACCGTCTCCACCGTCGGTATCCACCCGGCGCTCGAGACCTTCCTCGAGGCGACCAAGGTCAACCTTGCCGTAAGCCTCCACTCCCCCTTTGCCGAGGAGCGCCGCACCCTGATGCCGGTGGAAGCCTCTCACCCTCTTGCGAAGACGATCGCCCTTCTTCGCCGCAGAAGGGAAGACACGCTCCGGAAGCTGTCGATGGAATACACGCTCTTTTCCGGCCTGAACGATACCCCGGGCCACGCCGAGGCCGTCGCCCGCCTGCTTACCGGGCTCTCGGTACGGGTCAATTTGATTCCCTATCACCCGATCGACGCAGGCCTCGACCTTCGGCCGCCCTCCCCCACGACGGTGGAGGCGTTTCAGCAAGAGCTCCGGGGGCGGGGCCTTCGGACCTTTACACGGCGTTCCCGGGGGCAGGACATCGGTGCGGCCTGCGGAATGCTATGGACCGCCGGGCCCGGAAACGCCGGCCTCGGTACCGGTGTCGTTAGCGAAACCGGCGGTAACGGCGGTAGGTTTTCCGGGCTCGAGATCGAGCCTCTCTCCCCGGACCTCGATCGATAGCGGCTCTCCTTCGGTTACGGTAAAGGTAAACTCCTCGTGGGTCAGATCGACGAGGAGGCGGCTGCCGTTAAACCGTAGGGGGAACCGCAATCGCCCCCAGGCCTTCGGGAGCCGGGGGTCGAAAGAGAGCTTCCCGTCGAAGTCCCTCATGCCTGCGAAGCCGTAGGTCAGACTCATCCAGACGCCACCGGTCGAGGCGACGTGGGCTCCATCGACGACGTTGCCACCGACGTCGGCGAGGTCCATCAAGAGCGCGTACTGGAAGTACTCCAGCGCTTTCTGTTCGTAGCCGATTTCCGCGGCTAGAATCGCTTGGACGCAGGCCGAGAGGGAAGAGTCGCCGGTGGTCAGAGGGTCGTAGTATTCGAAGTTCCTACGCTTCTGCTCGAGGGTAAACTCGTTCCCCAGTAGAACCAGGGCCAAGACGACATCTGCTTGTTTTATAACCTGGTGGCGGTAAATGATGAGGGGATGGTAGTGGAGCAACAGCGGGTAGCGGTCAACCGGTGTGTTGCGAAAATCCCACACCTCCTTTTCGAGGAAGTTGTCGTCCTGGGGATTGATGCCCCGCTCCGGGTCGTAGGGAATGTACATCGACTGTGCCGCCCGTTCCCAGGATTCGACCTCCTCGGGACGGAGGCCGGTCTCGTGAACCAGGTGCTGGTACGCCTCGGGCCGATGCTCTTGAATCCAGGGAACCACTTCCGCGGCGAACCGGAGGTTCATCCGGGCCATCAAATTCGTGTAGGTGTTGTCGTTAACGACGGTGGTGTACTCGTCGGGACCGGTTACACCGTGGATGTGGAATTTTCCGGTCTCCGGGCTTAAGAACCCGAGGCTCGCCCACATCCGGGCGGTCTCGACAAGAATCTCAGCCCCAACCTCGGCAAGTATCTCCCGGTCTCCCCGGACGTCCACGTAGCGTTTTATCGCGTAGGCGATGTCGGCGTTTATGTGGTACTGCGCCGTCCCGGCGGCGTAGTAGGAAGACGCCTCTTCGCCGTTGATCGTCCGCCAGGGGAAGAGAGCCCCCTCCTCGGAGAGCTCGGCGGCCCGGGCCCGGGCGTCGTCGAGCATCGAATGACGGAATCGCAGGAGGTTTCGAGTAATTCGCGGAGTGGTGTAGGTCAGGAATGGGGCAACATAGACCTCGGTATCCCAGAAGTAGTGCCCTTCGTAGGCCTGGCCGGTCAGGCCCTTCGCGGGGATTCCGGTCGTTTCCGCCCGGGCGGAGGCCTGCAGAATCTGAAATATATTCCACCGAATCGCCTGCTGAATCCGAGACTCGGTCTCGACGAAGACATCCGCCCGGGGCCAGAAGTCGTCGAGAAAAGCCTTTTGGGCGTCCGCCAAGCACGGGTAGCCGTCCCGGACCGCTCGGTCGAGGGTCCGGGTGCAGCGGTCGACGAGCTCGATCGGCGGGACCGACCGGGACGTGTGGTAGGTCGCGTACTTGGTAATCCGAATCGGTACCCGGGCCTTCGCTTCGATCGTAAAGACGACCTTCCCGAGGTCCTCGCTCCAGCTGTGCTCGGAGAACCAAGGGTTTTCGGTCTCGACTACATGGTCGATGCCGCACCCGAGGCTCATCTTGGACCGAGAGGTCCGGTAGCCGGTCACGATACGGCTGTCGGCATCGATATGGTTCTTCGCGTTCAAGACGCGATCGGAAAAGGCCCGTGCCCGTCGGGGATCGCCGTTTCCGCTTCGAGGTGCCGGCTCGTCGATGGCGTAGCTGTCCTGACGATTGAGGAGCTGAGAGGACAAGACGACCGGAGCGTCCCGATCTACGGTTACCTCGTAGGTGATCGCGGCAAGATGACGGTGCTCGAAGGAAACGAGCCGCTGCGTCGATATACGCACCTGCCGTCCCGAGGGCGAGGACCAGTTCATCTCTCGCCGAAGGATCCCCTCTCGGAAATCGAGGGTACGCTGGTATTCCGTCAATCGAGCCGTCGGCAGGTAGAGCGGCTCGTCGGCGACGTACAGCTTCAGGAGCGTAGCATCCGGAACATTGACGATGGTTTGCCCGGTTCGGGCGAAACCGTAGGCCTCCTCCGCGTGGACGATGGGCCAGGTCTCGTGGAAACCGTTACAGAAGGTGGCCGCCTCGATGGACGGACGTCCCTCCTCGAATATGCCACGGATTCCTAGAAAACCGTTGGAGAGGGAGAAGATCGTTTCTGCGTTACCCATCCAATCGGTGGAAAACGCGGTCTCGACGATGGCCCACTCTTCGGAGGGGTACAGATGCTCCGGCAGGAGCCGTAGGGCGCGGTGTATCACAAGAAGGAACTATATCAAGGGGTGGTGCAAAACCCAAGCCTCTCAGTGCGTCATCGCTATGCGGGACGGGATGCCGCCCCTGCCACCGGCTCGGAGCCCTGGGTCTCCCATTCGGAGGTAAAATAGAAGGCTATTTCGGGGAACCGCTCCCGGACCGACCGCAGCATCCACTCGGATTCGGCGAGGTAGACGGGCTTGCCTTCCTTATCGTAGGCGATTTGATCCTCCCGGTACTTGATAAAGTCCTTGAGGGCGCCGGCGTTTTCCGACGCAATCCAGCAGGCCCGGCTGTACGGGAGCATCTCGAAGCGACACGCGGCGCCGTACTCGTTCGTCAGGCGGTACTGAATAACCTCGTACTGCAGCGCCCCGACGGTACCGACGATTTTCCGCCGCCCCTGGTGCTGGACGAAGAGCTGCGCGAGGCCCTCCTCCATAAGATGGGTCAATCCCTTGTCGAGCTGCTTGGAGCGCATGGGGTCGGTGCTGACGACCTCTTTAAAGATCTCCGGAGAAAAGCTCGGAATCCCGGCAAAGGTAATCTTTTCGCCTTCGGTCACCGTGTCGCCTATTTTCAAGTCCCCCCGGTCGTAGAGGCCGACAACGTCCCCGGGATACGCTTCGTCGATAACGCTCTTGCGCTGCGCCATAAAGCTGTAGGGAGTGGTAAACCGGACGTTCTTGCCGGCAGGGACGTGTAAGAAGGCCTTGTCCCGTTGGAATTTCCCGGAGCAGACCCGGAGAAAGGCGATGCGGTCTCGATGCCGGGGATCGAGGTTCGCGTGTATTTTAAAGATAAAGCCGCTAAAGCGCTCTTCGTCGGCGGCGACGAAGCGCTCCCGGCGATCTGGGTCGTGGGCTATCCGGGGCACCGGGGATGGTGCGATTTCCAAGAAGGTCCCTAGGAGCTCCTGCACGCCGAAATTGTTCAAGGCGCTCCCGAAGAAGACCGGGGCGAGTCGACCGGCTCGATACTCTTCGACGGAGAATGGTTCGTAAACACCTTCCACGAGGTCGACGTCTTCCCGAAGCGCAGCCGCGTAGCTCCCAAGCTGCTTGTCGAGCTCCGGGTCCTCGAGACCCGATATATGGAGCCGGTCGTCTTCGACGACTGTCTTCCCCGGCCGAAAGAGATAGAGATCCGAATTGTGGAGGTTGTACACACCCTTGAAGGACTGCCCCATCCCGATCGGCCAGGTCAGGGGGCGAACCTTGATGTCGAGTTTCTCTTCGAGCTCGTCGAGAAGCTCTAAGGAGGGACGACCCTCCCGGTCCATCTTGTTGATAAAGACGATGACCGGCGTATGGCGCATCCGGCAGACTTCCATCAGCCGCTCTGTCTGTTCCTCGACTCCCTTTACCGAGTCGATAACCAGAATAACGCTGTCTGCGGCGGTAAGGGTGCGAAAGGTGTCCTCGGCAAAGTCCTTGTGACCCGGGGTATCTAGAATATTGATAAGGTAGCCGTTGTACTCCATCGTCATCACCGCGGTGGCGACCGAGATACCCCGCTGCCGCTCTATTTCCATAAAGTCCGAGGTCGCCGACCGACGGATCTTGTTCGATCGCACGGCGCCGGCCTCACGGATGCCCCCGCCGAAGAGCAAGAGCTTTTCGGTCAGCGTTGTCTTCCCGGCGTCCGGGTGACTGATAATTGCGAAGGTGCGCCTCCGCGCGATTTCTTGGGTAAGCTGCATGAGTTTCGTCCTTAGGTGACCGTCGTGCGGCCGGTTACCCCGAAAGCGCCTCGTTGATGCGCTCTACGCCTCGGACCGCATCGGCGAGGTTGGGGTTGAGCCGAAGCGCACGGTTATACGCTTCGAGAGCGCTCTCGAGACGCAGGGCCTGTTCCCGCGCAAAGCCGAGACGGGCCCACACGCGGGGGTCGTTGGCGTCGTGAAACACAGCCGCGGAGAACGCGATATCGGCGTGATTGTACTCCTCGAATCGGAGGAAGATTTCTCCCATAAAGAAGTACACCGCGTCGATGAGGGTCCCCGTCGGGGCTATCGCGACGTACTCCTCGAAGTAGTCGAGAGCCTGAAGATAGTTGCCCAGGTTATAGTGGGCCTCTCCGACTATCCCGATGACCCGCACATCGAAACGCGAAATTTCCAGAGCCCGGAGACCGTACTCCAGGGCGTCTTGGTACCGGCCGAGGGCTACGAGACTCCATCCGAGGACGGTGTAGGAATCCATGTTCCGTGGCATCGCCTCGATCTCGCGAAGGGTAACGGCTACCGCCTCGTTGAATCGTCGTTGGCGGTATAGGGCGAGGGCGTCGGCCTCGTCCTGAGCCTGCACAACCGGCGGCAGAAGGAGTGCTAAGATAAACGAACCGAGAACCACAGCCCCGGTGCGCGAACGACCGACCGTCACCGTGTCGCCCCTCCGGCGGGCATTCGGCACTCGCCGTTTAGACTGCAGCCGCTCTGGACGATCAGGTCCGGAGCCTGGAGCGTTCCCCGGACGACCGCCGAGGAAAAGAGCTCGATGCGTTCCCGAGCTATCAACTGCCCCTCGACGGTCCCGCGAACGGAGATAAGCGCCGCCTTGATGGTGGCGGCGACCGAGGCTCCTTCGTTGACAAAGAGATCTCCGGAGGAGGAAATGGTGCCCTCTAAGCGGCCCTTTACGATAAGGCTCTGGGTAAACGAGAGCTCGCCGTCGAAGTTAACGTCGTCTGCAACGACCGTCTCGATATCTTCCTCGTCAATTGTGCGTAAGCGCGGATCCGGCATTTGAGAAAAGGCTACTCATCCGGGGTTCTGCTGTCAAGTTCGAGAAGCAGCTGGTCGAAGGACGCCCTAAGGTCCCGGCGCATCCGGGAGGTGTAGGGGTTGTACCGCTGGAGGTCGACGAAGAGCTGGTACGGATCGTTACAGGTCTGTTCCACCACGTCGAGGATTTTCTGATACCCAAGGGTGGCGATGCTGCTCGGCCGAACGTTGAGGGAGTCGAGAAGCCGCCCGACGAAATGGGTAATGCCCTGGGTGTAGGCGGCCTCCCGGTCGTGAGTCTCGGCGCTCATCGGAATGGCCCGGAGGCCGAGTCCTTCGAGGACGCCGCGCCACGTCGCGACGGTAGCGGCGGAGCAGCGCCCCGGCGAGATGACGGTCGGAAGGCCCGAGAAGCCCTGGGCCACGGAGTCGGGGCCAAACATCGGGTGGGTGCCGACGGTCTCCACCGTGTCCGGAAGAATGCGATCCATAGCCTCGAGGGGATAGCTCTTTACCGAGCAGGTATCTAGAATAACCTGGCTTGGTCTGACGACCGAAAGGAGATCCCGGCAGGTCTCTTCGATGGCGGAAATCGCGGTGCAGAGAAAAATCCCGTCGCACTCCGCGAGCCCCCGGAGGTCGACCCGTCGAACCCCGGGGGGAGTCGGTCGCTCGGGCGACCGATTGTAGGCCAAGACGTCGTGTTGCCTTGAGAGAAGAGAGGCCCAGAGGTTTCCGAAGCGCCCGAGCCCGTATACACCGATTCGCATGGACCCAGCATATCAAACTTGCTATGCTCTGATGAGGGAGGAACGATGACCTTTGAAGAAAGAATGAAAGCAAAAGCCCGGGAGTTGAAGGGGAAGCTGGTACTCCCGGAAGGAACAGAACCGAGAACGGTGGAGGCAGCCCGGCGACTCTTGGACGATAAGCTCGTCGGTGGGGTTACCCTGGTCGGTCCCCCGAACGAGGTGCAGTCCATAGCGAAAGAGAGGGGTATCGACCTCTCGGGGGTAAACATCGTAGACCCCGCCTCCTCGGAGGACTGGGACGACTATGTCTCGACCTACGTCGACTTGCGTAAGCACAAGGGTGTGACCCCGGAGAAGGCCGCCGCAGAGATGGCCGATCCGCTTCGTTTCGGAGCGATGATGGTCCGCAAGGGAGCAGCCGACGCGATGGTCGCCGGGGCCGACAACGCCACGGCGAACGTCCTTCGTGCAGCGATCCAGATAATCGGCACCGCCGAAGGCACCAAGTACGCCTCTTCCTGCTTCGTCATGCAGGTTCCGGACAAGAAATGGGGCAGCGACGGTTCGATGATCTTTTCCGACTGCGCGACCATTCCGGATCCGAACCCGGAGCAACTTGCCGAGATTGCCATTGCCGCGGCTCAGTCCTGCCGTGCCTTCTTGCAGATCGACCCGGTCGTCGCGATGCTCTCCTTTTCGACCAAGGGCTCGGCGGACCATCCGGACGTAGACAAAGTGACCAACGCGCTGAAGATTGTAAAAGAGAGAAGACCCGACCTCGTGGTAGACGGCGAGCTACAGGCGGACGCCGCGCTTGTTCCCTCCGTCGGAGAAAAGAAGGCCCCCGATTCTCCGGTCGCGGGAAAGGCGAACGTCTTGGTCTTCCCGGACCTCGGCGCCGGCAATATCGGCTACAAGCTCGTCCAACGGCTGGCTAACGCCGAGGCCTTTGGACCCTTCCTCCAGGGATTCGCCAAACCGGTCAGCGACCTCTCACGGGGCTGTTCCGTCGACGACATCGTGACGACTGCTGCGGTCACCCTCTGCCAGGGAGTATAGGATGCGCCTTCTCCTCTGCGGCTACGGACGGATGGGCCGCGAAATCGCGTCGGTCGCGGCTGCCCGGGGCCACTCCATCCTCGGTAGGATCGACCCTGCGGCCCCGGAGGCAGAGTTCCGGGACCTCGACTCCTACGCCGCCGTTAGCGGCGATGCGGAATCCGAGCCCGACGCCGTTATCGACTTCGCCCTGCCGGAAGGCATCCTCGATCGGGTTCGGTTTTACGGCGCCCGGGGTATCCCCGCCGTTATCGGCACCACGGGGTGGGAGGAGATGCGAGAAGAGGTGCGGCATCTCGTAGGAGAAGCCGGCGCGTCGCTTATCTGGTCGGCCAACTTCTCGATTGGCGCCCAGCTCCTCTTTCGGATCGCCTCCTACGCCGCCGAGCTCGTCGAACCCTTCGATGACTACGACGTGTACGTCCACGAAGTCCACCACCGGCAGAAAGCGGACAGCCCCTCCGGGACGGCGCTCTCTTTGGCGGAGCGGATTCTAAAGAGGATTACCCGGAAGCGACGGCTTCTTACAGAGGCTGTTCACCGAAAGATCGAGCCAGACGAGCTCCACGTTACCTCGACCCGGGGCGGCGCAAACCCCGGAGAGCACCATGTAGTCCTCGACTCCCCGGCGGACTCGATCGAGGTAATCCACCGGGCACGGAGCCGGGCGGGTTTCGCCGCCGGCGCCGTCGTTGCGGCGGAGTGGATCGCCGAAAAGAGCGGCTACTTTACGATTGATAATCTTTTTGATGACCTGACCCAAGGAGGGATGTGATGTTTCAGGGTGCCTTTACTGCCTTGGTGACGCCTTTTGGAAAAGACGGATCCGTCGACGAGGACGCGCTTCGCCGCCTGGTCGACTTCCAGATCGACGAAGGAATTTCCGGCATCGTGCCGATGGGAACGACCGGCGAGAGCCCGACGGTAAGCCACGACGAGAACATCGAGGTCGTTAGAATAGTCGTCGAGGAAGCCCGGGGCCGGGTACCGGTAATCGCCGGAACCGGCAGCAACTCTACCTCCGAGGCGGTCGACATGACCCGGCGGGCCAAGGAGATCGGGGCCGACGCAACCCTCCAAGTGACCCCGTACTACAACAAACCGAACCAAGAGGGGCTCTACCGGCACTTTACCACCGTTGCGGACCAAGGCGGGCTACCGGTAGTCGTCTACAACATCCCCGGCCGGACCGGAAAGAACATCGAAACGCCGACGATGATTCGTCTCGCCAATCATCCCGGCATTGTGGCGGTAAAGGAAGCCGGGGGCAGCCTACCGCAGTTCATGGACACCATCGCCGGTGTCCCGGACAGCTTCGACGTGCTTTCGGGAGACGACAATTTCGCGCTTCCGGTCACCCTCTTGGGAGCCCGGGGAGTCATCTCGGTAGCGAGCAATCTGTTGCCGGGGCGGATACAGCGCCTTATCGAAGCCGGACTCGAGGGCAGGACCGAAGATGCGGTAGCCGAGCACTATCGGCTTCTCCCCTTCTTTAAATCGCTCTTTATCGATACCAACCCCATTCCCATCAAGTACGCGATGGCAAAGGCGGGGCACCTGATCGATTCCTACCGCCTGCCTCTTACCCCGCTTTCGCCGGAGCATCGCAGCCAGGTCGACGCTATCCTTAAAGAGTTGGGAATCTAGGCGCTTTCCGGATCCAAAGGGGCGCCACCGAAACGCCGGGCGAGGGCCCCGAGCTCTTCCACCGAGAGTCGCTCGGCCCGGGCCTCCGGGGCGATCCCGAGGTCCCGCAACGCCTCGTGAACCGTCTCGCTGCCGTCGGGGCCGACGAAGTCCGCTGCCAACAGGTTGTTCTTTATCGTCTTCCTTCTCGAAGCAAACGCCGCCCGGCAGAGCCGGGAGAGAGCCGCAGGGTCCTGCGGTTTTCGAGCTTTGAGCCGAAGGCGAAGGACGGTCGAGTCTACCTCCGGGACCGGGTAGAACACCGTCGGAGGCAGCTGAAGCTCTCTGTGGATCTCGTAGCTACTCTGCATGAGGACGGAAAAGCTCGAGTAGTCCTTCGTTCCCGGCGCCGCTAGCATCCTATCCGCAACCTCGCGTTGTACCGTAACGACCTGGAGAGGAATCCAGACCGCCGCCTCCACGAGGCGCCCGAGGATCGTCGCCGCACTCTTGTATGGAAGATTGGAGACGAGGCGGGTCGGGGAACCGAGGACCGCCCCGGCCTTCGGAAACTCTTTGACCGCGTCCCCCGGGAGAACGGTCAGCC
>CAZTRQ010000011.1:19769-32717 GCA_964616245.1 uncultured Spirochaetaceae bacterium | reverse complement strand
CGTCAATGGTTGTCGCGGTCTCATGGATGAATGCTATACCCGGTATCCGGAATCGCGGAATGTACAAAACGGCGGGTGTGATATACTTTTTTTTATGAGCGGTTATCCGGAGAGTTTTTCGCGGTACCTTCCCGTCAATTCGGAGGCGGTGCGGTGGGAAATCTGGTGTAACGACGCTGGATACACCCGGGTGCCGCCGTATACGGCTTATCCGCCGCGGCCGGAATCGCATCCCGCCTCCCACGCCGCGACGGTCGTGTCGGGGCGCGTTCTCGACGAGTTTCAAGTCGTCTACCTTACCTCCGGCCGCGGCTGGTTCGATTCCACACCGTCGGGGAGTGTCAGCGTCGAAGCCGGGGATATGATGATTCTCTTTCCCGGCGTGCGACACGCCTACCGGCCACAGTTGGAGACGGGATGGAACGAGTACTGGGTGGGATTCTCCGGTGAACACGCCCACCGTCTGTCCCGGCACGGCCTGTTTACCCCGCAGAAACCGATTCAGCACATCGGCCTTAACCAGGAGATTATCGCCGACTACGAGCAGATCGTGGGTCTCTGCCGAGGACAGACCCCGGGCTTTCAGGTGCGTCTCGGGGCGCTGGTGTTGCAGCTCTTGGCGCACATCCACGTCGTTGAGACTACCTCCCGCACCGGTGCCGGCGACCGAACAATGGTGGAGCACGCCCGGGCAATAATGCAGGAGCATGTAGAGGACAGCGTCAGCGTTGAGGAGATAGCACACCGCGTGGGGCTCGGCTATACCCGCCTACTGAATGTTTTCCGGCAGTATACGGGTCTCACACCGTACCAATACTACCTGCAGTTGCGCATTCACCGCGCTCGAGAGCTTCTCCGGGAACCGGAGATCACCGTTAAGGAGGTCTCGGCGCGGATGAGCTTCGAGAACCAGTACTACTTTTCCCGGCTGTTCAAGAAAAAGACCGGCATGAGCCCGACAGAGTGGCAGGGGAGCCTGTTTACCGCTCCAGCAGAAGCTCTTGAAAAGCCGAACGGTACGCCGTAATTCCGACGATCGACACCGGTTCGACCGTTACCGTTTCCAGGTTGACCGTATCCGCCAGCTCCTCTATCGGCCTTTTTGCCAGGGCTGCCCTGCCACATAGGGCCGCGCCGAACGCGGTGGCTTCTTCAACTGAGGTAAGAAAGATCGGATTCTTCGGCAACAGGGCGGAAAGGATGGCAAGGTAGGTTGCGTTGTTCCGAAACCCCCCTTCGATGAAGATCTCCGTGCCTTCCTGCATACCTACCCTTTCGAGGGCGATAACCGACTGGATAGCCACCGACAGATCTACCAGGGCCAGGGCGCGTTCGTAGTCTTCGAAGGCACGGGGGAAGGCCAAGCCATCCACCACGTCCTGAAGTCTAATCGTTCTGAACGTCTCGGCTCCGAGGCCGTCCTCCTTTTCCACGATGCGCGCTTCCGAATCGGGAAACTGTCCGGACCCCTTCACCACGGAAGGCAGAATAAAGGCGTCCGAGGCACCTGCCAGCTCTTTTAGGAGGGCGGTGTTCAGCGGTGGCTCTTCGGAGCGCCCGTGATAATCCGATAGAATCTTGTGGTAGGTTTCGTACTCAAGACCGCCTAAGAGAATCGACGTCTTTACCGGCCGGCCGTCGTAACCGGTGTTAAAGAAGACCATCTTCCCGATCTCGTCGGGGCTAAACGAGACGGTTTTGGTGGGCCGCATAGCAACACACCACGTCCCCGTGGAATTTAGAACAAAGTCACTATCCCGGGTGATGAGATACGGAATGAGGCTGGAGTTGGAATCGTGAATACCCGTTGTCACGATCGTGTCCGCACCCAGCCCGGTCGCCTCCGCTACGGAGCGCGTAACGGTTCCGATGACCTCAGTCGGAGGAAGAGGACGCTCCGGCAGAGCGTGGCGAAGGCCAAGACGATCTACCACATGGGACCAGTCGTCTTTTTCGTGATCCCACAGATACGTGTGGCACCCGGTGTAGGTTATATCCGCCGTGGCAACCCCGGTAAGGCGATACGCGAAGTATTGCGGATAGAGTAAAAGGTGTTTAGTACGTGCAAAACCGTCGGGGTATCGCTCTTTGAGAAAGAAGAGAAGCTTTCCCACGTTTATGAGCGGCTGTACCTCTGCCGTAGCAGTTACCTGCTGAAGCTCTTCCGGGGAACCCATTTCCGCGAAGAAGCGCCGGCGAACCCCCTCCTCAACCTCCTGGGTGTAATCAACCGGTGGAACCGACGGCGTTCCGTCGGCTCCGACACAAACTGCTCCGGCCCCGTGGGTGGCAACCGAGATTGCCCGGATACTCCAAGTTGTTGTTAGTTCCTTCAACTGCGCCAGAAACCAGGATTCGATCGTCGACACGTCTTCGACCCGCAGGCCGTCGACCACGATCGGTTCTATCTTTCGGCGCCGGGCATCCCGCATCTTCATCCGGTCGTCGAAAATGGCAACCTTTTTATTCGTCTTGCCGATATCAAGAACTGCGACAACCTGTTCCATCACTGCAACCTACCGGTATAGCGGACCATAGGTGCCGCACGCCCGGTAGTCCGCCCCCTCGGGATCCATACCGAAGAGTTTCCACGCTTGTGGTCGGAAGATCTGGTCCGCCGGGACGTTGTGCATGTTCACAGGAATACGCAGCATCGAAGCAAGAGTAATCAAGTCGGCCCCTATGTGGCCGTAACTGATGGCCCCGTGGTTGGCACCCCAGGCTCCCATAACGGAGTAGACGTCGGTAAAGTATCCTTCGCCGGTTACCCGCGGGACGAACCAGGTGGTAGGCCACGTCGGATTGGTTCGTTGGTCGAGCGTGTTGTGGACGTCATCGGGCAGGTCTACTGTCCAGCCTTCGGCTATCTGAAGCACCGGTCCCTGTCCCTTTACCAAGTTGACCCGACACATGGTGACGGGCATGTCGCCCCGGGTAAGAAAGTCGGTGGAGAAACCACCTCCCCGGAAGTACCCCAGATCGGCGGGACAGAACTCGGTGTTGGCAACGCAGGCGACGGCCTCCTCCCCGGTAATCTCCCAGAACGGCTTAAGCGCCGGTTTGCCGTCCTTTTCTTGTCTTGCCGTGCCGTCGAGACATGTGGAACCGCTGTTTATTAGGTGAATGATTCCGTCCTTTGCGGTCCCTGAAAGGCTATGTCCGGTTACCCGTTTTACTGCGTCGGGGCTCCAGTAGGTCCGAACATCGCTAAAAATCTGGGCGGTCCCGGTCAACAGGTGACCGAAGAGCATGACCACCCCGTTGAGACTGTCGTTTTCGGTGGCAAAGATGTAGGGAGCCCGAATACCATCCCAGTCGAAACTGGAGTTGAGCATCGTTTCCATGAAGTCGCCGTTGGGTAAGTAATCCGTCCATTGGCGCTGGCCCTGAAAACCCGCGGCGATGGCGTTGAACCCGAGAGCCTCTTCGCCGAACCCCTGTTTCGACAGGGCGGGATTACCCTGCATTAGGTCCTTGCCGATAAGGGTCATCTTGACGGACGTTTCCCATTCCCGGTCTTTCTGTTCCCGGGAGTGCTGAACCGCCGGGTCGTTATAGTCTTTTCCCTCCGTTAGATTGTCCTTTACCCAGGCGATGGCGCGCTTGTACTCCTCGGGATCGTAGATCTCCTGTTCTATTCGGCGGGAGATTTCGCTCATGTCGACGTACTCGTTGCGCATCCCCAGGTATTGCTGAAAAAAGTCGGGGTCGACAATAGATCCCCCAATGCCCATAGAGACCGAGCCGATGGAAAGATAGGACTTCCCGCGCATAAGAATGACCGCCGTGGCGGCCCGGGCAAATCGTAGGATTCTGTCTTGGACGTCGCCGGGAATGGAGTCGTCGTCCAAGTCTTGAACTTCGTGACCGTAAATGCCGAAGGCGGGTAGACCCTTCTGGGCGTGGGCCGCAAGGACCGCCGCCAGGTACACCGCGCCGGGACGTTCGGTCCCGTTGAACCCCCAGACGGCCTTTACTGTGGTAGAGTCCATGTCCATCGTCTCGGAACCGTAACACCAACACGGCGTCACCGTAAGGGTTGCTCCGACACCTTCCCGCTCGAATTTCGCCTGGCACGCCGCAGACTCGGTAACCCGACCGATGGTGGAATCGGCTATAACAACCTCTACCGGCGTTCCGTCGGGGTAACGGACGTTCTTGGTGATTAGTTCCGCCGCCGCCCGGGCCATCTTTATGGTCTTGTCTTCCAGGGACTCCCGGACGCCGCCTAACCGTCCGTCAATTGTAGGCCGGATACCGATTCTCGGTTTGCCCCCGGCAAATCGCCATTGGTCCGTCTTTTTCGGTTGTGGTTTCCAGTTCATTACGTCCTCCTGCCCGCTGTCCCGGCTTACGCTTCGATGACAACGCCTTTCTTTAGAATAATATTTGCGTACAACGCCTTTTCGGTTGTCGTTACCGTCGTGTGGGCTTTTCGGGCTCGCCCGTAGAAGGCAAACCGTTCCATATGTTCAATGTGCGCCCGCTCCGGATCATGCTTTTCCACAATTCTTCGGTACTCGTCCCAGATCGGCGTCTTTACCGGATCGCCGGGGGCCACCTCCATAAGGATTACCGGGCTGTCCACGTAGGGATCCAGGGGGAAAAACTGCAGAATCGCATCGAGCAGAGCGGGAATCCCGACACCGTCGGCCCGGACAACCCGTTCGGCGTGGCCGCCGACGAAATAGTTACCGTCCGCCAGAACCAGTTCGTCGCCGTGGCCCATTTCCATCAGGGTCTTCAGCAGGTCCGGCGATATGACGGAGGGAATATTCTTGAGCATGCACAACTCCTCGGTTTAGAACTGTCTCTTTGACCGCAGTGCCCATTATCTCACAGGCCCGCGGATCATGCCAAAATCTTTGCCGCCTTTCCCAGAACGTACTTTTCCGCTTCGGCATTCCACAAACCGTTGTGCCGCGCCACAATTTCCGCAAGATCGGCCATGAAGGGGTCTTTCCGCCCCAGTTCGGCGAGATCTGCGATAGCGGTAAGCGGCATATCGAGGTGGGTGTAGATTAGTTTCTTGCCGCCGGGAATGGTGGGGAGCTTCAGCGTCGTCTCCACAACGGAGTTGAGCCCTCCCACGTGGGTAATCATGATGGAGGGATTGATGCGCCCCTCCTCCATAAGCTGGAGCGAAACGCGCATATCCTCGGTGTTACCGCCGCTGGTACCCACGAAGTGGTGGGATGCGTAATGGAGATCGTAGAGGTTGATTCGCGCGGCAAACTCGGGATTGGTAGGTCCGGCAAAGAAGTTGAGACAACCATCCCGCCGGAGAATTGCATCACCCTGCTCCACTACCGGCGCCACCGGAGCCATAACCAGGACGTCGTCAAAGCCTTCACCGTCCTCGGTAAGACTCTTTAGGTGGTCCACCGGATTGTCGACGCTCGCGGTGTTGACGAAAACGAGGGAAACCCCCTCCTTCTTTGCATCCTCCACCGGGAATAGCTCCCGGGCCCGGGAAAGTCGGTCGTCATCGATGTCGGTTACCACCAGTAGACCGGGGCGACGATCGCCGTGAAGGGCGAGGTCCACCGCACCGAGGCCCATGGGACCCGCCCCCGCCAGGATTGCCATGAGACCATTCTCCCGGATACCCATTTGGTGGTCGTAGGTACCCGTAGGAACGTGGTAGGAGGCGCGGAAGGCGCCGACGATACAGGACATCGGCTCGCTCAGGCTGCCGAAATAGGACGCCTCGCCATTGTAGGGAAGAAGACAGTCCATCTCCATCACTTCATTAGGAACTATCACGTGGGTGGCGTCTCCACCGATCCACCGGTACGAATAGCCCGGTGCGTCGAGGCTTCCCTTGTAGTTCAACGCGGGTTGTATGACGTAGCGTTGCCCCTCCTGGTATTTGTCCTTCCAGGCGGCTCCCACCCGGAGAAGCCGGATCGAAAACTCATGACCGATCATTACCGGACGCTCGGCGATGTCTGCAGGAACCCGCTTGTGGTCTGAGCCCTGTTGGGCCGCTTTGTAGCTACTCATGCAGATGCTGTCCGAGACAACTTCGCCGAGGATCTCGTTATCCTTCGGTTCAGGAAGCTCAAACGCTTCCATCCGAAGGTCCTTCTTTCCGTACATCCGTACCGCTGTTGTACGCATACCTACTCCGTTTCTTTTTTTCAGCTACTCCAAGAGCAGCCGGGTACCTAGACGACAGTCACTTCGACTCCGGACGCTTCCGCGCAGGCTTTCGTCTCCGACGAGATACCGTTGTCCGTAATCAACACATCTATCTCGCTCAGTGGCAGCACTTGGGTAAAACCGCGTTTGCCGAACTTGGACGAATCGACGACCAGTACTGTCTTGTCACAATGGCGAGCCATGGTCCGGGACACTTCGGCAGCCTCCACGAAGTTGGTGGTAAGACCGTGCTCACACGAGACGCCGTCGGCTCCCATAAAGGCGATGCTTACGTGAAACTGCGACAGTTCCGCAATGGTAACCGGCCCGACCATCGACTCCGTGGCGGGGCGAAAGATCCCCCCGACGAAGGCGAGAGAAATCATTGGGTTCGCCCGAACGTACGGCAGAATCAAGGTCGAATCGGTGACAAGCTTTAGGTCCTTCTTGCCGAGAAGAAACCTGGCTATCAGTGCCGTGGTCGTACCGGACTCCACCATGATAGAGTCCCCGTCCCGGACCATTTCCGCAGCGGCCCTGGCGATACGTCGCTTTGCGTCGTTATGGGACTGTTGCCGTGCGACTATATCCGGGTGGAACGCCGGCAACGCGCCACCTCGCACCCGGACGAGGTATCCCTTGTCGGCAAGAGCGTCCATATCGCTTCGGGCGGTCACCACCGAGACACCGAGTCGTGCGCTGAGATCGTTTACCGAGAGCAAGGGGTCTTCCGCGAGAAGCTGGACAATCATCCTTTCTCTGTTCTTAAGGTTATCCAATAGTTTCTAAATACCTTGTTATCGGCTCCATTATACTTGTTTTTACCGCTCCGGCAAGGGTAGAATCAATTATTCCACCGGAGGTAGCATGGGTGAACCAAAAGAGCACAATGTCGAATTGCTGAACCATAGCGACCGCGAGACCCGTCTGACGGCGTTACAAAATCTTGCGGAGTACACGGACCTGTGCTCAGCCCCTTTTACGGAAGAGGTAAACAACCACGTACATACCCGTTACTCTTTTAGTCCCTATTCTCCCTCGGCGGTAGCCTACTACGCCCGGCTGGCGGGTCTTAAGGTGGTGGGGTCGGTGGACCACGAGTCGGTGGGGGCCGCCCGAGAGATAAAAGAAGCTGCAGCCGCGCTCGGCATGGGGGCAACAGTAGGGTGTGAAGTCCGGGCAAACTTCCGGGATACGCCATTCGAGACGAGACGATTGAACAATCCCGACACTGTCGGCAACGCTTATATGGTCGTTCATGGGATCCCCGAAGGATCCATCGACTCCTTCGCCCAACGCTTAAAGCCTCTCAACGAAGCCCGGGAAGCACGAAACCGCCGCCAGTTGGACCGCCTAAACGACATCGTCCGAGGGGACCTTGGAACGCTGAGCTACGTCGACGACGTAAGGCCGCTGTCCTGGGCGGACGCCGGGGGAAGCGTCACGGAGCGGCACATCTTGTACGCCCTGGCGCTCCGTGTAATGGAGTCGGTTCCCGCAGCAAACTATATCGGTCGGTTCTTACGGGACCGACTCCAGATTTCTTTGACCGACCAGATTCAAAAGCGCATCGAAGACAAAGACAATCCCCACCGGGCGTACGACCTTCTAGGAGCATTCAAGGCGGCGTTCGTACCGCAGTTCTTCGTTCAGCCCGACGATACGGAGTGTCCGCCGGTCCGGGAGATTACAACTCTGGCGCGGGAGCTCGGAGCTATTCCGGCGTATGCGTATCTAGGAGACGTCGGAGAGTCGCCGACGGGAGACAAGAAAGCTCAGCAGTTCGAAGACGCATTCGTCGAGGAGCTGTTTTCCGCCTTGCCGGAGCTCGGATTCGAGGCTGTTACCTACATGCCGCCGCGAAACACCAAACGACAGTTACAGCGGGTACAGGAGCTAGCCGGCGCTCACGGACTGATGGAGATTAGCGGCGTGGACATTAACTCCAGCCGGCAGTCGTTTCATTGTCCCGAGGTGCTTCAGCCGGAATTTCGGCACCTCATAGAAAGCACATGGGCGCTTGTCGGACACGAGAAGGCGACCGAAAGCGACGTAACCCGGGGTATTTTCGGACGGGCTGCCACCGGCAGAACAGGATCGGAATCGGCCGGGCTTGCCGAACGGATTACCCGGTTTGCGGCACTCGGAAGGGCCTAGGCCAGCATCACCTGCCCGCCGGTGACGGGGACGGCCTGCCCCGTTTCGTATTCCTGACCGACTATGTAGGCAATAGCCCGGAGCACGTCCCTGCCGGTACACCCCCTTTTCATCGGCACTTTGTCCTCATAAAATCGGCGCACATCGGCGATGGTCTGTGCGCCGGGCACTTTTCCGGCGTTTAGATACTGCACAAAGAGGCCCCGATCGGGGTCGCTCCACAGGGGCCCGTCCAGAAAGTTCCCGGGACAGACGGCGTTGACCTTGGTCCCCTGTTCCACCAGTTCCAGAGCAAAACTCTGGACCAGTCCGATTCCACCAAACTTGCTGCCGGCGTAAGCGGCATTCTTGTTGCTTCCCACCAGACCGCTCTTGGAGTTAATTTCGACGATATCGGTAAAGTAGCGGGGAAGACTGTGCTCTTCGCCGACGCTGCCACGATCGCCGGTAGCGGCTCCGGCACCCGTACCGGCCAAGGACGCGCCGAGCGCGGCTCCCTTGTGCTGCAGATCCATCACCGGCGCGGTGTATCTGGTCATCAGAAAAAAGCCGATGTAGTTAACATCCGTCACAAACCGAAAGTCCTGGGCGCTCAGGGTTTTAACGCTTCCGGCCTTGAGAACACCGGCGTTGCTTACCACGAGGTCTATACCTCCGTAGTGAGATGTCACCTGTTCGACAAGCTGAGAAACACTCTCTTCGGAGGTAACGTCGACGGTGAACGATCCGTGGGGTTCGCCCAGACGCGCTGCCGCGGCAGTTACGCCGTCGGCGTTGATATCCGATAGGGCGACGACAGCCCCCAAGGCCGCCAGTCCCCGAGCTATCTCCCATCCGAAACCCTGGGCCGCACCGGTTACCAGTGCGACTCTGCCCCGGAGAGTTCCGGCGACCTCGTCGGGGGTGAGCCCCCCCCACTCCGTCGGTCGAGCCGATCCACGGTGGCGAGGCTGCAACAGCTTCCACCCCGCCCCGGAAGGCAAACCGATCGATTTCGGTGCCTCGCCGTTGTCCCGGCCATAAGTTAGCCACTGTGACGTTACGTTCTCCGGTGTCAGTGGGGCGCAGAGGTCGAGTTCTGCCGATTCTATCGATCCTGGTAATCCAAGACGATAGAGGGCGCCGGGGCCAACGGCGCCGGATTCGACCGTCTCCTTTTGGACCGCACTGAGGCCCCGCACCAGGGCCCCGGTCTGCCATTCAAGAAGCTCTTCCGTATTCGCCATCTCTATACTCCCAGTGAGACACGGCGGAGGATTTCCGAACCGGTCTGCCTGGTTGTTACGGTGTGCCCTTTAAGCGGCAACACCTGCTCGTGGATCGCGTCGACGATCCACTCGGCCTGGGGAAAGAACGCGTCCTCCAGCTCTTTCGCCGGGGTTATCCAGTTCCGGCTGCCAACCACCACCGGAGGGGCATCCAGCTCGTCGAATGCCACCCGCGACAGATTACCTGCAATGGTATGCAGAAAACTGCCCCGTTCGACGGCGTCGCTAGCCAAGACGAGACGGCCGGTTTTTTTCACCGACTCGACGATCGGCTCGAGATCCAGGGGGGTAATGAAACGCGCGTCGATAACCTCTGCACTGATGCCGTACCGTTCTTCCAACGTTTCCGCCGCCTCGATCGCCCGGTAGAGCGTTGCTCCGATCGTAACGATGGTTACGTCCGTACCGGACCGCTTTACTTCGGGCTGACCTTCGGGAATCTCGTAGTACTCCTCGGGGACACCTTCAGTATGAAAGAGCTCACCGATATCGTAGATTCGCTGACTTTCAAAGAAAACGACCGGATCGCTTCCCCGCAGGGCAAGGTTGAGCATCCCCTTCGCGTCGTACGGTGTGGCCGGGAAATAGACTTTTAGGCCCGGAATGTGGGCCGCGATGCTCGTCCAGTCTTGGCTGTGCTGGGCGCCGTATTTGCTGCCCACGGATACCCGAAGCACCAGGGGCATCTTTAGTACACCGGCGCTCATGGACTGCCACTTTGCCATCTGGTTGAAGATCTCATCTCCCGCCCGACCCATAAAGTCGTTGTACATCAGCTCCACCACCGCTCTTCCTCCGGCCAGGGCGTACCCAACGCCACTGCCGACAATTGCACCTTCGGAGATTGAGCTGTTGAAAAGCCGATGGTAGGGGAGCAGCTCGGTAAGACCGCGGTACACCGCAAAGGCACCACCCCAGTCCCGGTTTTCTTCGCCGTAGGCTACCATGGTCGGATCGATGGAGAAGCGGTGTGCCATCGCTTCAAACAGCGCGTCTCGCAGGGCATAAACCTTTAGCTTCGATACCGCCTTGCCGGCCTCGTCAAGGCCAAACCGCACCTTCCGCTGAAGCTGCTGTACCCGTTCGTTCTCCTCTAACGGTTGCAGCAGTTCCGGCTTCCGGTCATCCCATTTATCCACAGCGGTGTTGCTGAACATGTAGCTTTCGATCTCTTCGGACTGCATGTACGGACTAATCTCCGGATCGGTGGCCAGTTTGGTCGTCCGGACGATCTTCTCCTTTGCAGTGCGATCGTATTCGTCGAGGGTGGCTTCGTCGGCAATGCCGTTCTCCAAAAGGTACGCCCGGTATCCGGCGATGGCGTCGTTGTTCTGCCAGGCGTCCACCTCGTCTTTGGTGCGATAACTAGAAGCGTCCGACGGCGAGTGACCGCTGTAACGGTAGGTTATCGTGTCGAGTAATACCGGCCCGCGCCCGCCTAAAAGAACCTCTTTTTTCCGGGCGATCGCGTCGGCCACCGCCAGGGGGTTGTAGCCGTCTATACGTTCGGCGTGCATGTTTTCCGGGTTGACTCCTGCACCCATACGGGCGAGGACTCGAAATCCCATAGTCTCACCCACCGGCTGGCCGCCCATACCGTAGAAGTTATTCAGAAAATTAAAGAGCACCGGTGGTGCCCCGCCCGCCTCTTTCGGCCAGAGAGAGCGGTACTGGTCCATCGAGGCGAGCATCATCGCTTCCCATACGGGACCGCACCCCGCGGAGGCGTCCCCGATATTGGCCAGAACGATCCCCGGTTTCCGGTTGACCCGTTTGTACAGAGCCGCTCCCATGGCAATGTCGGCGCTGCCACCAACGATCGCGTTGTTGGGCATAGAGCCAAAGGGAGCGAAGAAAGCGTGCATCGACCCACCCAGCCCGCGGTTAAAGCCGGTCTCCCTGGCGAATATTTCCGCCAGGGTACCGTACAGGACGAAGTCCTCCGCCGCGGAAACGATCTCTCCGTCCTCGGCGCCGGCTTCCTTCCGGGCTTTCTCGACGATGCGGTAAGCCACGCCGTCGAAGTAGGTCTCCATTGACCGGCGCAGCTGTTCCTCGTCCAGGCGGGTCACCGCGGCGAAAGACTTCGCTAGAATCTCCCCATGGCTGCGATGGCTTCCGAACACCAAGTCGTCGACGTCGAGATTTATGCTTAGACCAACCACAGCGCTTTCCTGACCTATGGACAGATGGGCGGGGCCGCCGTGGTTGTATTCTATACCTTCGTAGCTTCCGCTCATCTTGATGCTGTTTAGCATGGACTCGAACTCTCGAATAAGCTGCATATCGTAATAGGCTCGAACCAGCCGGTCCTTGCCGTATGTTTTTAGCTCCATCTTCGGGTCCGGCTTGTATTGATTAATCGGAATCGGTTCAATTTCCAGAGTCCGAGCCGCCCGGGTGTCTTTGGGGTCCACAAAAAGTGTTTTCGGCATAGTGCTATTCCTCCATCCGGCGATTAGAGCGCCAAGGTCAGTTCGAAGTTTGCGATATTTTCGGCCAATTCCTGCAGGAAGCGGGCTGCCGGTGCGCCGTCCACCGCCCGGTGATCTATGGTTAGCGAGAGCCCGATCTGCGGGATAACCTCCCCATCGGTATCAAAGCCGTGGACTATGGTTCCCACCCCTAGTATGCCAACCTGCGGCGTGTTCAGCACCGGGGTAAAGTGTTCAATCCCCAGACCACCTAGATTGGTTACGGTAAAGGTTGCCGGTCCCAGATCCTCCGGTGTGGCCGTTCCGGCGACGGCCCGTTCGGCGAGGTGCCGGGTTTCTTCGGCCAGCGCCGCCAGAGTCATGGTACCGGCTCCCCGAATGGTGGGCACCAGAAGACCTCGGGGAGTATCGACGGCGAAACCGAGGTCCACGCCGTCAAAGCGGCGTATGGCCGTATCAAGGAAGTGGGCGTTCATCTCCGGATAATTTCTCAGTGTCCGGGTGACGGCGAGGTTAACCATGTCGTTTACCGATACTTTCAGCGTGCCGGCAGCTTTTACCTTCTTCCGATACGCCAGGATCGTCCGGGCGTCGGCTTTTCTGTGAAGAGTTAGCTGCGCCGAATCGCGGAGGCTCGCGTGCATACGGGCGGCTATTGTCTTGCGGACACCCGAGACGGCGATCTCGGTAAACGTCGCGGTCTCGGTCGAGGTTGAAGCCGGAGCGTTCCGCGGTGCCCCGCCTCCCACAGCGGCGCCACCCGCCTCGGCGGCAGCCACCACGTCCCGTTCTATAACCCTGCCGCCGGGTCCGCTTCCGTCAAGCTGTGTGGGGTCTACACCCACCTCGGCGGCGCGCCTCCGCGCCCGGGGGCTGACACGAACCTGACCGGTGGAAAAAGACTTAACCACGGTGGCGTCGGCTTTTTCGGCGGATACAGAAGG
>CAZTRQ010000011.1:0-19669 GCA_964616245.1 uncultured Spirochaetaceae bacterium | reverse complement strand
GGGGCCTGCTCTCCCGGTTCGCCGATAGCCGCAAGAGGATCCTTTACCGGCACTTCGTCCCCTTCCGCCGCGTACAGCTCTAGAACGGTCCCGGAAGCGGTAGATTCCACCTCTATGGTCGCTTTGTCGGTCTCGATCTCGCACAGGATGTCACCGACGGCGACGGAATCTCCTTCGGAGATACGCCAGGAGAGAACGATGCAGCTCTCCACACTGTTTCCGGCCTGGGGCATTACAACTATTTCTGCCATTCTTCCTCCCTGGCGGGAACGTCCACGACCCGCACATCAACTCCAGATTCACTCAGCTCGGCTTTTACGTCTTCGGGAATTCCCGCATCGGTAATCAGGAGGTCTACCTCATCGAATCCCAGAACGCGGACGAAACCGACCCGCCCGCATTTCGTGCTGTCGGCAACTGCCACGGTTTTCTCCGACTGGGCCGCCATTTTCCGAACAATCTCGGCACCTTCAAGAAGGTGGGTGGTAAACCCCGCGTCGATGGAAAAACCGTCGGTTCCGACGAAAGCAAGTCGAACGTGGAACCGCGACAGATCGTCCACCGCCAGAGGGCCCACCAGGCTCTCCGTAGCCGGACGATACTCCCCGCCGATCACCGTCATTCTTAGGCCCGGATTGCCACGACCGTACGAAAGAGCCAGGGCGTTATTGGTCACCACCATGACGTCCCGTCTACCGAGCAAATATCGGGCGATCAGAGCGGTGGTTGTACCGGCCTCGATCATAATAGTGTCACCGTCTTCAACGAGTTCGGCGGCGGCTTTTGCTATGAGCCTCTTGGGACCGTCCTGGGTCTGTTGCCGTTCAAGAATGCGGGGATGAAAGGTAGTAACCGCTCCCCCGTGGGTGCGAATAACATAGCCCTTTTCCTCGAGAGCGTTCAGATAGGATCGCGTACTGACCTGAGAGACTCCTAATACTTTCGCCAGTCGGGAGACGCCTGCGGAGGGATCGTCAGCCAATACGGCCAGTATCTCGCGCTCCCGTTCGGTTACGTTTGGCGTCATACTCACTCAGAATCATAATCATTTCATAAGATATCCGCAAGTATTTCGAAGGTTTTTTGATGAATAAGGGCCTAGAGAACGGGATTGAGAGAGAAATAGACGACGAAGACAGCCAGCGACACTACCGTATAGACCGACAGCACGTTGTTGGCATATGTCCGGTCGTCCTTCTGATCCATTCGCATAAACAGGGGAACGATAAAAGGAGGAGGCAGTATCAGGAAGGTGATAACCGCCGCTTCGAAGGCGGGGTCTAGTTGGAGCACTCGAGGGACGATCACGCGGGTAACAAAAACCGCCACCGGCACGAGGAGGATGGCCCGGGCGAAAATGACACCCGCGGCATTTTGCAGCCCCTTCCAGGAGAGCCTCATCCCGTATCCGATCACGATGAGGATCGCAGGAATAAGCAACCCGCCCAAAATACCGAACGTTTCGATAACGACGCTTCCCGGTACGGAAGATCTTATCGCCGGCCCCCATCCGAGAAGATTCAGTGCCGTCGCGCTCACGATGGATACGATCAGCGGGGAAGACAGAAAACCCCGGACTGTCTCTTTTAGACTGCCGGCGCCGTCCCGCTTAACCGTCAGCATCGTGGCCAGCACGAACCAAATGAAGAGTTCATGACTCAGATCCACGATGGCAATGTAGCCGACGTTGGCCATGCCGTACGCCGTCCCAAAGAGCGTTACTCCCAACATGCCGAACTCGAACCCGGTAGTTAAATGGGGGAAGTAGTCCCAAGGAATGGAAAACAGCCGCTTAAGGAGAAATCCATACGCGAGAAGACCGAGACAGATCAGAAGAATCGTCCCGAACAGGCCGACGAAGGCCGGCTCCATCTGCATGTCAAGGAATGCTACGAAAAGAACAGCCGGCAGAGCGATGTTTACAACGAGTCCCTTCAGCTCCTCAACCGTTTCCGGCCGTAAAACGGACTTGATTCGGATAACATTTCCCAGAGCGATAAGGATTATTATTGGCAAAACCTTGGCGACTACATGTGAGATCTCGGGGTTGATAGTCATACCCTCCTACTTAAACCCGGCCGGCGTATATCGCAGCTCTGTACCAAAAGAAGGCCCGCACTGTCGTGCGGGCCTCGCATACCGATGAGTGTACCGATCAGTCGTACAGAAGCTGCGCGATGTCGGGATCGTCCATGTTGCTTGCGTCGTAGAACTTGGCTCCGGTGTCAACGTCGGACACGGATTCGCCCATTGCTGCCTTGTAGGCAAGCTCGACGGCCATGTACCCGATCTGGTAGGGGTCCTGGGTGATGGAACCGAGGAAGTAGCCCTGGCGTACGGCGTTCTTCTGGGCTTCGCCGGCATCAAAACCGACCACTTCGACCTGGCTGTACGTGGAAGCCAACTGGGCACCGTCGTTGGTCGCAGCGAGCACACCCACTACCGCGCCTTCGTTGGAGCAGAAAATACCCCGGATATTGTCGCTGCTGACGCGGTTAAAGAGGGCGTTGGCGGCAGACGTTACGTCCTGGGTCCGGGGAGAAGCTGGAACCACCATGTCAATAATGACGGCGGGGTTGTCGCTTTCGGGACTGTCGGACGCGACATACGCAGGGTTACCTTGAACACGAATGTCCCGGGCGGTTAGGGAAGTCTCGTCGACAAGCAGCTCGACCATCCGGTCCCTAAAACCGAAACCGCGACGGGTTACGGACTCACTGGTTGCGTCCTGACTAAGAACGACAATGGTGACCGGGCTGGATGAGGAAGCAGAACCGAGTTCCGCCGCCATTTCCTCGAACATTCTTTCCGCTGCAAGTCCTGCCGCGGCGTAGTTATCGGTCGAAGCGTTGGCGTAGATGGCACCGGCCGGAGCATCGGGTACACCGGAGTCAAAACCGACAATCGGAATATCCCGGCGAATTGCCTCCTGCAGCTGGTCCATTACAGAATTGGTGTCCAGGGCGGCGAGAGCTACCGCATCGGGGCCTTTCGCCATGGCATTCTGGAACATCTGTACCTGGTCCTGAATATCCGCTTCCGAGGGCGGACCTTCGAAGGTAATTTCTACACCGTATTCCGCAGCAGCTGCCTCTGAGCCGGCCTTTACCGTCTGCCAGAACTGGTGCTGAAGACCTTTCGAGACAACGGGGATGTACATCTCGCCATCTTCAGCCTCTCCAGCGGCCATCAGCGGGAGTGTTGCGAAAACAACCCCCAGGACCAGCATGATTGCCACGATTCGTCGTTTGGATCCGTTCATGGGAACCTCCTTACAATATTCTTCGGAAACAACGTTTCCGGTTTGTTCTCACAGTCTGTTCAATCCTGAGAGCTCCGGTTGTGGAGCCCCTGCTGTTCTGCGTTGAATGCCCGCGCCGCTTCTCGCTCCTTCGCCTTTATGCGCGCTCTTTCTCTTTTTTCTTCCGCCTTCATTCGCGAATAGGTCTCGCGAAGCTCCCGCTTCTTTGTATCGATCTCTTCCCGTAGCTGCGCGGCCCTGGTTCCTTCGTTCATCGACGAGGCTTTCTTTAGCTCTTGCTTTAGACCGCGTATCTGTTCCGAAACGTCATTACGGTAGCCGGCAGACGGCGCGAGAATCCGGACTTCCGAAGCTCTTCTCGTGCGGTACATATCCAGAAGTACCGCGCCGATTACAACGACGCCGGTGAAGAAGGTCTGATAATGGGACTGAAGGTCCATCGCCGGGAGGCCGACGCTGAGAACGGACATTATAAAGACACCGATGAGAGTCCCGAAGACGGTACCCACACCGCCGGAAAGGGAGGTCCCTCCGATAACGGCACCGGCAATGGCAAAGAGCTCAAAGCCCTGCCCCGCTGCGGGTAACACCGTTGTATAGACTGCTGCGTAGGAGATGCCGCCGATACCGGCATAGGTTCCGGCGACGACGTAGGCCATCATCTCCCATTTGGCGACGTTCACTCCCGAAAGACGAGCGGCCTCTTTGTTGCTGCCGATGGCGTATATGTAGCGCCCCATCTTGGTCTTGCTAAGAATAACATGGGATATTATTACAACGGCGATGAGGACAAATGCCCCCGTCGGAATGGTGTCGCCATCCTCACTAATAAACTTAAAGAAGTTCTTGAACCACCCGTCTGCGACGGCTCGGGTGGGGAAGGTGGCACTCTGCACGTTCGAGACGATGGAACCGACTCCCATGGAAATCATCATGGTGCCCAAAGTGACGATAAAGGGCGGCATTCCAACCCGGGACACCAACAATCCGTTAAAGAAACCGAAGGCGATACAGACCAGCACAATCAGAACAAGGCTCATGCCGATGGACCAGCCCCAGGTCTTGTAGGCGGTACCACCTACGATTGCTCCGGCCATCATAACCGTGCCGACGGAAAGGTCGATACCACCGGAAATTATGACGAAGGTGACACCCACGGAAATAAAACCGATGTAATAGGCCGCATCGATTATGTTGACCAGAGTCGGATAGGAAAAAAAGTTTCGGCCGAAGAGACCGAAAAAGACGTACAGAATAACCAGCGCCGCCGGCGCCAGCATCCACTTCAATCCGTCTTCCTTAAACCGTTCCCACCGCGTCTTTTCTGTTAATGACATCTTCTGTTAGCTCCGCACCAATGATTCCTGCCGTCGCAGCGTTGCCAGTTCCATAATCCGTTCCTGACTGGCTTCCTGAACGGGAATTTCTCCGGTAATTCTTCCTTCACACATAACCACAATGCGATCGCTCATTCGCAGGATCTCCGGCAATTCCGAAGATATCATGATTATCGCTTTGCCCTGCGCCGCGAGTTCGTTCATAAGAGCGTAGATTTCGCTCTTGGCACCAACGTCGATACCACGGGTCGGTTCGTCGAAAATAAGAATGTCACTGTTTCGAATGAGCCACTTGGCGAGGACGACCTTCTGTTGGTTGCCTCCGGAGAGATTCCGGACAAACTGGTCGATGGAAGGAGTCTTAATATTAAGCCGATCGACGTATTTTCGCGTTGCCGTGGCAACCTTGCCGGCCTGGACAAAGGGACCCGCACCAAACTCGTCGTATGTTGCCAGGACAACATTTTCCTTGACGGTAAGCCCGAGGGCCAGGCCGAACCGCTTCCTATCCTCCGAAAGATAGCCAATTCCCCGCTCCACGGCGTCCTGAGGAGACCGGATAACCGCGGGCTTGCCGTTTACAACAATCAGACCGCTTTGGATTTCGTCGGCTCCGAATATGGCCCGAGCCGTTTCCGTCCGTCCGGCCCCCATAAGGCCGGCAAAACCGAGAATCTCTCCGCGCTTCAGGTCAAAGCTAACATCTTGCACCATCTTGCCGGCGTTGAGGTTCCGGACGCTCAGAACCACTTCTGCGTCAGCCGGAACCCTACTTGCGGTTTTGGGCTCCTCGTAAATAACCCGGCCGACCATCAAGTTTATGATTTCCTGCTTGGTTACCTCGGCGGTTGCGCGGGTTTCCACCATTTCTCCGTCACGCATAACGCTTACCCGGTCGGTTATGCGGTGTATCTCATCCAGCCGGTGAGAGATGTGTATCATGGCAACGCCCCGGCGTTTTAGATCTCTCATGATGGTGAACAGTTCGTCAATCTCCGTGTCCGTAAGAGCGGCGGTGGGCTCGTCGAGAATAAGGACCCGCAGATCGTGAGAAACGGCTTTGGCAATTTCCACCATCTGCTGTTTGCCCACAGTAAGACGCCCGAGAGTCTCCTCCGGATCGATGTTCATCTTTAGGCGGCGAAAGAGTTCGGCGGCTCGGCGGTTCTGCGCACGGTCGTCGAGAAAAATGCGGTTTCTTTGCATGGATTCCCGGCCGATAAAGATATTCTCCGCCACGGTTAGGTGATCCATCATATTAAGTTCCTGATGGATAATGCCAATTCCGGCTTCCATGGCGTGCTTCGGATCCCGGGGACTAAAGAGGTTACCCATGTAGTACATCTCGCCGGAGTCTTTCTGGTGGATCCCGGTAAGGATCTTCATCATGGTGGACTTGCCGGCCCCGTTTTCGCCGACCAGAGCGTGGATCTCGCCGGGAAGCAGCTCGAAGTCCACCCCATTCAGCGCATGAACGCCGGGAAACCACTTATCGATCCGCCGCATCGTGATAACCGAGTCAGCGGCCATTACTCCTCCACTTCATGTAGAACATGGTCCCACGGGTTTTACCAGCCGTAAATCCAATATTGTCCAGAGAATAGTTGCGATTGAACGTTTAGGGGCTGTTCTTACCGCGGCTCCACCAAGGGAAAGAGGAGTTTTTTGTTCTCGTCGGTGTAGATGTCTTCTTTTCTGACCAGAACCGAATCGGTGTGTATGACCGGGTCAACGGGGCCTCCTCGAAGGGATTCCACTACCGTGCGAATACCGATGTAGCCCATATTGAAGGGTTTTTGAACGACCAGGGCTTTGACAATGCCTTTTTCCAAAAACTCGATCTCTTCCCGGGAATTGTCGAATCCCACGAGATGAACACTATCGGACAGGCCGCTGTCCCGCAGGGCTCTGCCGGCGCCGACGGTGGAGTTCTCATTCAAGGCGACAACTCCCCCCAGTTCGGGAACCTGTGCTATCAACCGCATAACAACGTCGTAGGCTACGTCGGGCTGGTTGTTGGAGTGGAAGGTACCGAGGAGCAAATCGGACGGCCGGTGTGCCAGGGCGCTTCGGACACCCTGCTCCCGGTCAATCGCGGTGGCTACTCCCCTTATATGAGAAATGATGGCAATGTAGCTCTCCGGCGCCACCAGACGGTCGATCTCGCGACCGGCCTTGACACCTGCAGTAACGTTGTCGGTGGCGACAAAACTGACGGGAACATCGCTGTTGAGGGCGGAGTCCAATGTTACGATGGTAATCCCACGGGTCGCGGCCTCTTCGGCGAGGGAAACGAGGCGGTTAAAATCGGAAGCGGCCAGGAGAATCGCATCCGGGTCCTGTTCGATTACATTTTCGAAAATTTCTATCTGGCGGTCTACGTCCCTTTCCCACCGGGGCCCGACAATTTTCGGATCGATGCCGTACTCGATGGAAGCCTCCTGTATACCCGCGCGGACGATCTGCCAGAACTCCATATGCGGCCCCGTCGTCTTTAGCACTACGACCACATTCTCATTGCCCTCTTCGTAGAAGAGTCGCTCCCCGAGTGGAATGGCCAGAAGCACGAGGAGAATCGAGCCTGCAATCGCGCCGACTCCCAGCAGATACAGTTTATCCTTCATCCGTCATATCTCCGTGTTCCACCACCGGCAGGTAGATTTCCACCATCGTTCCCCGGTCAGGCTCACTCATAAATCCCAGGCCATACCGAGAACCGAAGTAGAGCTGGATCCGTTCGTGAACGTTCCGTACACCCACACGCCGGCGGAGACGAACGTTCTTTTCAGGCTGCAAAATCCTCTCTATCTGATCTGGAGACATACCGATGCCGTCGTCCCTCACCGACAGTAATACCGATCCATCGGAAGCTTTTCCGACCACGGTTACCCGGCCGGTGTCTTTCTTGTTCTTTATCCCGTGGTATATGGCGTTCTCCACCAGGGGTTGAAGGATTATTTTCGGGATGTACAGCCCGAGTATGTCGTCGTCCACCTCAATGGCATAATCCAATTTGTCCCGGTAGCGCATCTTCTGAATCGTCAGGTAATTGCTGATATGGGCGATCTCATCGCGAATAGTGACCAATTCTTCGCCCCGGCTAATCGACAGCCTGAGGAGCCTCGCGAGGGCCGAGACCATTTTAACCACCAGCTCATGCTGTTTCGCTTCCGCCATCCAGATGACCGAATCCAGTGTGTTGTAGAGAAAATGCGGCGTTATCTGGTTCTGCAGAGCCATAAGCTCGCTCTTACGCTTCTCTTCCTGTTCTTCCGCGTTCCGCCGTACCAGTTCCTTTATTCGGGCAATCATGATGTTAAAATCCCGGGCCAGGTCTCCGATTTCGTCGTTCCGGGTGATTTCGGCGGTAACATCGAAGGTTCCCTGCTCTACGGCCCGCATGGTTGATCTGAGCCGAAGAATAGGCATGGAAAGACGGTGGGAAATGAGAACCGATACCAAAATCGCGACGACGATGCAAATGAGAGTCCAGTAGAAGTAATACCGCTGGATAGTCAGGCGGTTATGAACAAGCTCGGAGACGTAGTTTACCCCGACGGTGCGCCATCCGGTGCGATCGGAGGTACTGACGGTGTACAGGCGCTCACCCTTGTCGTCATGTACAGAGAAGGACCCGCTCCGCTGAGCCACAACCTCGTCGATGTACTCCTGCTCGAGATCGCTGTAGATCAGTTCCTGCCGGGGATGGTAGACGATACCGCCCTGGGAATCCACAACGAAAAGATACCCCCTCCGGCCGAGACTAATTCTGCTGAGGAGCCGACTGATTACCGAGAAATTTAGATTAACCAGCATAACACCGTACTCTTCGGCGGTGGCCGAATTATTGATAGTTCTGCTCAGTGTTATAACCCAGCGATACTGACCGTCTATAACATTCTGTATACTGGACGAAGAGACCACCGCCCTTCCGGAAACCGATCTCGCACGCCGGTACCATTCCTGATCGGGTATATTCACCGCCGGATTCAACGAAAGCGACGGGTCATGGGTTAGAACCTCACCGTTGTCACCGGCAATCAAAATGAGTGAAATGTCGTCTCGGGTGCGCGAAATCGAATTGAGAAAAGAAGTAATCCGGCTGTGGTAAACTTCCACCTCTTCCGGTAAAAGCTCTTCCCCTCCCCCGAGATATTCCTGAACCTGCTCGTTCAGTTGGACTACTTCGGCGATGTTTTCCATATGGGTGATGTAAGAATCTATACTGGCCTCAACTTGGGCGATAAGTTGAGTCGTATAATCCCTAGAGGTCTGCTGCACCGCCTGAGCCGTAAACGTATAAGAAAGGAGGGCCATGATCAGGGCAGTGGCAAGAACAAGAACGGCAAACGCCAGGGTTATGGTCGCCTGTATACGACGGGATCGTTCTTTCATCGCACCCTTTGCACGGTTGTATCCTGAAACTCCCGCGGGGTAAGCCCAGTCTGTTTCTTGAAGGTCAGACTAAAGTAGTGGGCGTCCCGAAATCCTACCTTTTCCGCGATCTCGTAGACCTTGAGAAATTCCGATCGAAGCAGTTTCTTTGCCTCTTCCATTCGGAGATGGGTGACGTACTCCACAAAGGTCATTCCCGTGCGTGCCTTGAATATGGGGCTAAGGTAGCTTTTGCTTACCGCCAGGGAAGTACAGACCTGCTGCAAGGAAAGACCAGGATCGGCGAAGTGCGTATCGATAAACTCTTTCGCCTCAAGGGCCTTACGGTGAGAGTGCTGCAGTCTTCGGGAATCAAGAATTTCCAGCGCTTCGGAGACGACACGGGAAAACCAGCGTTCCATTTCTCCGAGAGTCTTCATCCTGGTCAATTGCTCAAAGGGGTTATTGCCGAGTGTGGGCACGTCGCTATAGGTAACACCGATATCTTCGAGCGCATTGATGGTATCTGCCAGCAGTCGGTACATAAACACGACGCACCGTTCGATGTCCTCTTTCTCTGCGCGCAACGATCCAACAACACGTTGGATCGCCTTAGAGGCTTCATCGGCGGTGCCGGTCTTGACCATTTGAAGAAAGAGCTCTCGAGAATCCGATCCCTCGGAAAAACCTGAGTCGGGAACGCCACCGCGAGCCTGTTGGACCGTTATGATGTGGCCCGGTCCAAGGACGAATCGATAATCCAGCGCCGCCTGAGCGTCCTGGAAGGTTCGCATAACCGCCGCTTCGTCGGACCGGCCTTCGCCGACTCCAATGGAGACGGTCCTTCCCAGCTCCCGAATAGTGTGCTCGGAAATCTGCTCCGCCACGGCGATCGCTGCCGGTACCGCGCTGCCGGCATCGGTATCGGATAGCAGAACCACCACCTTCTCCTGAGGCGTCGAAAAGGAAACTGCACCGGACATATCGCCAACGACACGTCGAACCAGATCATGGACGGCGAGTCCGAAGAGTTGGTCATCGGGAACGCGTTCTTCGGGTCCCGGAGAGACCATAGGATCGGGATCCACAACCAGCGCAATAAACACCGGTCCGGTCAGGTCCAAATCCAGGAGGCCGAAGACGCGGTCTCGCTCCACCTCGGGGATAGTATTTCCGACAAGGCGATTTAGAAAACGCTCCCGGTAAACGGGGAGGCTCGCCTTTACCTGTTCAGCGAGCTTTTCTAAATTCTCGCGGCGGTCCCGCTCCTCGTCCATTTCGGCGCGGAGCGCGTCCAGGACTCGGCGAATTTCGTCGGCCGTTATGGGTTTAAGCAGGAAATCCCGGACCTTTAATTTGATCGCCGCTTGAGCGTATTCAAACTCGTCGTGTCCGGTCAGCAGAAGAACTTTGGTGGCGGGGTACTCATCGCCAATTGCCCCGGCCAGCTCCAAACCATCGACGAAGGGCATACAGATATCGGTAAGGACCACGTCGGGACGCAGTTCCTCTACGGCCTGCAAACCTTCCCGGCCGTCCCGACACGCTCCAACCAGCTCAAAGCCGTGGGCATGCCAGTCGATCGTCTCCGATATTCCTTCCCGGACGACCGGTTCATCATCAATAATCAGGATTCGATACGCCATCAAAACGATGGTATATCACATCACGCCTCATTGAACACTTTTCTTCCCGTCTAAGCAGCACTCGGGGAGATACTGATCCACGCCGAAACGCAGGGGTTCGGCGTTGATGCGACTAGTCCGCACCGGAAGAGGCACTCTCACCGCCGAGAGGCTTCTTTTTCCGCTGCCCATACCCGCCCGATAAGACATTGAGAACCATAACCAGAAGCAGAGCACTACCCCAGAGGAGGAAAATAAAGAAGCTGTTGATCGCCGGAAACCGGTTGATACCGGTCTGAAGGAGTTGCACAAGGATGATCGCGAGGACAACGCCGCTTATTCTGCCCCTACCTCCAAAGGGACTCACGCCACCGAGAATAACGATCATGATGCTTTGGAGCGTGTAGACCGTACCGTAGTCGGCTCGAGCGGAGTTATAGTTGCCGAGCATAACCATGCCGGCGACACCTGCAAACAAACCCGAAAGCATATACGTCTTGGTCAGCAGGTTTTTCGTCTTGAGGCCGCTAAACCGCGCCGCCACCGGATTGGTTCCAAGCAGATACAGTTTCGGACCGTAGGTCGTTCGTTTGAGTAACAGCCATATAAACAACACGGCTCCGACAAAGACCAAAGTCTGCACGGGTATCATGTTTCCGAGAATCCGGTTATTGACGGTAGAGGCATACTCCGAGGAAAACCGGCTCACCGCAGCGCCGTTTGTCATCGCCATCGAGATTCCCCTAAAGAGCTCGCCCGCCCCTAAGGTTGCAAGTATCGGAGAGATGTGGAACCGCGTAATTAACACGGAGTTAAAGAAGCCCAACGAAAGCCCGACAACGGCCCCGAGGGCGAAAACCGCCGGTACCGCCATAGCCGGTAACTCCCCGCTCTCCCCGGTTAGTTCGAGGAGCAGATACGCCATGAGGATGCTGGTCAGATTGGCAATCCCAACGAGGGAGAGATCGATTCCACCAGTGACCATACAGAGCATGATTCCCAGAGACATCAACCCGTACTCCGGAAACTGCGCGGCCATCGTCTGGAAATTGATGAGCGAATAGAACCGATCAAACCGGGTAATTGCTAAGAATACCAACCAAATAAGGGTAATCGCTACGAGTCGTGTGACATGAGGTTCCCTTCTGAGGAAGGTGGTGGCAGACTGCAGTTTTGTTCGGGCAAACACGTTCATGCCACGCCCCCGTCAGCAAGGCGTCGCTTGGAGAATAACGGTTTCTTCCCCCGATATTGACCGAGGGCTTGTCGTGCGCTAATTCCAGTACCGATGATTATGAGGGCACCGGTAAACACGCTTCGCCAGGAGGTCGGGATGCCGAGAAGAATCATCGAATTGCCAACAACGACGATAAGCATCGTGCCGACCATAGCCCCGAAGAGCGAACCCTTACCGCCGGTGATGGAGATGCCCCCAAGAACGACGCCGGCGATAACCTGCAATTCCATTCCTAACATATTGGTCGGGTGAAGCTGTTGCATCATACTCACCCGTATGACCGCGGCGATGCTTGCGATAATTCCGACAATCACGTATATGAGCGCCTTCGTCTTGACCACATTATAGCCGGCTCGTATCGCGCTGACCTCAGCACCGCCTATGCTGTAGATCGAGCGACCAAACATCGTAAAACGTATCATCAGAGAGACAAGAATGAGGACTCCCAGAAAAAGAAGAAATGCAACCGGCAGTCGGGCAGTAAGCCCGGTCACTGGATTTCTTGCAGTAAATAGCGCCGCCGTGCCGAAGGCCCGCATTCCTTGAGGTATGGTCGCCCACTGTACCGAGTTCAGAACACCTTGCATAAACCCTCTGAATACGTAGGTAGTCCCGAGCGTCACGATAAGCGTCGGCAACTTGAGAACTCCGACAAAGAGTCCGTTAAACGCCCCCAGGATAGCGCCGACGATTATCGCAAGCAGGAAGGCCAGCCACGCCCCACCTTCGTAACCGACATTGATGAGGACCACGGTGGAAATGTAGACACTCAAGGAGGCGAGCGCCGGAAAGGATACATCGATACCACCGGATACAAGAACGAGATACGTCCCGATCGCAAAGAGTCCGGGAACGATTAGGGCGGAAGCCAGACTGACTAGGTTGTTTGCACTAAAGAACTGGCCGGAACGGTATTGAATGAGCAGCGCGAGTCCGATGAGCACCAGCGTTATATACGGCTCGTTTCGCCGAGACAATCTCTTCAGTCGTTTTCTTAGTCGTGCATCCACAACGCTCTTTCCCTACAGCATGTATGATAGAATTTCGGTCTCATCGGTTTTCTCTCTATCCAGCTCCGCGACAACTCTACCGCTTTTCATCACCAAAATACGAGAACAGTTTTCTAGTATTTCGGGCAAGTCGTCGGAAACGATTACGAGGCTAAGCCCCTGTTTAGCGAGATCCTGTAGAATACCGTGGATATCGTACTTCGAGCCAATATCCACGCCCACGGTCGGTCCGTTCAGAATAAGAACATCCAGTTCACAGGCAAGCCACTTGGCCAGAACCACGCGTTGCTGATTGCCTCCGGAAAGAGTAAGACACGCGTTGTCGGGATCCGGGGTCGCGATTGCAAGCTCTCCAACCCATTTTTCCACCTCTCTCGCCCGCTTCTCGTCGTCCAAGAAGCCGAATCGTTTAGTGAGTTCGTCTATTCTCCCGACAACGACGTTGTCCGCAATGCTCTGAGGCAAAAACAAGCCTTCGGTAAGACGGTCTTCCGGAACAAAGCCTATCTTGTTGCGGATCGCCGCCTGCGGCGAATCGATCGTAACCGGTCTTCCCTCACGGACCAATTGGCCGGAGTCGACAGGCGAAATTCCGAAAAGAGAAAGGGCAACCTGGGACCGCCCGGAATCGAGCAATCCGGTAATGCCGAGCACCTCTCCCCGCTTCAAAGAAAACGAAACATCGTAAAAATTGCGATCTTGACTAATGCCTTTGACTTCGAAAATCGGTTCTTCCGATTGTATTGTTTGCTCGAAATGGTGCTTCTCGAAAGTCCGCCCAGTCATGTGGTAGGAGAACTTCTCTTCCGTCAGATCTTCGACGGCGCCTTGGGCGGCAACCTTTCCGCTCCTCAGGATCGTAAACTTTTCCGATATGTCGAACACTTCGTTTAATTTGTGGCTTACGAAAAGCGTGGCGATTCCTCGTTCTTTAAGCTTAAGGATCGTCTCGAATAGGGTTCGAACTTCCTTCTTGGTAAGCGCGGTCGTAGGCTCATCCATAATGATCAGCCTGGTGTTAAAAACCAGCGCCCTACTAATGGCGATCATCTGCTTCTGCGCCACCGAGAGGTCCTCTACCGTATCCTCCAGATCGACGTCGAAACCGATTCTGCTAATCGCCTCTTCGGCAATGGCGCGCATCCGCTTGCGGTTTACAAAGAACCTGTGCTCGGCTAGCTCACTGTTAACCGCCAGATTTTCCAGAACCGTAAGATTAGGAAAGACGGAAAAGTCCTGATATATGACCTGAATCCCATGGTTGATCGACTGCATCGGGGTCAAATGGTCGAAGACAGTCCCATCAATTTCTATTTGGCCGGAGTCCGGTGTATGTACACCGCTAATAACTTTAATCAGTGTCGACTTGCCGCTTCCATTCTCGCCCGCGAGTGCGTGGATTTCCGCCGGCTCGATAGAAAAGGAGACGTCCTTAAGGGCCTGAACAGCGGCGAACGACTTCGATACGTCGGTAGCTTTAAGCAATACTCCTGCCATGGTCTGTTCCTTCGTCTTTGGTAAACGCGCCGTACATAAAGACGTCCCGCCGTTCACGCTGTGAACGGCAGGACGTACGTTTGGCTCAAGGTAAGCGACGGATTAGAATCCGAAGCTGTCCACGTTGTCCGCGTTTATGACAATCCAGCCCTCGCCCTCGAGAGTCTTGGAGCCCGCTTCCCGGAAGGTCATCGCGTCATACCCGGCAATACCGAGATCCACCGGCTCGGCGATCTCTTCGCCATTGAGGACCATTACGGCAAGAGAGGCCATAGCCTTACCCGCCTCGGCGGGATCCCAGAGGGTAAGGGATTGTACGATGCCGCTTTCCAAGAGCTCCTTGTTAGCCGCGGGAAGTCCGGTACCCGAGGTGGACGCTTCACCGACAAGACCGAGCTCGTTAATCGCCCGAGCCACTCCGGGGGCGTCGTAGGAGGAAGTTCCCATAATTCCCTTGAGGTCGGGATAGGCGTTAAACAGCTCCTTGGCGACATTGTACGCTACGTCACCGTTATCCTGGGACTCGACACGGGGCAAATCTTCGAGAAGCTGCATGTCGGGATAGGTCTCTTTCTGATGCGCGACACCGGCGTCGGCCCACTCGTTGTGGGCGCCAACGGTAAGAGAAGCTACCATGGTGGTATAGAGGCCCTCTTCACCCATCGCTTCGGCCAGATTGTCCATGATAAAAGCACCATACCCAGCGTTGGAGAATGCCTCGATATTATAGTCGACGTTTTCCAGCGCCGCCCCTTCGTGACTAATCACGACAATACCTGCATCCCGGGCCTGCTTCAGTACGGGCTCAATGGAAACGACATCTACGGGGACAATACAAATTGCGTCGACGCCCTGGGCAATCAGGTCCTGAACGAGCTGTGCCTGGAGCGTTGCGTCGATCTCGGCGGTACCCCGCTGATAGACGTTCATTCCCGTTTCTTCGGCGTACTCGTCAACCCCTACTTCCATTCTCACGAACCACGGGTTCGAGGAGTCTTTCGGGACAACGACGATCTCTGGGCCATCGCCGGCCTCCTGACCTCCACCGGCAAACGCAGTGGGCGTGATCAGAACGAGAACAACAACAAACATCAATAGGAAATTTTTCATTTTTCCTCCTCCTTGGTTGGGGTTCAGAAACCCCGTTCACTATGAAGCGTAGCCTCACTCTCTTGTTCCGTCAATAAAAACCGCTTTTAATATTTACTAAAATTCTCGCTTGACAACTTTAGACTACTAGATAGAGGATTGTCGTACGGTTAGCACGTTTCGCGACGCTTCGGCGAGGCCCCTTGGAGGTGCACTATCGACAGCAACAATCAACCGACGATACCGAACGACGAGTTCCCGCGACGATGGACCAGAGTTCAACGGATGATGCACGAAAACGGACTCGATCTGTTGATCGCTTACGCCAACGATAGAGAAGTATTCGGTCAGGCACATGCACGATGGCTCTGCGATTTCCCGGTACACCTGGAGCCGGTGTGCATAATCTTTGCACCGACCGGAAAGCCCATCATGGCGACGGGGCCCGAATCCACCGTGTTCGCCCTCAATCGGAGTACCATCGAAGACGCTTACATACTGAAGGAGTTCGTACACCCAGAAGAGGTATACAGTCTTACAAACGTGACGGATTTCGCAACGGTCGTTTCCAAAGTCAGCCGGGTTAGCCCAAAAATGCGCGTCGGTATAGCCGGGCGTCACATTATGGATATCGGGACCTGGGAGGCGATCCGGGACTTCCTGGGAACTAAAGAATGGGTCGACGCAGATGACGATCTGACCATGCTCAGGATGGTAAAATCGGAGGCGGAGCTCCGGGTGATGCGGTTCGCTTACGCGATTGCGCAGAACGCCTTCGAGGCGGCAGTCGATACGATTGAGCCGGGTAGGACCGAAATGGAGGTGGCTGCGGTTGTCAAATCTGTCATGTTTAGCGAGGGCGCCGACGGGTTCGGCATTGAACCTATGATCGGAGCAGGTCCCAACGCGGCTTCCGTGCTTTGCCGTTCCAGTCGAAGACGTATCGAGAAGAATGACGTCGTCAGGCTCGCCATCATCACTCGGTACGAGGGTTACTGTGCGACGATCGGGAGACCGGTGTTTGTGGGGAACCTCGATCAAATGATGCAAGAACGGTTTGATGCAGTTTCTAAGGCCAGAATGGCATGCATCGAAGCTGCTAAAGCCGGCGTTGCTGGG
This sequence comes from uncultured Spirochaetaceae bacterium, assembly GCA_964616245.1. Taxonomy (GTDB): domain Bacteria; phylum Spirochaetota; class Spirochaetia; order DSM-27196; family PWMO01; genus CAYPUT01. Next base: position 3,119 of record CAZTRQ010000011.1, on the reverse strand, counting down.
GCGGATATCGAGGGTGCCGGGAGGCGCACGTTGGAGCAGGCAGGCTACGGGTATACATACTCGGGAGTCCACAGTATAGGCTGCCAAGAGTTCGAAACACCGATATTCGGACCTGGCGTGCCTGGTACCGTCGTCGAAAACAGTGTGCTTTCGATCGAGATTCCGTTGTTCCATCAGCCCTGGGGTGGCCTGCATCTCGAGGATGGAATCAGGATCCACGAGAACGGAGCGGAGCTAATGCATGAATCACAAGTCTTTATCCGCAAGTAGATGCAGTAGCAGGAATTCGAAGGGCAATGGCGACTACCCTTAAAGATATCGCGGAACAGGCTGAGGTATCGATGGCAACCGTGTCTTTGGTCCTCAATAACAAGTCGGGCGTCGGGAAAGCCACCCGGATGCGAGTTCTCCAACTCGCCCAAGAAATGGGGTACACCTTCTATCAGCGTGGTTCGTCATCGTCGACCGGACAGGGGACAGTTCGCTTTTTAAAGATCGCCCGACACGGGCACACGGTAAACCGAGACCATACAGTGTTTATCTCTGACTACATTGATGGTATTGTTCAGACGGGAAAATCGCTCCACTACAAGACGGAGGTTACCTCTTTTAGTACGACTCCGATGGAGGAGATTGTTGCGACGATCGGGTCGGAACCGGAGTTGGTCGGGGCCATAATCCTGGGAACGGAACTTACCCGCAACGACGTGCTACTGTTTCAATCGATCTCGATACCCTTTGTCTTCATTGACACATTTCTTGAGTACATGCCCTTCGACTTCGTCGATATGAATAACAATGATTCAGTCTTCAAGGTGATCGAGCACTTTCTTCGTTACGGTCACAGTAAGATCGGGGTCGTACGGTCGAGCATCCGAACCCGCAATTTCTTTCTCCGCGACAAGGCTTTCATAGAGGCTATGGCGGCATTCGGGATCGAGATAGACCGACAATATATCTTTAGCACGGACTCTACGTTCGACGGCGCGTATCAGGACATGTTACGTCATCTCAACGCAGGCGCGAAGCTTCCAACTGCCCTTTTTTGCACCAATGACATAATCGCTTTCGGCGTGTTAAAGGCGCTCCGCGAACGAGGGATCAGGGTGCCGAAGGATGTCTCGGTTGTTGGTTTTGACGATCTTCCGACCGCTGCGTTGCTCGACCCGCCGCTGACAAGCATCGCGGTTTCCAAGCGGGAAATCGGTTCTACGGCAATGCGACGTCTTGACTCACGAATCCGAAACACACCGATGCCGCCTACCAAAACTGTCGTCGGAGGAACACTAATAGAACGTGAAAGCGTCGCCCGGGTTGGAGAGCCGCTTATCTGTGAGCTCAAAGATCTGGACCAGTTGCTTGGCTTATAGATGTGGATCGCATTTACAGTAAAAGGACACGTAGGAGAGAAAAATGAGCAAGTATTCCGTGATTCTCGGAAACCTCGGCAACACCAACGACAGGTTTCTGTCGACCGGGTACAAAGACCAGCCCCCGAAAGAGGAGATGATCCGACAAGCTGCGGAGATCGAAGGGGTTAGCGGCATCGAGCTGGTGGGAACGTGGGACATCACGCTGGATAACTCGGATGAAATAGCATCGGTGTTGCGGCGGGATCGCCTGACGTGCGTATCGATCATCCCGGATCTGTTTAGTCAGAAGAGATGGGGTAATGGGAGTCTCTCGGCCAAAGACCCTTCGACGCGCGCTCAGGCGGTCGACGCTACTCGAGAAGCAGCGGAAACAGCACGAAAGATCGGTTGTCCGATGCTCAACATTTGGCCTGGGCAGGACGGGTACGATTACTCGCTCCAGGCGGATTTCCGCACCGAACGCCGGTGGTTCACCGAAGGCATTCGCACCGTAGCCAAGGAGTATCCCGACATCCGCTTTGCCCTGGAGTACAAACCCAAAGAGCCACGCACCCATTCTTACCTCGCCCGGGCTGCGGACACCCTGCTTCTTGCCGAGGATACAGGACTGGAAAACGTAGGGGTCTGTATCGACGTCGGACACTCGCTCTACGCCTACGAAAACGTGGCGGAGTCAATCGTGATCCTGCAGGAACGGGGAAAAAAGCTCTTTCACATGCACTTTAACGACAACTACCGCTACTGGGACGACGACATGATAGTCGGTAGTGTTCACCTCGTTGAGTACATCGAGATTCTCTTCTGGCTAAGAGAAACCGGCTACGACGGATGGTATTCCATGGACCAATATCCGTACCGGGAAGACGGCGCCGGAGCGATCGATGCAAGCGTTCAGTTTCTCCGCAGCTTGGAGACGCTAATGGACGAGGCCACGATGAAGGATATTCGCGGTTTGATACAACGGGGTGACGCAATCGAGGCGTCGCACTGGCTCAGGAAGAAGATCCTCCCGCAGCCGTAACACCCCTGCGCGAGGTGAAGGGGGCCATCGATGTCGAAGGCTTCCAATTTAAACGACGTTGCCGTCCGGTCCGATGACGCCCTTCGTGAGAATAAAACAACCGTAGGGACGGCGTTCGCTCATGGCCGAAACCACAGCAAATGCGTTGCCGGCGCGCTCGTAAAAGGCGTGCCGTTCGATGTGCCCCATCCTCCACGCTCGCCCCTTGTCGGCATCCATAACCTTTTGCATGTCTCGGTGGCACTCGACGATCTCGTCAGGCGCGCCGACAACTTCCATGCGAATGACCGGTTCGTCCACAAAACTGTCCAACGGGAACACCGACAGAATCGCTTTGGCCGCCGCCGGAATATCCACGCCCTCCAACTCGATTGGCTTCTCCATCACCGTGCCCGCCGCAACCGATGTCGAGGGAAAATTGCAGTCCACCAGCGCAAGTTCGTCGCCGTGTCCCATCGCCCGCAAGACGTACAACAAATCAGCATTTAGAAACGGATTGATGTTTTTCAGCATCAGAGTCCCTCCAGACCCAACCTAGTGGGCATCGAATTGTACAATAAAGTCGCCGGTCTCACAATTATTGCCGGCGCCGAGGCGTGGGCTTTGCGGCGTAGCAGGAAGGCACAAGCGCTACCCGGTTCTTCGGGCCGGGAGGACGGGGATCGGTGTCATTCGAAAAAAGAGAACCTCGGGTCCTACCCATCGCGTAAACGGACCCGATCCCA
>CAZTRQ010000010.1:0-33245 GCA_964616245.1 uncultured Spirochaetaceae bacterium | reverse complement strand
GACCGGCCGGTTCTTACCCTTGACCCGAATATTATCGAGCTCCCGAGCCACTACCCGGTCCTTAACCAAACCGTAGGTGTACTCGCTAATGATGATGTTGGTGGCGTACATCTTGTTGGTGCCCTCGAGGCGGGCAGCCAGGTTTACATTGTCGCCCATCAGGGTGTAGTTCATCCGACCGAGGGACCCCATGTTTCCAACGGTCATGACGCCCGAGTTTACGCCGATTCCGATATTTATCCGTCTCTCCTCGGGCCATTCCGAGTTTAGCTTATTCAGCGCTTCCATCTGTCGTACGGCGCACTGACACGCCAGGTACGCGTGGTCGGCCTGGGGCAGCGGCGCTCCCCAGAAACACATAATCTCGTCGCCGACATACTTATCCAGGGTTCCCTGAAAATCGAGGATGATGTCCGTCATCGACGTAAGGTATACGTTGAGGTGGTTGACGAGCTCCTGAGGCGTCATCGCTTCGGAGAGCGTCGTAAACCCTCGGATATCCGAAAAGAAGACCGTAAGCTCCTTGTCGACGCCCCCGAGCTCCGGCGGATTCTCGAGTATTTGATCGACGACCCGTGGGCTTACGTACTTTCCGAACATCTCCCGGATCCGACGCTTGTCTTTTTCCTCGGTCATTATCCGGTAGAGGACCACGCTCAAGTAGGAGAAGAGCATGCCGAGTGCCGGAGCGGTAAAATTGACGACAAAGGAACGACTGTCGAAGAGTATCGTGGTCGTAAAGAAGAAGACCACAAGGAGTATGAAGGTACCGACAAAGGAGTAGATCGTAGAGAAACGGGAAGCCAGAAACGCTACCAGAAGCGAGAGCACCAGGAGCACCGCAGCGTCGAGCCAGAAGGGTGCATACTCGATAAACCGGTTCATTAGAATCGTATTGAGGGCATTGGCGTGGATCTCCACCCCGTACATTAGTCCATACGGCGTGGTCTTTTCGTCTTCCGCCATCCCCTGGGCGAAGGCCCCCACCATAATAATTTTGTTTTCGACGGCCCGGGTCCGGGGCCAGGTCGACGGGTCGGGGCCCGGAACCCGCGCGGCGTACCCGGCGTAGGGACGCACCGGAAAGGTCTGGTGGCCGTCTCGGGCGGCACTGGACCGGACACCCATAAAATTGATCAGCATATTCCCTTCGTCGTCGATGGGAATGACGATCTCCTCCCGATAGGGGAGCCACTCCCCTACTTCGGGGTCGAATACCTCCGGCGAAGGAATGCGAATGCGCTCTCCGATAACCACTTCCACCTCTTCGAGGGGTACGTTGAAGTAGTCCGCGGCGAGGGCCAGAGTAACTGCCGGAATAAACTCGTCTTGGTAGTGCCGTACGACGTAGAAGATATCGTCCGGCCGGCCGTCGTTATCGCTGTCGATAATCCGCTCCGGCGCCCGTTCCTCCATTTCCCGGGTCAGATCGAGAAGCGACTCCGCGGTAAGGGGCGTCCGGATCGTGTGCTCCCGCCCGTCGCGGTCGAACCAGGCAAGGCGCTCAAAACGCCCGGCATCGACGTCGAAGCCCGGTTCCAGCTCGTCGAGGCGGTAGGCAGCCATCAGTTCGCTCGACCGTGCCACAAGGGCTTGCCGTCGGTAGACCTCGTCGAAATCTTGGTAAAAATTCGCGTGGCCGTAGCCCCCGGCGACCCCAGCGAAGGGCTGAAGCGGGGGCTGGAGCCCGAGGTGGTAGGGAAGTCTCCACCATTCCCCTTCTACCTCGGTAATCCGTCCCGCGGCCTCATACAGCCGCTCGTGGCGCTCGAAGAGCTCTTCTTCGGCCCCCGGGGGAGGCGCACTTTGCTCGAGAATGGTCTCGAGAAAGACCCGCTCGTTGTGAAGCATCGCTTCCCGCAGGAGGGCGTCGTTAAAAGCGCTTTCCGAGGGCTCGATAAAAAAGATATCGAGGAAGACCGAGCGTTCCCGTTGGGTCTGGTCGCCAATCCGGGCGAAGGAGTTCACCAAATCGGCGTGGCGATACCGCGGGAAGGGCCACTGCCCGAGCTGGTTCAAGGTCGTAAAGTCAATCCCGACGATCAGGATGTCTTCCGAGATATTCGGGTTCCGCTCCACCTGTTGAACACCTTCCTGGATATCTTGTCCCCGGAAGGTCGTCTTGAGACTAAAGTGGGTGTCGAGCATCTTAAGCTCGAGGCGGTCGATAATCGCCGTCCCGGCGTCTATTGCCAGAATGCTGCCGGCTACGACAAGGCCGAGTACGATGCCGAATCTCTTGGTCTGGACACGCAAAGCCCGGCTCCTGTTGACTAGTTTATGCGCCCCTCGGCGGTCAGCAGGATTATACGGTTCCGGGCGAGACTTGTCCAATTGCTCCCTGGATGACTCTCCACCAACTCCTGGTACCGTTCTTGAGCCGCGGAAAAGTCCTGCTGCGCCTCTGCTATCCGCCCGAGGGCAAAGACTGCCTGAGGCACCAGGGGCGACGGCGAACCGGCAAACCGGTCGACGAGCATTCCAAGGCTCTCGGTTGCGGCATCCAGGTCTTCCGCTTCTTCGTAAGCCGCCCCGGCGTTGTACAGACTAACCGAGGCCAGATGACTTCGGGGAAAGGACTCTGCGGTTTCTTGATACCACTCCCCGGCACTCACCCAGTCGCCCAGCTCCCAATAGATCTCCCCCTGGAGAAAACGTGCGCGATTGGCCGCGTACTTTCGCGGATACCGACGCAGAATCTCTCCGATATCGGTTTCGAGCTCGCTCCGAATCTCTTCGGCAGCTGCGTCTTCCTCTGTTTCCCGAGTATCGACCCAGGCTTGGTAGAGTGCTTCGGCCTCTTCGATTTGAGCAAGCGCCTCATCGGCGCGGCGTTGCTGAATTTCCAGATACGCGAAGGTTGCAACCAAAGCGACCACCAAGAACGCCAGACCCCAGACAAGGGGTTTGCGGTAGCGGCTCAACGCCTCGATGAGTCTGCTGCTCAATGAGGCACGCTCTTTCTCTGCCATGTTTACCTGCCTATTCCTAGTTCTTTTATCAATCTCGATAGATACGTACGTTGAATACCCAGTGTACGCGCTGTGGCCGTTTGGTTCCACCCGTGATGGGCAAGACTATTCTCGATAAGTGTTCGTTTAAAGATAGTAATCGCATCCCGAAGCGATTTCCCCCGGTAGCGATCCCCGTCGTCCTCTCCGCCGGCGGTCAGCATCAGGTCCTCCCGGAGTATGTGACTCCCCGGGGCCACAACGACGGCCCGCTCGACGACGTTCTCCAGTTCCCGGACGTTCCCGGGCCAAGAGTAGGTCAAGAGTCGCTCCGTCGCCTCGTCGGAGAAACCCTCGATACTCGACTCGCGACCCTGGTTGTGTCGCTGGAGAAAGTGCCTGGCGAGGAGCGGTATATCGTCGGGCCGCTCCCGGAGCGGAGGCACCCGAAGGGGAAGGACGTTCAGGCGGAAGTAGAGGTCCCTGCGAAACCGTCCGGCTTCGACGGCCTCTCGCAGGTTGCTGTTGGTTGCCGCTATTATCCGGACGTCGACCTGGATAGATTCGCTGGCGCCGAGGCGTTCAAAGCACTGTTCCTGCAGAATCCGTAGCATTTTCGCCTGGACAGCAAGAGGCAGCTCTCCTACCTCGTCTAAGAAAATGGTGCCCCCGTCGGCAAGCTCAAAGCGCCCTCTGCGATCTCTCACAGCGTCGGTGTAGGCACCACGAACATGGCCGAAGAGCTCGCTCTCTAAGAGCTGTTCCGGTAGCGCCGCGCAGTTTACCCGAACCAGGGGGCCCTCCCGCCGAAGACTGTGCCCGTGGATAAACTCGGCGAAGAGCTCCTTCCCTACCCCGCTCTCCCCAAGGATAAGCACCGACGAGTCGGTCCCGGCAATACGGGTCGCCATGGATAAAGCCTCGCTCATCGCATGGCTCCGATAAACCAGAGGACGCCCGCCGGACACTTGTGCTTCAAGGCTTTTCACCCGCTTGCGAACCCGGTCGAGGGAGCGGGCATGTTGAATCGCGAGAGCGGCTTGATTAGCGAACACCTCCAACCATTCCAAATCTTCGTCGGTAAAGACGTTCCCGTCGACTTTGTTGATAACTTCGATGACACCGATACACGCCGTCCCAAGGCGCAGGGGAACCGCCATGAGTCGGTGGGTCTCGAAATCGACCTGTTTTCCGATCTCTCGGTAAAACCGCTCGTCCTCTTCCGGAGCGTTTACGATAACACCGACGTTGTTCGAAAACACCCACCCGGCTATACCCTCGCTTACGTCGAGCGAAAGGCGCTGCACCTCCGCACCCCGCGGACCAAGGGCTACCTCGAAATAGAGACGCTGATTCTTGTCGTCAAGGAGTAAGAGGCTCGACGCCTCGGCGTTCGACAGCCGCGTCGCCGCCTCGACGATCCGCTCCAGCAGCAGATGCGGGTCGGAATAGTCTGCGTTTATCGAGCTGTTTAGTTGAATAAAGACGCCGAACTTCTCGGCGTCTATGGGAGCGGTGAACATGCCTCGTCGGGCGGCCGCGGCGCCGTCGGGCGCCTAGCTCTTTTCCTTCTCCTTGAGAAGCTCTCCGAGGGTAAGAGTACCCTCCGCAGAGTCGTCGTGGATGTACTTCTGCAGCTCTTCCTGACGTTCTTTGCGCTCGACCTCTCGAACCGAGAGTCCGAGCCGTTGCTTCCCAGGGTTAACCTCGGTGATGATGGCCTGAAGCCGGTCACCGATATTGACTTTCTCTGCGGCTTTCTCGTAGGACTCGGTTCGCGGGTCCACGAGGTTTGCTTTGTGGATAAGGCCCTCGATCCCGCCTTGAACCCGGACGAACAAACCGAAGTCGGTAATGTTGGTAACCTCGCCCTCGACGACGCTCCGGTCGGCGTAGGCCCGTTTCAAAGAAACCCAGGGGTCGTCGGAGAGCTGCTTGATCCCGCCCCGAATATTGTGAGTCTCCGGGTCGATCTCAGTGATGATAAAGTCCACTTCCTCGCCCTCGGTCAACACCGCGCTGGGGTTTTTCGGACGCTTCGTCCAGGATAGGTCGTCGGCGTGGATAAAGGCGTCGACACCCTCCTCCAGCTCGACGAAGGCGCCGGAATTGGTAATTTTCTTGACGGGGCGCCGGAGCGTCATCCCGATGGGATACGACGATGCGAGCTCGGTCCACGGGTTCGGCTGAACCTGCTTTACGCCGAGGGAAACTCGGCCCTGGGTAACGTCGTAGTCGAGGATCATTACATCGACCTCGTCTCCGACGTCCAAGACCTCCCGGGGATGGTTAATGTGCTTAACCCAGGAGAGCTCCGAAATATGGGCGAGTCCCTCGATGCCCTCTTCGAGCTCGATAAAGGCGCCGAAGTCCGCGAGCTTGGTTACCTTTCCGGTAACAACCTGGTCGACCCCGTATTTTTCTTCGAAGCGGTTCCATGGATCTTCGCTCATATGGCGAAGGGAGAGGTTGATCTTCTTCTCTTCGGTATCGAGGCGGATAACCCGGAGCTGAATAACCTCGCCCTTCTGAACGTAATCCCGGGGGCGGGTCGCGTGTCCCCAACTCATGTCGTTAAGATGGAGCAGCCCGTCAAAGCCGCCCAGGTCGATAAAGGCCCCGAAGGAGGTAAAGGACTTTACGGTCCCTTCGACCACGTCGCCGATCTCGGTGTTGCCGAAGAACTCTTCCCGGTTCTTCTCGACTTGCTCTTCGAGCCATCCCCGGCGAGAGACGACGATATTGACGCGGTTGTCGCTGTAGAGCCGCTCGATGTGGAACTTGCTCTTTACGCCGACGTACTCCTCCGGTTCCTCGACCCGGTGAACGTCCATCTTTGAAATGGGGTTGAAGGCCCGGAGGCCCCCAAACAGACGAACTTCAAACCCACCCTTAATCGACTTCGCGACCGTTCCTTCAACGGGCTCGTGCTCCTGAAAGGCGTCCTTGAGCTGTTTCCAGGAAACGCGCTCGTCCGCCTTCCTCTTGGAAACATTGATTCCGCCTTGGACGGTCTCCTTGTTCAAGAGGACAACACTAACGTTGTCACCAATGGTTGGTGGCTCATCAAATTCGTCGAGACGAATACGCCCTTCGGACTTATAGCCGATGTCTACAAAGGCATATTCGGTTCCCACCTGAACAACCGTTCCCTCGACGAGTTGCCCTGACTGCAAATCGTCAAGTGGCTTGAGGAACTCTTCTTGCAGTTCCTCTTGTAATAGCTGTTGTTCAGGTGTTTTGGGACCTGACGCGTCTCGATCGCTCATAATTACAAGAAACTCCCAGTGATATTAATTTTTACGGATACTAGCAATAACTGTCTCACAAACATCTTCTATGGTCAAGTCCGAGGTGTCCAAATAGACCGAATCCGGGTCTTGCTTTAGACTCCCCACCGCTTTTTCACGGTCCTGACGGTCACGTTCCTCGGTCTTCTCCATTACCTCTTCTAGACTGCCTTCGGCTCCGGCCGCCATTCTTCTTTGGGCGCGGGTCTCTAGGGAAGCGTCCAAGTAGAACTTGTATTCGGCGTCGGGAAAGACAACGGTAGTCATGTCTCGCCCCTCGACGACTGTGTCGCGGCCGGCAACGCTCTTTCGAACGATTGCGTTGACGAAGTGCCGAACCTCCGGGATCGCAGAGTGCCGGGATACCCAGGTGTCTACCTCTTCGCTCCGCAACTCGTCGCCCAGCTCAATGCCGTTCAGGGTCAGAGCGTCGGGGGAGTAGTCCATATCGATCTCCGAAAGAGCGTCTCGAACACTGTCTGTCTCCGACGGATCTCGTCGACGGGAGAGCACAAAGTAGGAGACGGCTCGGTAGAGACTACCGGAGTTTACGAAGAAGAATCCAAGACGCTCGGCAACCTGCCGGGCTATCGTGCTCTTCCCACTCCCCGCAGGTCCGTCGATCGCAACGACCACTACCGCCCTCCTCCGAGCGAGGCTACCTCTTCCTTCGATAAGAAACGGTATCCGCCGGGAGGAATCTGTCCGAGGTTGGCCCCCCCGATTCGGATACGGTGGAGTCGCCTTATGCCGATCCTCTTCGCGTCGAAGACCCGCCGAATCTCTCGGTTCTTGCCCTCTTCGAGGACGAGGTTTACCCGGCGAGAGTTCTTGTAGCTATAGTGTTTCAACACGTAGCGAACACCCTCGACCACAAGGCCCCTTCGGTACTCTTGGAGTAGCTCCTCCGGAACGGGAACCTTCGACTCCAACACGTACTCCTTTTCGACCCTGTTCGAGGGGTGCATGACTCGTTTGGAAAAGTACCCGTCGTTTGTAACCAGAATGAGGCCACTCGAAAGGAAGTCGAGGCGCCCGACGGTAAAGAGCCGCTCGGGAAAGTCGGGTTGGACGAGAGAAATTGCGAGGGGCCGGTTTTCCGGGTCGCTGCTGGTACAGAGGTAGCGCTTCGGTTTGTTCAAGGCGATGTAGAGCTTTCGTTGCGCCGGCTCGACGCGTCGACCGGCATACCTGACCGTGTCCCCGGCGTTTATTAGAAAGCCCTGGGTCGTGACGATCTCGCCGTTCACGTCGACCTCTCCCTCCGCGATCAGTGCTTCGCTTCGGCGCCGGGAGGCAACGCCCGCCCTAGCGAGATAGACGTGGAGTCGCATCGGATACTCTTCGCTCGTTTTACTCATCTGGGGCGAAACGCTCCTCCTCTACGTCCTCGAGCTTCGGTAAATCGGAAATACTGGAAAGCCGAAAGGCCCGAAGGAACTCCCGGGAGGTTCCGTATTGCGTGGGCCGTCCCGGGGCGTCCTTTTTTCCGGTTTCCTTGATGAGGCCCCGGTCGAGCAAGAGGCGGATCATACCGTCCGCGGCGACTCCCCGAAGGCTTTCGATTTCCCCTCGGGTTACCGGTTGGGAGTAGGCGATAATGGAAAGCGTTTCCAGGGCTGCCTTGGACAGACGCGTGTCGTGGCGTTTACCGTACCTGTCCCGAAGGTTTCTCGAAAGAACCTCCTTCGGCGCGAGAAGCAGGCCGTCGGCGATACGCCGAAGTTCAAGACCACACTCCGGGACAGCATAACGGTCGACCAGGGCCGAGAGCGAACGACGAACCACTTCGGCACCGAGGCCGGTAACCCTTGAGATGGTCTTCTCGTCGATCGGCTCGGTTTCCATCAGGAGCACTGCCTCGACCAAGGCCTGTTCGGTCTCAAGCGCCATGTGGGGACCGCCTTATTCTAATGTCTCCAAAGAGTCGGTTCTGTTGGATCGAGATTCTCCTGGTTTTGGTCAACTCGAGAAGAGCGAGAAAAGCGCAAACCAGCTCCAAGACGGAATCCCCCCGCTTTATGAGCTCGGCAAAGTCGAACTCTTCTCGGTCCTCGAGATACTCCTCAATGAGGGCGACTTTCTCGTTTATCGAAACCTCTTCGTAGAGCTCGATGAGTCTTTCGGCACCAAGGTTCGACATAATCGCCGCGAAATGCTCGAAGAGCGCCCAGGGGTCGAGATCTTGCCAGGTGTCATCGCCCTCCGGAAACGGCAGGCTGCGCTGCTTCGCAGGCCTCAGGAGATCCAGCTCTGCCTCCTCCTGCCGTTCCTCCATCAGCTCCGTGAGCTTACGATAGCGCTGATACTCTATCAGCCGTTCCACCAACTCCTTTCTCGGATCGTCGAACTCTTCGTCGTCGGATTCTTCCATCGGCAGGAGCATTCGACTCTTGATATAGATCAAGGTCGCCGCCATCACGTAGAAGTCGGTAATGTTCTCCAAATCGACACGGACGGCATACGCCATATACGCCAAGTATTGCTCGGTGATCGCTCCAATGGGAATGTCGTAGATGTTTATCTCGTTCTTTCTAATTAGAAAGAGGAGGAGGTCCAGGGGGCCCTCGAAAGAAGGCACCCGTACCACAGGTCCTTGGGTATCCTCGCTGCTCATTGGTCGGTTGTAGGTGAGTATACGACTGCCCCGCGGTGGCAGTAAACACCTTGCCCCCCGAGGGCGGCGGACACCTCGGCGAGCGGCCGGCCGTCCCGGGGGTCTCGTATTCCCGGCCCAATCTCTAAAAGTGGTCGCAAGACGAACTGCCGGGCCGTCAACCCGGGGTGCGGAACCTCCAATTCCGCCTCGTCTACGATGTCGAGACCCCAGAGCACGATGTCGATGTCTATCTTTCGGGGACCCTTGGGCCGCTCCCTGCTCCGGTCTCTTCCGATCGCCGTTTCGACACGCTGCAATACTGAGAGCACTTCGAGAGGCGGCAGGGGCGCCTCAATACGGCAGCAGAGATTAAGGAATGCCCCCTGGTCGGTGACGATTTGAGGATCGGTTTCGTATACCGAGGAAACCGCGTGTACCACCCACCGCTTTGCGATAGCGCCCAACGCGGCCGAGAGATTCTGCAACCGATCGCCGGAGTTAGAGCCAAGGCTCAGGTAACACTCCGGCACGCCTTAGAAGAGCTCCTCTTCGTCGCCGGCGGTCTTTGCGGCCTCTTTTGCCCGGCCGGAGAGCCCCGGCGCTTTTCCCTTTCCCCCGTCGCCGGACTGTTTGGCATCGATATTCGCTTCGGCCGCCGCAGCAGCTGCATTGGCCTCTTCCGCCTTGGCGCCTCTCGGGGGCAGGGGGGGGAAAAGCTCCTTGCGAATCTTCTCTTCGATCTCCTTTGCAATCTCCTGATGATCTTCGAGAAACTGTCGCGCGTTGTCCCTGCCTTGCCCTACCCGCTCCTCGCCGTAGGAGTACCAGCTACCGCTTTTCTTTATGAGGTCCAACTTGAGGGCCCCGTCGAGGAGGCTCCCCCAGTAGGAGATGCCTTTTCCGAAGATAATCTCCATCTCGACCTTCTTGAACGGGGGCGCGACCTTGTTCTTTACCACCTTTACGCGTACCCGGTTGCCGATCGCCTCGTCCGCTCCCTTGGTAATCGTCTCGATCCGCCGGACCTCGAGGCGCACGGAAGAATAGAACTTGAGGGCCTTTCCTCCCGTCGTAGTCTCCGGATTTCCGAACATAACGCCGATCTTCATCCGAATCTGATTGATAAAGACGAGACAGGTCCCGGACTTGGAGATGGTCGCGGTAAGCTTTCTCAAGGCCTGACTCATCAGCCGGGCCTGAAGCCCCATATGGGAGTCCCCCATATCCCCCTCGATTTCCGCTTGGGGCGTCAGGGCCGCCACGGAGTCGACGACGATAATGTCGACAGCGGCAGACCGGACGAGGGATTCTGCAATCTCGAGGGCTTGCTCTCCGGTATCCGGTTGAGAAACCCAGAGCTCGTCGATGTTTACCCCAAGGTTCCCGGCGTACACCGGATCCAGGGCGTGCTCCGCGTCGATGAACGCCGCGATCCCTCCGAGCTTCTGAGCTTCGGCGATAGCATGAAGGGCGAGGGTCGTCTTTCCCGAGGATTCAGGGCCGAAAATTTCGATGACCCGCCCCTTCGGGTACCCCCCGAGACCGAGAGCCTCGTCGAGAAGAATAGATCCCGATGGAATCACCTGGATTCCCCGGACATCGACACCTTCGCCAAGCTTCATCAGCGAGCCCTTTCCGAACTGCTTTTCTATCTGAAGCTTGGCTGCCTCGAGGGCTTTGTCCTTCTCTTCCCTCTTCTGGCCGGCCTCTGCCGTCGTATCGCCTTTCGCCATGACGTCCCCTTGCGTGACCCGGTTCTTTGTCAGCACCATTGTGTACCTCCACAGAGGAATACCGCGCTGATTGCCCGGAGAATTCAACGCAATACTATTTCCTCCTATCCTAGCCGGTCAATAGTGCATTTTGCCTGGACGCTACGACCCTGTCGTGCTATATACACTGCGTGCGTGGCGAGCTTCTGGTGGTTGCTACCCGGTCCATGGTCGATTACGCGTCACGCGTAGCCTACCAACTGGAGACATTTCCGGACTATCGGGGACACCGCAATCTAAGGGACAGTGTAGACAAACTCAAGACGGTGCGTTTCGCCGACGGTGAGATGGAAGTAGAAGTAAAAACGTCGGTACGAGGGAAGGACGTTTTTCTCTTCGGCAATGCCGGTCGCAACGACCTAAACCTTACCGTCGAAGAGAACAAGTTGGAGCTCTATCACGCCATCGATGCCCTTAAGCGAGCTCAGCCGGCGAGGATCACCCTCTTCGAGCCCTTCTGTAGCGCCTCCCGGTCGGACCGGACGACCCGACGAAACTCCGTCGGCTTCTGGATTCACTACAAGACCCTCGTAAGCCTCGGGGTCGACCATATCATCACCTATCAGCTTCACTCCGACAAATCCAAGACTATCGTCGATCCGGACATCTGCTCCATCGACGACGTTCCCGCCGGAAGTCTCATCGAAGAGTACCTCACGGATAAGCTCATCAAAACGAAGGAGCGCCTTGTCGAGACCATCCAACAGAAGTGGGTCTTCTGCTCGGTGGATGCCGGAAGCGAGAGCCTCGCGAAGAAGTACGCGGCCGCCTTCAACACACCCTTGATCATCGCTCACAAGCATAGGGATTACACAAAGACCAACACGGTGGATTCGATAGACATCCTGACCGACAGTCCGATCCAAGGCAAGGAAATTTGGATTGTCGACGATATGATCGATACAGCAGGTTCCGTCTACACCCTCGTTCGAGAGCTCGCCCTCCGCGAAGTCGCCGGAATCAACATTGCCGCGATTCATCCGGTCTTTTCGGCCCCCGCCATCGAACGAATGACCTCACTCCACGAAGAGGGCATCTTGAACAGTGTCGTGGTTCTCGACACGGTTCCCTGTACCACCGGCCTCCGGGATCAGATGCCGTTTCTCCACGTCGTCTCCTCTGCAAGAAGAAGCGCCGAGATTGTAAAACGGCTAAACGACGAGAGCAGCCTCTCCCCCTTCTTCGACGAGTTTGACGCCTCCGACTATCTCAGCTCGATGCGCCTTTTTATGTAGATATCCGATTATGGAGGAATCCGAGACCCTAGAAGCTCTTTTTCGAGTCGAGGAGAATGGTTACCGGTCCGTCGACGTCGCACCGTACGATCATTCCCGCGCCAAAGAGGCCCGTCGCTACTGAGAGACCCTGGTCCCCTAAAGAGCGGACAAGGCCGTCGAAAAGCTCCTCCGCGCTATCTGGGTCTTCGGCCGCGTTAAAGGAGGGCCGACGCCCCTTTCGCGCATCGCCTGCGAGGGTAAACTGCGATACCAGCAACAGCTCGCCGCCGGTGTCGACGACAGACAGGTTCATCCTCCCCTCGGCGTCCTCGAAGATGCGAAGAGTCGAGAGTTTTTCGGCCATCCACCGGACGTCGTCCGGGCCGTCGCCCTTCATTACACCGATATAGGCGAGAAGACCGTCCGAAATCGACCCCGTGGTCTCTCCGGTCTCTTTTAACAGGATAGCCGCCGAAAAAACGCGCTGTGCCACGGCCCTCATTGCGAACCTTCCGGCCCAAGAAGACGCACCGCAGCGCCCCGGAGAGCAAAGGAACCGGCTTCGACCGAAGTTATCTGACCGAGGAGCTCGACGTTGGTCCCTGGATTGACGGAAACCGCGTAGAAGAAACGCGTCGGAACGATCCCCTGGAGAACCTGCCCCTCTTCGAATCCCACAAGAAAATCGAAGGCGATAACATCCTCGGAAACTTCCAGATTGGCTACCCGGCCGCGCCATCTCACGTAGCAGCCCTCGTAGAGCCAGGGCTCCGACGCCACCTCGGCGTACTCGAAGTTATCCTTCAGGCTGACAAGATCCGGCGTTTGAAAATAGTCGGTCAGAAGCGAAACCCTGCGCTTGATTTCCGGCGACGCATTCGATAATAGCAACCGGTTCGCGTGCCTCCGGGCGCGGTTATCCCTCCCGTCGTGGAAGTAGTCCCGAAGCTCCGCGACAAGTTTTTCTATTTGGTCTTCGGTGTAGGTGTAACGAAATGTCCCGGTGTAGGAAACCAGATCGGTCCCATTCTCTTCTTCGATACGGAGGAGCTCGTCTCCGGGGCGGGGATCTCCCCGCCGCCCACCCAAGGCCCCCTGGTCGAAGGCGTAGACGAGAATCCAGGACCCCACCACGAGGGTGGCCGCAGCAGCGAGAAGCCAAAACGCACGGCTCGGGCGCAACGGTGAGCTAGGCAGAAACTGTCCGAACGTTTTTCCGTGGAAACTCCGCTGTACCGCGCTATCGGTGTCGCTCTTCCGGACCAGGTCCAGCCCGTTCCGGGCTACGCGGTTCTTGGGATCTATTTCCACCACCGCAAGCCAGTCTCTCATCGCCCGCTGCACCTCTCCCTTTCTCGCTCGGAGAGCCGCCAAGGCAAGGCGCGAGTCGACGGCCTCGGGTGTTAGGTCGACCGCTCTGGCAAGATAGGTTTCCGCGCCTCCGAAGTCGTGAGCCTGGAGGCAGGCCATGCCGAGGACGTGGTAGAACCGCGGCTCGTCCCGGAAGAGGAAGACCTGGGGCTCGAGGAGATGGATGACGTCCGAGTATTTTCCCTGCCGGTAGAGGCGCTCGGCTCGGGAGAGAGCTTTATTCGGATCGATCACCGCGTCCGGTTGGGACCGTCTCGGCGCGTCGCCGGAGTTCCTCGTAAATGCGCTGAACTACATCGACGTCTTCCGGCGACGGACCACCCTCCTGGGACAAAAGTGAGTCGATCTCCGCCAATAGGTCGTTTACGGCGACGACTTCCTCGACCAAACTTCCCCCGGAGACGCGGTTTTCTCCGGGACTCGTCTCGCGAAAAAGCGTTTCCAAGGGTCCCGATGTGCCGGCGGTCGCCGCAAAGCCCCCACTTCCCGCAGAACCCATAACCGAAACCACGGAAAACCGCTCCCCGGGGAGCAGTCGTTGCGGACCGTAGTACACCGCGGCGGCGGAATCGTTGATGGAATACGGCAGAAGACTAAAGCTCCGGCTCTCCTGGACGGGGTACTCCCAACTGGACTCGATTAATCGCTTCCAGTTCGCAAAAACCACTCGATCAGGCGGGCTAACCCCGTCTCCGCCGAGGGAGAACCGCAGACCAAGTCCGGGGTTCGTAGCAGAAGGCGAGACCCAATAGCTCCCCGAGGAGATCTCCACTTCCCGGGTAATCTCCTGCTGACCGTCCACCACGAAGTGGGTCGGCTGCGATTCTCCAAGGGTCGTGTCGATAAGGAGCCGGACACCGATATTCCGAGACTCCTCCGAACGATTGAGCACGGTAACGGTTACCTGGACTCCGTTCGCCAGCCGCGCCCCTTGGGACGCAACGAAGGAGAAATCCTGAATTACCTCGAGGGTGGCCGAGGACCATACGAAGCGCCCGCCCTCCCTCGTCTGTTGTGTCTCTAGGTTAAAACCGCCGGATTGCCCGAGTCGATAAAACTGGTTTCCGTCGAGGACGGAAACTCCGGAGGTTTCCGGATCTCGTGAGAAAAAGAGCGGGACGTAGCGGTTCGCGGCGATGTCTGCAAGATAGTAGAGGGAGAACGCCCCTCTCGCCTCGTCCAACTCGAGGCGGACGAGCCCTTCTCTCAGCTCGAGAGCTTCGACCTCGACAGCCGCGAATCCAATCGAGATGAGCGCCAAAAACAGAACGGTCGCCTCTCTGCTTTTCACCTACTCGCCCCCCTGATTCTCGATCGACAGGAGGAGCTCTTCTTTGAGCCGAAGTGTCTGCTCCTTTATGTCGAGAAGCTGACTCCGACGCAAGAGCTCCGCCTCCCCTTGACCACCGATAGGGGTCGACCCATCGAGGGCGAATTGGAGTTGCCGGATTTCGTCTTCTTTCCGGGCGATCTCTGCTCGCAATTCCGAAACGACCGACTGAAGACGCGCTATCTCCGACCGGAAGTCGCCGGGAGACTGCCGCGCAAGACTCTGCTGGTAGGCCACGACGGCTTCGTCGAGGGACCGCTCCTGCCGTTCGAACTCTTCGAGAGCCTGGAGGTACTCCTCGTGACTCCACCTGAGAAGCTTGAGAAGCTCGTTCTCCCGCTTGGTCAGATCTATCAACGAGAGCCGGTACCGGGCCGCCTCGACACGGTGGCTCCGTGGGAACTCCTGAATAACTCGGGCAAAGAGCGATTGTGCTTCGTCAAAGCGCCCGAGGGCGAAAAGAGACTCGCCACTCCAATAGATCGCGTTTGCCACGTAGGCAGAAGCGGGAAACTCCTCCACGAAGGCGGAGAATACTTGAATCGCGGCCTCGTGATCCCCTTGAAGAAAGAGGAGACGTCCCCGCTGATACCGCCCTTCTTCGTAGTTGGGATGACCGGGATAGTTCGCCAGAAAGAACTCGAGGTTCCGGGACGCTTCTTCGAGCTGACTAAGACCGAGGGCCGATTTGGCGATCCAGAAATAGGCATCGCCTTGATATCGGTCGTACTCCGGATCGAGCAAGAGCTCCCGGAAAAGGAGCATAGCCTGGCGGTAATCACCCTGGCTGAAACGTTCGACTCCCTGTTCGAGAATCTGGAAACCGGGGGCAGTCTCCTGAGTTGCGGCGATACCGCCGAGAAGAACTATCATCAGCGGAACGAGTACAAGGGTCTTCCTAATTGTCACTACGCACTACCTCTTGTAACATTGTCGACCGCCTGGTACCCTAGCTGAATCCGCCAAGGCACCCGGTGCGTTGACTCTGCGCCGCCTCATGGTATATTAATTGTACGAGAAGAACCACCGTTGAGTATGTCTCAAGGAAGCGCCGACACCAAGGATACTCCCGTTGGTGAGCTCTTATTGAGAGCTTTTGCATTTATACGTCAACATCGGTTAGACGAAGCCATGCAAACCCTCGAGGAGGCGCTTACGGTCGACTTCGACAACGACGAGGTTGTTTCGTCGCTGAAATATGTCAACTTCTGGCGAGAGCGTCAACACGCCGCCAACCGGATAGAGAACGACGTCGAGCGGGGAGAGTATCTTCTCTCGCAGTGGAAACCCTTCGTTCAGTTCGCCATGGCGGCGCGAGGCAAGCCCTGCGAGCGGGGTCTTTTTGCCCTTCGGCAGCATGTTTTCGGAGGCGCCCTCGAGCTTTTTAAGGGAGTTGTCAAAGACAGCGACGACGGGGATCTCTCATGGCGCCTCGGCAGGTGTCATAAGGGGCTCGGAAATTACGAGAAGGCCGTAACGTTTATGGAGGAGGCCTGCACACAGAAGCGCGACGATCCCGCGATACTGGCAGAGTTGGCCGACTGCTACGCGATGGTCAATAACGTGCAAAAATCGAAGGCCTTCTTTCGTGAGGCGTTCTTTCTTGGTCCCGACCGAGTAGACCTTTCGTCGCTCGAATCGGGGCTCATACGAAAACTGATAGAAAAAGTGGCCGAGCTGGGGTACCAGGGGCCTGCTGTGGCGGAGTGGATACCCGTCTATGGCGTAGTGTTTGGTGTGTTTACGGTTAAGCGGGAACTGCGGTCGATTGAGTACGGGAAACTAAAGCAATCGATCTACGCTTTGGAACGGGAGCACGGAGAATCACGAGCTCCGGAATCCGTCCTGACGCCGAGGTTGGTAAATCGCTATTTTTGGTTGATCGACCACTACATCCATAGCGAGGAAGATCCGGCAAAGATCGATGACGTTCTTTTGCGCATTCGCAGCATTAGCCCCGAGATCTACCAGCAGTACGTCAATTAGATCTTCGAAGGAGACAGTCATTAATGAGTGATCAGCAAGTCACGAGCGAAGCCAAACAGGTTGCGGCGGTTAGAGAGCTTCTAAACGAAGAGAAGTGGACTCGGGCGGCGCTCAACAACTATACGGTAAACAACTTTAAGGAGCTCGACGAAGTACTCCGTGGAGTCTTCGAAGAAGACCTCGAAGACGAGGTTTCGGAGGTCTGCGAGGAGCATCTCCAACACACTAAAAACAGCATAATCGCACTCTACCTTGCGGGAATCCTCCGGCTGAGTCGTCAGGCTGTCGACGATGGAAACCTCGTCAACCTGATAAACATCTTTACGGATAACCACAAGTGGGGAATTGTCGAATACCTAGCGACGAAGATTCTCGAGTACGGAGAGAACAAGTACGCCTTGAGAACTCTCGCCGACTGTTACAACAGCGAGAATAAGTATGACAAGATGTACGAAGTCTGGGAGCGGCTCATCCGGGTCGACTTCGAGGAAGCCGACATCGTTCGTCATCTCGCCGAACAGAAAGAGAAGGAAGGCAAGACCGACGAAGCCGTCGACTACTTCAAGAAAGCCCTCCACCGTTACATCAACAAGAAGAACTTCAACAACGTAAAGGAAGTCTGGCACAAGCTTATCCAGTTTGCTCCGGAGGACCGGGAGTTCTTCTATCATGCGGAAGGTAAGATCGCCAAAACCGTCAGCTCCGATCGCGCGGTTCAGCTCCTCGAGGATCTCTATCCCCACTACAAGAAAAAAGAGGACTGGGATACGGCGATCGAGATTCTCAAGCGAGTTCTCTCCTACGATTCGAAAAGCCACTGGGGTCGGAAAGAGATCGTCGAGTGTTATCAGGCCAAACACGCCGGACACAGCCATCTCGACGAATACGTCAAGATCTCGAACCTCAACCAAAGCTGGCGAAACGTCCACGACGCGATTAGCGATTTCGAAAAACACATCGCTTTCGACGCCGGAAACTTCGTTTTTCACCGCGCCTGGGGGGTCGGAATCATCCGAGACCTCGACGACGATTCCATCACCATCGATTTTGTGAAAAAGCGGGGACACAAGATGTCTCTGAAGATGGCCGTCAGTGCCCTGGAGATTCTGGCGAAGGATCATATCTGGGTGTTGCGGAGCATCGCCAAGAAGGATCAACTTCGAAAGAAGGTAAAGAACGACATCGTCTGGGCCCTCAAGACGGTAATCCGTAGTCTCGACAACTCCGCCGACATGAAGAAGATTAAGGGAGAATTGGTTCCTTACATCCTCACCCAGAGCGAATGGTCAACCTGGAGCACCAAGGCCCGGCAGATTCTCAAGACGAATCAAGACTTCGGCGTTGTCACGGATAAGCTCGACCACTTCGTCGTCAGGGATCAGCCGATCAGTTTTGCCGAGAAGACTTTCAATCGTTTCAAATCAGAACGAAACTTCTTCGACCGCGTCAAAACGATGTACGAGTTTCTTCAGTACATCGAAGACAACGACGAGGAGGAGATGGACTCGGACCTTTTCCGGGAGATGTTCGACTATTTCGCGGGGTTCTTGCGCTCTCAGGGAGTTGTCAACGAATACGTGGTCGGAAGCAGTCTGCTCGTTCGCCATATCGTCGAGAAGCATCCCTACCTAAACCTCGGGATAGATCTCGACTTCGACAGTCTCTTCGACTCGATTGTGAACCTCGAAGAGACCTTCGACCATCTCGAAAATACCGACCTGCGCCGGGAGTTTATCCGACAGGTCCGAAAGCACGTCAAAGAGTGGCCCGAGGTCTACGTTCGCCTCTTCCCCTACTATCTATCGAAAGACATCGTTACCGAATTGGAGAGGGCGGGCAAGGAGACTAAGCTCCGTGAGCTGTTCCAAGAGACCTACAACAGCTACCGGGACATGCGGGAGCCTTTCGTCTGGATGGCCCGAAACTGTATCGAAGACGAGTGGATCAAGGAAAGCGGTGTAGACTACGAGCGTATCCTTATCGCCATGATTCACCTCCTCGATATTACGGCTCGAGAAATCGACAACCGAAAGGACGCAACCTTCAATCGAAAGATCAACCGGCAAATCCACAGCTTTCTCTTTAAAGACGGCCGCCTGCACGCCTTCGTCGAGTCGGCGGACGAGGACTCTTTGAACCGCGTCTTTACCCTGGTAGGAGACGTAAAGGATCTCGATCCTTCCCTCGTCATCGATCTGAAACAGCGAATCCTAAACCGCTTCCCGGATTTCCGTTTCTACGGGCAGGCGGAAACGGAAACCGTCAGCCGGGGTTTTCTTGTCACCGAGAAGAGCTACAACGAGAAGCAGAAGTCGCTGCTGCACCTCCACGAAGTCGAAGTACCGGAAAACAGCCGGGAAATCGCCGAAGCGGCGGCCCACGGCGACCTTCGGGAGAACGCCGAGTACAAAGCAGCCAAAGAGCGTCAGGATATGCTTAACTCGACTGCAGCCCGCCTGAAAGAAGAGCTCGAGAGGGCGCAGATAGTAAAGCAACGCGACGTAGAAGAGGACAAGGTTGCCTTTGGAACAAAGGTAAAACTGACGAACCACGAATCCGGGGAAACCGAAGAGTACACCGTCCTCGGACCCTGGGAATCGGACCCGTCGAACCACGTTATTTCCTACCTCTCGCCCCTCGGCGCCGAGCTGGTGAACAATCGCCCCGGGGCCGAGCTGGAATTTGTTATTAACGATCGGGAATATAAGTATCGTGTAGAAGAGGTCATGGTAGCCGACTTCTAACAAACGGCTTCTAACCCTAACCATCGAAAGCGCCGCCGGTCCGTTTCGGCGGCGTTTTTTGCGTCTCGGCGTCTGTTATGCCTCGGGCACAGAGTCGACCGGGTCGATACCGCTCGCCTCCGCTATCTCCCGGTTTATTTCCCTTACGATATCCCATAGGCGGCTTCTCAGGACAGCGAGGTCCGCCATGAAACGCTCGTAACCCTCCGGCGAGATCTCGCTTGTCTCGGGATCGAGAACGGTGTTTTCGGAGATAGCTCGCCATCTTTCAAGGTTGCCCCGGAGTATCTCGATTCGAGCTATTTCCTCTTCGACGGAACTCGCGGCCACGCTTCGCAAGACAGCGTCGGCATCTTCGACAAACAGAGAAAACTCCTGGGTGAAGGCCCGAAGCTCTGCGTCGCTCTCGAGGACGAGGGGTCGGCTGTCGAGGTTTAACAGAACACCCGGACCTTCGGTCCCCTCTTCGGGGACCTCCGGCTGCGACGCACAGCCGAAAACCAATAGGGCCGAAGCAATTAGCAGAGATATCTTCATCTTTACATCTCCTCGAGGGCCATTTCCGCCTGCCTCCGAACGGCTCCGTGGGGCGATTCCTCCGCCGCCCTCTCGATTTCGCTTCGGTACGAAGCGGCGCCGATTTCTCGCATACCCATCAGGGCACGAACCTGGGTCCCCGGGTCCGGATGCTCAAGAAGCTTGACGAGAAGGGGACCGGCAAGGGCGTCGCCGGAGGTAGACAAAGCCATCACGAGAGAAGATAGCACGGCGGACCGGTCGGTACTCCATTCCTGGTCCAAAAGATCCTCTATCTCGTCGCGACCGCCCATAAGGTAGCTTTCCACCAAGACCCGGGCGGCGGTTCCCCGGTGCACCGCAGGATTGCCGGAACCGGCAGCGTATTCAGAGAGGAAACGCCGCGCGTCGTTCGTCTGCATAGCTCCGAGGGCTTGGAATGCAGCGGTCCGCACGTCGTCGACGGGGTCTCGCCGAGCGCGGTAGGTTATGGCGTTTAGGGCGTTCCGGCTCCGCCGGCTCCCGAGGGTCTCGAGAGCGGAGACGCGTACCCGCCAGAAGTCGTCCCTGAGTGCTCGGAGGAAGACGTCGTCTTCGACCCGTCCCTCGTAGCGCCCCAGTGCACTGATAAGATAAGCCCGGAACCAGGTGTTGGCTTCGGAAAGCTGATCCTGAAGAACCTCGACGGAGGCCGGATCCCCGATCTTACCGAGAGAATCCGCGGCGTACCACCGCAGGGAATCCTCCTCGGCACGGTCGGTTAGTATCGTCGTCAGAACCTCCGACGCCTCCCTCCGGGCGATATCTCCCAGGCCGAGGATGGCTGCCTCCCTCCGGGGCTGATCCTCCTCGAGTGCTCCGGCAACCTCGATAAGAAACTCCAGGGCCCCGTCGCTTTCGGACTGCCCCAACAAGCGCAAGGCCTGGCGAGAAATCTCCGGGTCCGACGAGCGGGACAGCGTTTTTAGCGCTTCGACGGCTTCGTCGGCGGCGCTGTAATCGGATTCCGGATTTCGAAGGTAGCGGAGTGAGCTCAGAACCAATCGGTCCGGAAGCTCCTCGCTGAGCAGAAGGAGGTCGGAGGCCCGATCGGTAGCCTCCGGTGATTCGATCGTATTGAAATACTCGAAAGCGGCAACCTGGATGTCGACCGGAACCTCCCCGTCAAGGAGCGCGGCGACATCGGAAGCCAAGCGGCTATCGCGGTTAGTTTCTAGGGTCTCCAGGAGCTCCACGACTTCGGAAGTAATCCCAAAGGACAGGATCTCTCGCTGTACCTTCAACGGATCCTCCGGTGGTGGCGTGTTTTCCGCCCCGCCGGTCTCGGGCTCCTCCTGAGGCGAGACAGTCAGGACGATTACGACGCCGAAAAGGAGCGCGAGTATAAATGGCTTCATCGTCTTCTTACCTTCGGAAGCAACGGACGTAAGTTTAGCAGATAGTACAGGAGAACGAGAATGGCTACGGCTACCGCCCCTAACAAGAAGAGCCGGCCAAGCCCCTGCCAGCTGCTCCCCGTAACCCACCAGGTTGGGTCCGTGCTTCGGTAGTAGGCGAGACCGGCGGTAACCGGAACTAGCGATAGGACTATTCGACCACCGACGGAGGCAAAGGAGGCTGTCGAAAGCCCTCCGATTACTACCGAAGCACGGAGGAAGAGAAGCAGAAAACCAAGGGTAAAGGCTACCGAATTGGCGATACCCAATCCGATTACTCCGAGATAGGTCTCCTTGAGCCAGAGGGATAGGCTTACGTCGGTCACCAGAGTGACGAATGCAACGACCGCAGGCGTCTTGTAGTCGCTCCGGGCGTAGAAGAACCGCTGAAGAAAATTGAACGCAGCGACGGAAAAGAGCCCCACGCAATACGCGGATAGCACCTTGGCCGTCAGTTGAGTGTGCTCGAGAAGAAAGTTGCCCCGCTGAAGCGCGACCGAAATGACCTCGGGACCGAGGAAGCTCAAGAGCACCGCGGAAGGAATCAGAAGCAACGCCAGCGATTCGATACCGAACTCGAGACTCTCTTTTAGGCCGGCGTGGTCGCCCTCGGCGGTTTGGCGACTCATTCGAGGAAACAGCACCGTCGAGACCGACGCGCCGAAGACACCGAAAGGAAGCTGCCAAAACACTAAAGCGTTCGTCATCGCCGAGCCGCTCCCGCTATCCAACCCACTCGCGAAGAAGATCGACACTTGCTGATTGAGGGTAAAAATACTCGCCGTAACGACAACCGGCATCCATCCCCGGAGGACCTTTCGAAAGTCGGGGCCTCGAAGATCCAGGGAAGGTGCGAAGGAAAACCCGAGTTTTCGGAAGGACGGGATCTGCAAAACAACTTGGAAAAATCCGCCGAGGAGGACGCCGAGGGCCACCGAGAAAATTCCGAGCTCTCGATGGAAGATAAGAATGCTGGAAATAACCGAAATCGAAAACAGCAACGGCGCGAGGGCCGGGATCAAGAACCGGCCGTGGGCGTTGAGGGCTCCCATTAACGCCGCGGCGATGCTAATCAGGAGGGTGTAATGAATAAGGTAGGCGAACAGTCGAGCAGCGAGGAGCTGTCGCGAAGCCTCTGGAAAATCGAGAATAAACCCGACGACTTCCTCGGAAAAGAACGACGCCGCGAGTAGAATGGGAACCAGGACAACAGCCTGAAAGGTCAGCACAGAACGCACCACCTTCCGCGGTCGCTCCATCGAAGGGTCTTCTACCATGGCATGGGAAAGCACCGGAATAAAGGCCGAGGAGAGCGCCCCCTCGGCGAGCAGCTTTCGGAGGTTGTTCGGTATGTTAAAGACCAGGTTCAAGACATCCGCGTTGCCGGAGGCGCCGAAGAGCGCACCGATGACCGCGACCCGCAAGAACCCAAGAACCCGGGAGCCGAGGGTCGACACCATAACGACGACGGTCGACCGGGCACTCCCTCCGAGGCTAGTCGACATCAGAGGACTCCGTTGGGGACGAAAGGGCGTCCAGAACTTCCCGTTTATGCTTCGCGAACTGGTTATCTCGAATCGCCCGGTGAATGCCGTCCATCAGGCGCCGCATGTACCAGAGGTTATGCCGCGTAGTCAGAACCGCCGCGAGAATCTCTCCGCTCTTGAATAGATGTCGGAGATACCCCCGGGAGTAGCGGCTACACACAGGACAGGGACAGGCCTCCTCGATGGGACGCGAATCCCGGGCATACCGAGCGTTTCGCAGAGCGATCCGGCCTCCGGCAGTAAGGGCCGTGGCGTTCCTTCCCGCTCGCGTAGGAAAGACACAGTCGAACATATCCACGCCCTGCTCCACGGCGTCGAAAATGAGATCCGGTGTTCCGATACCCATGACGTACCGCGGTTTCTCTTCGGGCAGCCCTTCGATGCTCCAGCTGAGGGTCTCGGCAAACTGGTCGCGCCCCTCCCCTACCGAGAGCCCCCCGACGGCGTATCCCGGCAGATCCAACTCCCGAAGCTCCAGGGCAGAGCGCCGACGAAGATCCTCGTAGAAGTTCCCCTGGGCGATACCGAAGAGCCGATTCGGTCCCGCCGAGTCCCAAGCTGCTTTGCTCCGCCGCGCCCAGTCGGTGGTCAGCCGGAGCGCATCCTCCGCCTCGGTTCTCGGTGCGCCGTGGGCGGCGCAGACATCGAGGGGCATCATGATGTCGCTCCCGAACCGCCGTTGAAGATCGATAACTCGCTCCGGGGTAAACCGCTGCAGCGAACCGTCGAGGTGGGACCGAAAAGAAACGCCATCTTCATCGAGGGTGCGTAAGGTTTTTAGCGAAAAGACCTGGAAGCCCCCGGAGTCGGTAAGGATGTTCCGATTCCAGGACATAAAGCCATGAAGACCTCCGAGGGACTCGATCGTCTCGATACCCGGCCGCAGGGACAGGTGATAGGTGTTTCCGAGGATAAGCCGGAAACCCATCGACTCGAGATCCTCTTGGTCCAATGCCTTTACCGTCGCCTGGGTTCCCACCGGCATGAACACCGGGGTCTCTAGGGGGCCATGACTAAGCACGAGACGGCCGATTCGGGCATCGCAGGAAGGATCGGATGCAAGAACGCTAAACATTAGGTTCGGGCGTACCGCAAGAGCACACCACCACAGAGAAGAAAGAGTGCGGCGGGGAGCCAGGCCCCGGCAAAGGGAGAGAGAATTCCCCCAACGGCCATAAGGTCGGTGACCATACCTGCGACATAGTAGGCCACCGCGAGACAGAGGGACAAGAGCAGGCTCATCAGAATAACGTTCTTCCGAAATCGCCCGCCGAGGGCACTCGATATCAACACGACGATAACCGGGGTAAAAGCAAAGGAGTACCGGTTCCAATAGTCGGTGAGAGCCCGGCGAAACGGCAGCCCCGCCTCCCGTTGGGAACGAATAAAGTCCCTAGCCTGATCCAGCGACATTTCCGAGACGTCGCGCTCGGAACGCTTAAACACGCGAGGCGAAACTGCTATGCCCTCCTCCGATACCCGTTCCCCGCTCGTGCGGTCGAATCCCTCTTCTCCGTACCGGAATACCACCGCGTCGGGAAACTCCCAGTGGCTCCCATTCCATTCGGCGAAAGGCGCTTCGATTCGCTCGGAGAATGAACCGTCGGGGCTCCGGACGAGTACGGTTACTCCTGAAAGCGTTTCGGCGGCGTCGTTATAGTAGTCTGCGTATACGACCACTCGTCGATCCGGGCTGGTTACGGCTACGCGGGTGTTGCTGAACGATCGGTTGATGTTCAAGAGCTCCCGGGAGAGCTGGTTTTTTGCCCGGAGGGTGTCGATAACCACCTCTTCCTCAAAGACAACGCTCCCGAAACCTAAAAGAACGGCGAGAAGAATAAGGGGAAGGACGAAACGATAGAGACTTATCCCCGCGGCGAAGACGCTTATAAGCTCGTTGTTGGCGTAGAGCTGCCCCAGAGTAAAGGCCACGGAAAAAAGGAGCGCCACCGGCAAAGCGAAGGAAAGACTCTTTGGGAGGTAGAGGAGTTGAACCCTGGCAATTTCTCCCAAGGGCACCTCCAGGCTCAAATAGCGAACTAGGTTGGCAAAGAGGTCGACCAGCTGGAGGATCAGGATAAAGAACAGCAGCGCCGCAAGGAAAACCGGCAGGAAGCTTCTGAGAACCATCCAATCGAAAACCGACGGCCCGAACCTCCGCCGCATCACCGAAGGGCCCGCCGCTTTGCAGCGATAAGAACGAAACCAGCCACAAGGACGACGATATTTGGAAGCCACATCATCAGCGCCGGCGAGCTCCTTTGGTTCTGAACGCCAATCGTTTGTCCCCCAACCAAGAGGCTCCAATAGACGATGGCGACAAAGAGGCCTAGTCCAAAACCGACCGACCTACCACTTCGCTTGGCGAAACGGCCGAGGGGAAAGGCCAAAACCGCGAAGGCAAAGCATCCGAAGGGAATCGAGAATTTCTTGTGAAACTCGATGGCATAGATCTGCAGGGTTCTATCCGTAATCGGCCGGGAGCGCTCTCTGAGCACGAGTTCTCGCTGGTCCATCAAGCCGGAGAAACCAGATTCTGCGGCTATACTCCCTTCTTCTACCTCTTTTTGATAGTGTGCGTAGCGATTATAGAGTGATGCCGCCTGCCGCGCGGTACTCCGGCGGTGCTGAATCCGCCGCTCCTCGAGACTCTCGCGCCTCTCTACCATCGCCGCGTAGACGTCCCGGGAGCTCATTTCCCGAGGACCCGGGGCCTGAATACCGGCGGCGATGTCCCTTAACAGGACGTTGTAGACCATTTGTTCCGCCTCGAGATACTCCTGAGCCTTCGTCTGCCTTCGATCGTAGGCGTGGGTAACGACTCCGTCCAGCGTCAAGGAGATAACGCCGACAGATCCCTCATCCGAAGAGATTCGCGCCCGGTCAGACACGATAACCCGGCTCTTTCCCTCTTGGTTCCGCTCGAGAATCATCAAGTCTTCGACAACGCCGTCGTTAACAGAGCCGGTCACGATAATATTGTCCTGATACCGGGTAATCGAATGCTCCTCGAGCTCGAGGGACGGGTTTCGATAGAGAAGCTCTCGGTAGAGCTTGCTAAACTCGACGGTACCCAGGGGTAGAAACACGTCGTTGATCGCAAAAGAGAACAGAGCGAAAACCAATCCGACCGCCAGTATAGGCGACGACACCTGCCGGGACCGGACGCCGGATGCCTCGAGGGCAAGCAGTTCATGATCCGCGGACAGTCGTCCGACGGTCATCAACGCCCCAACCAGAGACCCGAAGGGAAAGGAGAGGGCGACTATCGCCGGCAGCGAATAGAGAATCAAACGCAGCACGTCACCGAGGGGCACGTCCTTGGTAAGGATGTCTTCCGCCAAAAGAAGGATCTGATTGATGAAAAACGCGAAAAAAAAGAAGGAGAATGCCACCCCGAAAGAGAGTAAGAACTCCCGAATGACGTAGCGCTCTACGACTCGACGACCGCCGAAGCGATCCTTAAGACCGACCGGTTGAGCCAAACCCTCCGGCTCCTCGGTCCGAATGCTCCGGTGTCCCGACAACGAATTCCGCCCGTACAACCGGGGCGATAACCAGCTGCGCCAACCGTTCCCCCGGTACAACTTCAAAGGATTCCCGGCCGTGGTTAATCAAGATTACCCCAATCTCGCCCCTATAGTCGCTGTCGATCGTTCCCGGGCTGTTCACGAGGGTTACCCCATGGCGGGCAGCAAGACCGGATCGCGGCCTCACCTGCCCTTCGTAGCCCCGAGGAATCGCGCACCGGACGCCCGTCGGAACCACGGCGCGTTCACCGGGCCCGAGGATAATCGATTCCTTGACGGCTGCGCGAAGATCCGCCCCCGCGGCTTCCGCGGAGGCGTAGCGAGGAAGCTGTGCGGGGTCTGCGTCGACGACCACCCGAACGATCCCTTCCGCCGGAGGAGCTTCGGTTCCCGGCGATTCGTGGGCCACCCTAGTGTCTATCTCGGTCCCGGCCGCCGTCCCGGCCTCCCCGACCGCGGCCCCCGTATCCACCCCGGTCTCGATCCCGGTCCCGGGATCGATGCGGTGTATCGTCGGCACCTTCGTAGATCAGGCTCAGGTTAACCCGCCCCATCTTGTCGATCTCGATGATCTTGACCGGCACCGACTGATTCATACTCAACACGTCCTCTACCGATTCGACACGGTGGTCGGCCATGCGAGATATATGACAGAGGCCCTCTTTTCCCGGAAGGAACTCGATAAAGGCGCCGAAGTCGACGATACGCCGGACAACGCCCTCGTAGGTCTTCCCGATTTCGGGTTCCTCGAGCAGCGACATAAAGGCATCTTTCGCCTGATCGCCGCTTCCGGATTCCTTGGTGTAGATAGTGACCGTGCCGTCGTCGTCTATATTCGTGTTGACGTCGAACCGCTCGCTTATTCCCTTGATCGTCTTACCGCCGGGACCGATCATAAGACCGATTTTGTCCGGGTCCACCTTGAAGGAGATAATCCGGGGAGCGTACTCCGAGAGAGACTCCTGGGGTCGCTGGATCGCTTCCCCCATAATGCCAAGGATATCGAGGCGTCCCTTCCGGGCCTGCTCCAAGGCAATGCGCATTACCTCGGTGTCGACGTTCTTTCGCTTTATGTCCATCTGAAAGGCGGTAATGCCTTCCTCGGTTCCCGCGACCTTAAAGTCCATATCGCCGAGGTGGTCTTCCTCGCCGAGAATATCGCTGAGAACCACGAAATCGTCGCCCTCTTGAACCAGCCCCATGGCGATTCCGGCGACAGGCTTAAGAACCGGAACCCCGGCGTTCATAAGCGCGAGGCTACTTCCGCAGACCGTCGCCATCGAGGAAGAACCGTTGGATTCGAGAATCTCGGAGACGACCCGAATCGTATAGGGGAAAGCGCTCTTTTCTGGAACTACCGCTTCTACCGCCCGACGGGCAAGGTGCCCGTGGCCGATTTCTCGTCGCCCAGTTCCCAAGCGACCCGTCTCTCCGACGGAGAACGGCGGAAAGTTGTAGTGCAGCATGAAGTTCTGCCGCCTGTCGCCCTCGATGTCGTCCATAATCTGTTCGTCGTAGACGGTCCCGAGGGTTACAATCGCAAGAGCCTGGGTCTCTCCCCGGGTAAAGAGGGCCGAGCCGTGGGTCCGCTTGAGGGTGCCCACTTCGCAGGTAATGTTGCGGATATCCGATGGCCCCCGGCCGTCGGTGCGCTTCTTGTCCCGAAGAATGGAAGTTCTCACGATTTCCTGTTCCAGGTCTTCCATGTAGGCGTAGAACAATCGCTCTTGTTCCTCGGGAATCTTCTCGCCGAAGGCCTCGTAAGTTTCCTTGCTGACGTTCTTGATGGCGTTGTGACGCTCGAACTTACCCTTTACGAAACAGGCTTCGAGCATCTTCGGCCGAGCGAAGGCGTCGATCGCGTCTTTCTCTTCGAGGACAACGGTTTCCTCGACGAGGGGGAGCTTCTGTCTTCCTGCGGAGTCTCTCAGCTCTTTCTGGGCACGGCAGAGCTCGGCGATCGGCGTCCGGGCAAAGTCGATTGCCGCGAGAAGCACGTCCTCCGACGCTTGGCTGCCACCACCTTCCACCATCGTGATTCCTTCGTCGGTCCCGGCGACGATAATGTCGAGCTCGGCCTCCTCGATCTGCTGAAACGTCGGGTTAGCGACCAGCTCACCCTTTACCGAACAGATCCGTACGGCGCCGATGGGCCCGTCGAAGGGGATGTCCGACACGGTGACAGCCGCGGAGGCCGCGACGATCGCGACAACATCCGGGGTGTGGATCTGATCCGCCGAGATAACCGTCGGCACGACTTGGATATCGCGTTTGAAGGCCTTCGAAAAGAGAGGGCGCATCGGCCGGTCGATAAGACGGGAGACCAAGATCTCCTTGTCCTTCGGGCGCCCTTCGCGTTTTATGAAACCGCCGGGAATTTTTCCCGCAGCGTAGTATTTCTCGTTGTATTCGACCATAAGGGGTACGTAGTCGAGCCCCTCGACCGGTCTCTCACTGCAGCAGGCCGTGGCGAGTACCGCCGTCCCACCGTAGGTGGCGAAGACCGAACCGTTCGCCTGCTTTGCCATATGTCCCGTCTGGAGGACGAGATCTTCCTGTCCGATTCTAACTGTTACTGAATGCATTCCTCTATCCCTGCTTACTTGCGAAGACCCAGTCGCTCGATGATGCTTCTGTAGCGATCAAGATCGTTGTTGCGCAAGTAGCGCAGGAGGCGACGTCGCTGTCCGACGAGCTTTAGGAGGCCCCGCCG
This sequence comes from uncultured Spirochaetaceae bacterium, assembly GCA_964616245.1. Taxonomy (GTDB): domain Bacteria; phylum Spirochaetota; class Spirochaetia; order DSM-27196; family PWMO01; genus CAYPUT01. Next base: position 4,243 of record CAZTRQ010000010.1, on the reverse strand, counting down.
GGAGCTGTGATCTTTTTTCTCAATCTTCAGGTGCTCGGTAAGCTCGGTAATTCGATCGGTAAGAAGAGCAACCTGCACCTCCGTGCGGCCGGTATCCTTCGCGCTCCCACCGAACTCTTTTACGAGCTCTTCCTTCCTGACTTTGGTCAATGGCATCTAATTCTCCTCAGGTCTCTACCACATTCGGCTCCAAGCCGTTCTAATGCTTCGATTTAGTAGGCTAATAGTATTCTCATACCGGCGGTTAATGTCAATTCAAAGAACCGCAAGGTAGGAAAGCTCTCCCCGCTGCGACCGACACAGGGCCACAACGCTTCCGTCGTGAACCAGCGAAAACAACCCCTCCCCCGGGGTGCTTTGGCCGAGCAACCCCGGGCTCAGGGGTGTCCCGTTACGAACACGCTCGGCCGCCGCCTCTCCAACCGAAAGCTCCGGGATCTCGCCTCCATAGGCCAGGAACTCCCGGGGAGTCAATAGACCCTGCCCCTGCGCCGCCGTCTCCGGAGCCACCGCAGCGTCCACCGAATAGGGGCCGATTCGAGTCCGCCGGAGCTCCCGAACGTAGGCACGGCTTTCGAGTGCAACACCCAGGTCCCGGGCTAAGGACCGGACGTAGGTACCCTTCCCGCAGGAGATCCGAACTCTAAGGTCGGGAGGGTTCCAGTCGAGGGGCTCGAAGGCGTCAATGACAACCCGTCGCGGAGGAATATCGACCTCCTGACCGCTTCGCGCCAGACGATGCGCCCGGACCCCGTCGACATGGACGGCGGAGAACGCCGGGGGGCGCTGGTCGATAGCACCGAGAAACGCCGGCAATGCACCTCGAATGGCCGTCTCCGTCGGCACCTGGCCCCGGTAAATCACCTTCCCTTCGGTGTCCAGGGTATCCGTCTCCTCTCCGAACCGGAAGGTCGCAAAATACTCTTTCCCGTAGTCGGTAACGTAACCGGCTAACCGAGTCATCTTGCCAACCAGGGCTATCAGAAGCCCCGACGCAAAGGGGTCCAAGGTTCCCGTGTGGCCGATACGGCGGGTGTCGAAGCCCCGCTTCAATGGACCGAGTGCGCCGAAAGACGTGGTTCCCGGAGGCTTGTCCAAGAGCACCGCCCCATTGAGCATCCTTTAAGGAGCTATCTCGTCGATTTTCTGGGTCAGCTCGAATCCCTCTTCGATGCTGTGGTCGACCAAAAATGTCAGCTTCGGCGTTGATCGAAAGCGGAGCCGTTTCGCCAGGCGCCCCTGAATAAAGCCCGCTGCGCTATTGAGCCCCGCGACCGCTTTCTCCAGCTTCTTGTGGGTCAGATAGCCCGAGACCCTGACCTTGGCATACTCCAGGTCTTTGGACACCGTAACGGTGTTTATAGCTACCAGCTTGCTAATGCGCGGATCTTTAAGCTCTTCGTCGAGGATAAGGCGGCTCAGCTCCTGTTGAAGGAGACTGGCCACCCGCTCCATTCTGTGGTTTGCCATTACTCTTGGCTTGCTTCTCCGAGTTTCTTGGCGTGTTCGACTACCTGAAAGACTTCGAGAAGGTCTCCGATCTTGAGATCGTTGTAGTTCTCTACGCCGACACCGCATTCGTATCCCGCGTCGACTTCCCGGGCGTCATCCTTGAAGCGCTTCAGCGAATTGATCTTCCCTGAGTAGACTTCGACGCCGTCGCGGATAACATGGACACTCGCGTTTCGTCGGACCTTGCCTTCGGTAACGTAGGAGCCCGCAATGACCCCGATCTTCGGAACCCGGAAGAGCTCTCGGACTTCGACCTTGCCGATTGACTCTTCTCGAAGCTCCGGCGACAACAGCCCTTCCATCGCAGACTTAATGTCGTCCACGACTTCGTAGATTACGTTGTACTTCCGGATTTCGACTTTCTCCGCCTCCGCCAGCTCGAGGGCCCTCGGCGTCGGACGGACGTGAAAACCGACTATGATAGCATCTGAGGCGCTCGCAAGACGGACATCGTCTTCGTTAATCGCTCCCGCGGCCGACCGAATGCAGACCAGGCGAACTTCCTGTGTACTGAGCTTTTCCACGGCCTGCTGAATTGCTTCGACAGAACCATGTACGTCGCCCTTGATGATAACCCTAAGGTCCTGCACCGCCCCGGCTTGGATACTATCGTAGAGGTTGTCCAGGGTAATTTTCTTGACGTTCCGAGCCTCTTCGACCTTCCGGAGCTCCTGCCGCTTATCTCCGACCTGTCGCGCCATCTTGTCGCTTTCGGTTACCTGGAACGGATCCCCCGCATTGGGGACCCCGGTAATACCGAGCACTTCGACGGGCATTGCCGGAGAAGCCTCTTCGACTTTGTCACCACGGTCGTTAAAGAGCGCCCGGACGCGTCCCGGGAACACGCCGGCGATAAAGCTGTCTCCGACCCTTAGGGTTCCCCGTTGCACCAAGAGCGTGGACACGGAGCCTCGGCCCGGATCTATCCGGGACTCGACGATGGTTCCCTCGGCGTTCGTACCGTAGTTGGCCTTAAGCTCGAGGACTTCGGACTGCAGGAGAACGGTTTCGAGCAACTCCGGGACGCCGTCACCGGTAAGCGCGGAGACCTCGCAAAAGAGGGTGGACCCACCCCAGTCTTCGGGGATGAGGTTCAACTCCGAGAGCTGCTGTTTGACCCGGTCTGGGTTGGCATCGGCGAGGTCGATCTTATTGACCGCCACGATAATAGGCACATCGGCCGCCTTCGCGTGGTCCACAGCTTCTCGCGTCTGAGGCATGACGCCGTCGTCGGCCGCTACGACCAGAATGACGATGTCGGTAATCTGTGCCCCTCGTGCTCGCATCAAGCCGAAAGCTTCGTGCCCCGGAGTGTCTAAGAAAGTCAGCTTACCCTGCGGAAGCTCCACCTGGTAGGCACCGATATGCTGGGTGATACCGCCAAACTCGCCGGCGACCACGTCGGTTGTCCGAATGGCATCGAGGAGCTTTGTCTTGCCGTGATCGACGTGCCCCATAACGGTGATAACCGGGGGCCTCGTTTTAAGGTCTCCTTCCTTGTCATCCACGGTTTCTATAATCGTTTCGTCGTACAGAGAGACGATGTTGACCTTGCAGCCGTACTCCCCGGCAAGGATCTCCGCCGTTTCCGCGTCGATCTGCTGGTTTATCGTCACCATCATGCCCATAGCCATCAACTTGCCGATAAGGTCCGAAGCTTTAAGGTTTAGCTTCCTGGCCAACTCGGAGACGGTGATGACCTCCATGATGTCGATCTCTTTGGGAACAGGGTTTGCCTTGGGTCCCGGCTGCCGCTTCTGTTTCCACTGGATCTGCTTTTCCTGGTGACGATCTCTCTTGGGATAATCCCGTTTCTTCGTCTTGAAAAACTTCTTCGAGGGAGCCTTCTTCTCCTCTCCACCCCCACCGCCTCCGGCAGGTCCCCGAGGAGGAGCGCCCCTTCCTGGAGCCGGTGGTCCCCCGCCGGGCCGCCCGGGGCCTCTACCCGGGGGCGACCATCCCGTCGACGGCCTGCCACGACCCGGGCCGCCGGTTTGCGGTGGTCTTCCGGTTCGGTCCGGCGGCCGTCTTGCTCCGACGTCTCCCCGGGGTCGTTGCGGACCTCCGGGCCCCTCGTCCCGTCTTCTCGACTGGGGCGGGGGCGTACGTTCCTCCCCCGGCTTGTGGATGGGAGCCCGCACCGACGGCGGTATCGTCGAAGGGTCGACCTTTCCGGTCGGTCTCGGCTGGCGCTTAGGCGGCGTCGGTTCTTCGGACTTAACCCGAACCGAGCTTACACCGGGTCCCGAGGTAACTTCGGTGGAGCGCTTGTTTTCTTTTTCTTCCGTATCCGCGTCAGGTTTCGCTTTGGCCTTGCGCTTGACGACAACGCGCACCTTCCGCTTCTCAGGAGCGCTGCCGTCTGGAGACCCGGAGTCTTTCTTATGTTTGATTAGCGCCGTTTTGGGCTTCTGATCATCCTGTCGCTCTTCAGCCATAAATCCCCTTTTCTGCCTCTATCATACACAAGGATGGCCTCGTCCGTCACCTGTGACTACTCGGAATCCTCGTCTTCTTCGATTACTTCGATGCTTTCCGAAATTATCGCCTTGATTTCGGCAATGTTTTCTTCGGTAATCCCCTTGAGCTCCTGCAACTCGTTGTCTTCAAGGGAAATGAGATCGACGATGTCGTAGATATTGTTGTCCTTGAGGCGTTTTACGACCTCCTTGGATATGTTCGGGAGCTCGGAAATATCGGTGATTTCTTCTTCCGGTTCTTCCGGTTCTTC
>CAZTRQ010000009.1:25122-35186 GCA_964616245.1 uncultured Spirochaetaceae bacterium | reverse complement strand
GGTTGACAAAAACCCGCGGGTCCATGATTATATGAGCATCCACTCATATAAGGAGCATGCTATGTCCGACTCTCGGCCGGAGCGCCAGATAGGCTTTTTCGAAAAATACTTAACCGTGTGGGTTATCTCCTGCATAGCAATCGGTGTTCTTGTCGGGCGATTTATTCCGGCGGCGCCGGAGTTCTTGAGCCGCCTCGAGTACGCCCGGGTATCCCTTCCGGTGGCGGTATTGATTTGGCTGATGATCTACCCGATGATGCTCAAAGTCGACTTTGCCAGCATCGTCCGGGCGACGAAACAGCCAAAGGGCCTTACCGTCACCACGGTGACGAACTGGCTCATCAAGCCCTTTACCATGTACGTCATCGCCTGGTTCTTCTTGAAGGTTCTCTTTCGGCCCTGGATAGAGCCCGGCCTTGCCACCGAGTACCTCGCCGGGGCCGTGCTCCTCGGAGCGGCCCCCTGCACCGCGATGGTCTTTGTCTGGAGCCATCTCTCAGACGGGGATCCGGCCTACACCCTGGTCCAGGTCGCGGTGAACGACCTTATTATCCTCGTCGCCTTTACGCCGATCGTCGCCTTTCTCCTGGGCATCAGCGACATCGCGATTCCCTGGGACACCCTCCTGCTTTCGGTCGGCCTCTTCGTCGTTCTTCCTCTTGCCGCTGGGTGGATATCCCGGGTGCTCATCGTAGGGAGGCGGGGTCTCGACTATTTCGAGAACGTCTTTATCGCGAAGTTCAACGGCGTTACCACGGTGGGACTGCTCTTGACGCTAATCATCCTTTTCTCCTTCCAGGGGGAGATTATCCTCGGGAACCCGATCCACATACTCCTTATCGCAGTGCCGCTGGTCGTCCAAACCTACCTAATCTACACGATAGCCTACGGTTGGGCCTGGTTTTGGAGGCTCCCCCACCCCGTCGCCGGCCCCGGGGCGATGATCGGTGCGAGTAACTTCTTCGAGCTGGCCGTAGCGGTGGCCATTAGCATCTTCGGCCTAACCTCCGGCGCCGCCCTGGCAACGGTCGTCGGTGTCTTGGTCGAGGTCCCGGTAATGCTGAGCCTCGTCCGCTTTACCAACCGGACTCGACGGAACTTCGATGAGCGCCAGGCGGTGGCTTAGCCCTAGATGAATACCGTCGCCGTTTTAAAAGCCCTCGCCGACGAGACTCGATTGCGCATCGTAAGCTTAATTCTCGAAGCAGGAGACTTGTGCGCCTGCGAGGTGGAGGCGATCTTAGGCGTAAACCAGTCCAACGCCTCCCGGCACCTCGGTCGCTTGGTCCGGGAAGGGCTTCTGGCTTCGGAAAAGAAGGGTCAGTGGGTCCACTACTCTTCCGCGCCTCTTGAAAAGCCCTCTTTCGGCTTCGTACACCAGGCGGTCTCCACTGCCCGGCGGCAAGGTGCGCCCCTCGATAGCGATTTGGATCGCTTGGCCGACTACCGCGGGAGTGGGTTTTCCTGCAGAACGATCAAACTGTGGCGGCCAAGAGAGCGCAACCGCCTGGCCGAGAGAATCGAGGCATAGCACTGGTTTACACCCAAGGGGCCCCGGCGTACACTTTTGCCGGTGACTCAAGATCTCGATCTCATCATCAACTCGACCCACGACGGTATTATTGCCGTCGACCGGAGGGGCAAAATCTCCCTCTTCAATCGGGCTGCGGAGACCATTACCGGCCGAAGCTCGGAAGAGGTGGTGGGACGAGACGTCCAGGACGTCATACCCGATAGCAGGCTCCCGGAGGTCCTCGAGACCGGTACGCCGGAGCTGAATCAGCAGCAACCCTACCGCCACACGACAATCGTAACCAGTCGAATGCCCCTCCGGAGCAAAGACGGCCAGGTAGTCGGGGCCTTCGCCGTATTCCGGGACATCAGCGACGCCGTCGCCTCCGCCGAAGAGATAACCAACCTCCGTGAGATGCGCATAATGTGGCGCGCTATCTTTGAATCTACCCAGGATGCTATCTCGGTCGTCGACGAGCGGGGGATTCAGGTTTCGGTAAACCCAGCATACACCCAGGTGACGGGTCTTCGGGAGTCCGAGGTGATCGGCAAGCACTGCACCATCGATATTGCCGCGGGAGAGAGCATCCACCTTCGCGTTCTAAACGATCGCATCCCGATCCGAAGTGCTCGCCTCCGGGTAGGACCGACGGCAAAAGACGTCCTCGTCGACGCCGCCCCCATCATCGTCGACGGTACCGTCAAGGGAAGCGTAGCCGTCATCAAAGACCTAACCGAGGTGCTCCGGCTTACCTCCGAGCTTCATCGTGCCCATACGATGCTCCGGAAGCTGCAAGCGAAATATACCTTCGACGACCTTATCGGTCGCCATGCCTCTTTCGCGTCGGCGATTCAGAAGGCGAAGATGGCCGCAACGACTCCGGCAACGGTTCTTCTCCAGGGGGAGAGCGGCACCGGCAAGGAGCTCTTCGCCCACGCTATCCACAACGCAAGCGACCGCCGTCATCAGAAGTTCGTCCGGGTTAACTGCGCCTCCCTCTCGGAGAGCGTTCTCGAGAGCGAGCTCTTCGGGTACGTCGAGGGCGCGTTTACCGGCGCACGGAAAGGCGGAAAGGTGGGCCTCTTCGAAGACGCGGATGGGGGCACAATCTTTCTCGACGAAATAGGGCTGATGAGCCTAAATACCCAGGGCAAGCTCCTCCGGGTCCTCCAGGAGCGGGAGGTCCGACGTGTCGGTGGCACCTCAATGATCGCGATCGACACCCGGGTTATCGCGGCTACGAATCTCGACCTCGAAACGGCGATCCACCAGGGACAGTTCCGGGAGGATCTCTTCTACCGCCTTAACGTTATCCCGATTCTGATACCCCCCTTACGACAACGACGGGAAGATATCCCCCAGCTGATCGACCACCTGATCGGCCGAATAAACCAGGAGTACGGCCGGGCCGTATCGGCCATCTCTCCGGAGGCCGTTCGGCGGCTGACGGGCTATTCCTGGCCCGGCAACATCCGGGAGCTCGAGAACGTCTTGAAACGAGGTATCATCAACCTTACCGTATACGAAACCGTCATCTCCGACCTGCACCTCCCGGACCTGCCGACAGACTGCATCGAGGTATCGCAGACGAAGGAGGGGTGCTGGGATCCGGATGCCACCGAAGAGAGGAAACTAGCTCCCTTGCGAGAGGTCGTCGATTCGGTAGAGGCCGCTCACCTTCGAAGCGCGCTCGCGACGACAGGGGGAAACCGCACCGCAGCCGCTCATCTCGTGGGTATTTCTCTCCGGAGTCTCCAGTACAAGCTCAAACGGCACGGAATACACTAGCGCAACTCTTTGCACCGCCGCCCTGAATACGCAGCTTCTTGCACGCAACTAATTGCATTATCGAGGAGATTTGGCCTCGCCGCTGTTTGCACTCCCTCCCGAAGCCTTCGACGGCGAGGCGACACGATTCTCGCTGCCTGCAAGTCGTTCCCGTAATGGTAGTTACGCTCCGCTCCCCCCGGCGTTGCCATATTCGGTCCCGGAGAATAAGTCGCCGGGTTCTGCAATGCTTGGCACAACGATTGCAGCTATAGTGTGTGGATCACTCGCACCTTATACTCGCCATCAACCCCGGATCGACCTCGACGAAAGTCGCCCTCTATCGTGACGAAGAGGAGCTTTTAACCACGACGGTTCGACATTCCACCGAAACCTTAAACGGATATCCGGATCTCCCGAGTCAGCTCCCCCTCCGAGAGGAGGCTGTTCGGGGTGTTCTTCGACAGGCGGGGGAAGAACCCTCCTCCTTGTCTGCAGTCGTCGGCCGTGGGGGCCTCCTACGTCCTATTCCCGGAGGCACCTACCTCGTCGAGGAGGCGATGATCGAAGACCTCCGGTCGGGGATCCTCGGAGAGCACGCTTCCAATCTCGGCGGAATTCTGGCCCAGGACATCGCTGCGCCTTTGGGAATTCCTGCGTTCATTGTCGACCCTGTCGTCGTAGACGAGCTTGAGGATATCGCCCGCCCGGCGGGGACCCCGGCGATCGAACGCACCAGCATTTTTCACGCCCTAAACCACAAAGCCGTTGCCCGACGCTACGCCGAGGAACAAGGCCGCCGGTACGCCGACCTAAATCTTATCGTTGTTCATCTCGGCGGAGGCATAACGGTCGGGGCACACCGCAGGGGTCGCGTTGTCGACGTCAACGACGGCTTAAACGGCGAAGGACCTTTTTCGCCGGAACGGGCCGGAGGTCTTCCTGCGCTCAAGGTCGTCAAACTCTGTTTTGCCCCGGGAGCCGACGAAAAGCAGATAACCAATACCATAAAAGGAAACGGCGGCCTTGCCGGGTATCTCGGTACGAACGACGCCCAAGAGGTCGGCCGGAGAATCGACGCCGGAGACGCCGAAGCCTTACGTCTCTACCGGGCGATGGCCTACCAGGTGTCGAAGGAGATCGGTGCGATGGCGGTGGTTCTCCGGGGAAATATCGACGCGATTCTCTTAACCGGTGGTCTCGCCTGGGACCGGCGATTCGTAGACTGGGTTTCCGAAGCCGTTTCGTTCCTGGCTCCGGTGCAGGTCTATCCCGGTGAAGACGAAATGAAAGCTCTGGCCCGGGGCGCCCTGCGGGTTCTCTCCGGAACAGAAACCGCGAAGCGCTATCCTTCGGAGCTAATAGGATGACACCCCGCATTTCGGTGATTACCGGCCACTACGGCAGCGGTAAGAGCGAGTTTTCCGTAAACCTCGCGCTCTCCGAAGCCGCCAAGACCGCAAACGTGACCATCGCGGATCTCGACGTCGTAAACCCCTACTTTCGCTCCCGGGAAAAGCGCGAGCTTCTCGAAGGGGCCGGAGTTCGGGTAATAGCGAATAGCTTCGGTCAAGACCGGGGAGTCGACATACCCGCCGTCTCGGCGGAGATTTACGCGCCGCTTGAGAATAAAGATTCTCGGGCGATTCTCGATACCGGCGGCGACCCGGTGGGAGCCCGGCTCCTCGGTACCTACCGACACTACCTTCAGGGGGAGGATACGGAAGTGCTCTGCGTCTGCAACGTCGCCCGCCCTGAAACCCACGACCCGGCGACCATCGTCGACCAGATTCGCGGGATCGAGGCGGCTTCCCGACTCCGGGTTGCCGGGCTCATCAACAATACTCATATGCTCGAGCACACCACTTTAGAGCACATCAAAAGGGGTAACGATGTCTGCAACCGGGTATCGGACCTTTTAGCTATTCCGGTTCGCTACGTCGCTGTTTTGGCTGCCTTGGCTCCGGACATTCCCGACTACGTGACCGGAGAGGTCCTTCCCATCGCTATGCACCTTCGGGAAGCATGGATGTACACAGATTAGGAGAAAGATATGGCAAAAGCAAAGGGACGCGTAAGCTTTACGGAGGATCGGTGCAAGGGGTGCGAGCTCTGCACGACTGTCTGTCCCGTCGATATTGTAGTTCTCGATACGTCTCGCATAAACAACAAGGGATATCACCCGGCTACTGTAACCGACATGGACCGCTGCATAGCCTGCGGCAGCTGCGCGTTAATCTGTCCGGATCTCGTCATAACCGTCGAGCGCATTTCTTAGGAGGATCGTGGTGGAAAAGATCTTGATGAAAGGAAACGAAGCGATCGCCGCGGCCGCCATACGAGGCGGCTGTCGCTACTTTTTCGGCTATCCCATAACACCGCAAAACGAAGTGCCGGAGTACATGTCCCGGGAGCTTCCGAAGGTCGGAGGCGTCTTTCTTCAGGCCGAGAGCGAGGTCGCCGCAATAAACATGGTTTACGGCGCCGCCGGCGCCGGCGCTCGGGTTATGACTTCTTCGTCGGGTCCGGGAATCGCTTTGAAGCAAGAAGGCATAAGCTATATCTGCGGAAGTGAGGTTCCCTGCGTTATCGTCAACATCATGCGGGGTGGCCCGGGCCTTGGAGGAATCCAACCTTCCCAGGCCGACTACTTCCAGGCAACCCGGGGCGGCGGCAACGGAGACTACAACCTTATCGTTCTGGCGCCGGCGAATGTTCAGGAGGCCGCCGACATGATGACCGAAGCCTTCGACTTGGCCGACCTCTACCGAATTCCGGTGATGCTCCTCGGCGACGGCATGATAGGACAGATGATGGAACCGGTCGAATTCCGGAGCCCTCCACACCGGGATCTCCCCCCGAAGGATTGGGCGACAACCGGGACGGGCAACAAGCGCAAGCCCAACGTCATCAATTCGCTCTACCTCGACCCCGCGGCCCTCGAGGCCTTCAACAAACGCCTTCAGGCCAAGTACGCGGTTATCCGGGAGAAAGAAGCGCGGTACGAATCTTATCGCCTCGAAGACGCGGAGTTCGTCTTTGTCTCCTACGGCACCTCTTCTCGAATCGTCAAGAACGCGATCGGCGACCTCCGAGGACAGGGTGTTAAAGCAGGCCTCATTCGGCCAATTACCCTCTGGCCCTACCCTCTTGCTCCCTTCGATGGGCTTCCCCCGACGGTTCGGGCGCTTATGTCGGTCGAAATGAGCGAAGGCCAGATGGTCGAAGACGTCCGGCTGGCGGCTCGGGGACGATGGCCCGTCGGGTTCTACGGTCGCTCAGGAGGCATGATTCCTCAGCAACAGGACGTCGTCGAGGCGGCACTCAATATGATCAAGGAGGTGGCATAGATGCCCTTAGTATTCGAACGAACCCCTGCCCTCACCGACGTTCAGTTTCACTACTGCCCGGGATGTACCCACGGTATTATCCATCGACTCGTCGGTGAGAGCATAGACGAGCTGGGCGTCCTCGGGGACGCCATCGGCGTCGCTCCGGTTGGCTGCGCGGTATTCGCCTACACCTACTTTAACTGCGACATGCACGAAGCCGCCCATGGTCGCGCCCCGGCGATGGCCACCGGAATAAAACGGGTCCATCCGGACAAGACCGTCTTTACCTACCAGGGCGACGGAGACCTCGCGTCGATCGGCACCGCCGAAATTGTCCACGCCGCCCATAGAGGGGAGAACATAACCGTAATCTTTGCGAACAACGCGATCTACGGCATGACCGGCGGCCAAATGGCTCCGACAACGATGGTCGGACAAAAAACGACTACCTCTCCACTCGGACGGGACGCAGCTCATGCCGGCTATCCGATCCGAATAAGCGAAATGCTCGCGACGATACCCGGGGCTGCGTTCATCGAGCGAGTGTCGGTCCACAGTCCGGCACATATCCGGAAAGCCAAGAAAGCCATCAAGACGGCGTTCGAGGTTCAAAACCAGAAGCGAGGATTTGCCCTCGTCGAAGTCCTCTCGACCTGTCCGACCAACTGGGGGATGACCCCTGTAGAGTCCCTCGACTGGGTCAAGGAGACGATGGTTCCCTACTTTCCTCTGGGCAACTTCCGCTACCCGGAAAAGGAGGGCCCCGTAAATGATTGATCGCATCGTATGCGCAGGCTTCGGTGGCCAAGGGGTCATGTCCATGGGGCGATTAATCGCCTACACCGGCATGCAAGAAGGGCTGGAGGTTTCCTGGCTCCCCTCCTACGGACCCGAAATGAGAGGCGGCACTGCGAACTGCCACGTTCTGGTTTCGGATACGCCGATAGGCTCGCCGATCATCTCCAAGGATGCCACCGCGGTAATCGCCATGAACCTCCCGTCGGTGACCAAGTTTCAAAGCGAGCTCGCGCCAACGGGGCTCCTTCTCTACAACAGCGACCTTATCGAAGACGTCGACTTCCGTAGTGATGTAACAATTCTCCCGGTACCTGCCAATAGCACCGCCCGGGAGGTCGGCAACCCGAAAGCGGCAAACATGGTCATGCTCGGCGCCTACCTCGGCTCCCGAGGGCTTTTTTCTTTAGAGGCGGTGCTCGGGGCTCTCAAGAAGGTCTTCGGCGCCGACAAAGCCCGCTTTCTTCCGGCTAACGAAGCCGCTATCAGGAGCGGAATGGAGCTGGCAGCCACGGTAGCGAGACGATGATCACCACTATCCAGGGGATTCTCGACGCGGCTCGAGAGGTCGAAGGCGGCCGCGTTGCAGTCGCCTGGCCCCAGGACGCGGACACACTCTCCTCTTGCGCCGAGGCCTATAGCGGAGGCATCGCAGAGCCCTTACTCGTCGGTGACCAGAGCGGCATTCTTGCCGCAGCCGAAGAAGGCGACATAGACATTCGCGGTATGGAGATCGTCCCCGCCGAAGACCCGGGGTCCGCAGCGAACACCGCCGTCGCCCTTCTTCGAGAAGGACGTGCCGACCTCGTTATGAAAGGACTCTTGGATACCAAGCTTATTCTCAAAGCGGTGCTCGCCGACAAGACGGGGCTCCGGGGCAACGCCGTACTGAGCCACGCAGCGGTCTTCGAGGTACCCGGTTACCCCCGTCTTCTCCTTGTCGCCGACGCAGCGATGATAATTGCACCGAGCCTCGAAGAGAAGCGAGCGATTCTCCGGAATACGGTCGAAGTAGCCGGGGCCCTGGGCCTTCGACGGCCGAAAGTCGCCATCCTCTGCGCGAAGGAGAAGGTCGACGCCAAGATGCCGTGCACCGAGGACGCCGCGGCTCTCGCCGCAATGGACATTCCGGGGTGCGACGTTTCCGGCCCCCTCGCCCTCGATAACGCGGTAGACCCGAAGGCGGCGGCTCTGAAGGGCATCGCCGGACCAGTCGCCGGAAACGCCGACGTCCTTATCGTCCCGGACATCGAGGCAGGAAACATCCTCTACAAAGCGCTTGCGTTTCTGGCCGGAGGAAAGAATGCGGGTATAATCGTGGGTGCAGCCGCTCCCATCGTACTAACCTCCAGGGCCGACTCCGGACCCTCGAAGCTGGCCAGCATAGCCCTGGCGGTTCTCCAGGCGGCCCTGAGAGAATCCGGAAATAAACCCTAGTCTAGTACCCCCGTTTCGGATCTACCTCGGTTAACAACTCGCGTCCCGAGAGGAAACGCCGGAGGTTCTCGCAGGCTTGACGAATACTCGCCGTTACGGCGCGGTCCACGAATCCTGCGAGATGAGGGGACGCTACCACGTTGGGCAGTTTGTGGATCGGAAACCGTCCCGGAGCCCCCGTCGTCTCGCCTCCCGAGGGATAGCTCCACCAGGTGTCGATTGCGGCCCCTGCGGGCGTCCCCTTTCTTAGCCCCTCGTAGAGCGCCTCCTCGTCGACGATGTCGCCCCGGCCCACGTTTACCAGGAGCTTGCCGGCCATCCTCCCCAGCCGCTCTCGATTAAAGAGCCCGCGTGTTTCCGGAGTAGAGGGGAGTGCGATAAGCAGGATATCGCTTCTTTCTATCGCCTCGTCCAGGTCGGAGACAATCTCGTCGTAGGGGTCCGGTGTCTCCGAGGGCACACTTCGTCGAACCCCGATAACTGTGGTGTCGAAGGCCTTGAGATAGCCTGCGGCACATCCACCGATCTCCCCGGCGCCGATTATCCCGATCGTCTTACCGTGGATCGTCGACCAAGAATCGTCTATCCCCTGTCTAACCCAAAAGCCGTGCCACTTTTCCTCCCCGGCGAGGTCGTTGTGGAACTCGACGATTCTCCCGAGGTACGAAAGAATCAGCGCGACGCTTCGCTCGGCGACGTACCGGGCATTCCCGTGAGCGTTCGCCAGGCGGATCCCCCGTTGCGTAATCTTTTCGAGGGGGAGGTGATCGATGCCGGTTATCGGCACAATAATCAGTTGCACCCTCCCCGCTCGGTCTATTACGTCCTCCTTCGGTGTCGCCGAAATAATTACGTCGGCGTCGGCGAGGTGATCCTCCGCCTCCGGCAACCCGGCGACGAAGGAAACCTGGGGAAACTCTTTTTCGAGAGCGGTGAGCTCTTCCTTCCATGTCTTGTTGATCGACTGATAGATTACTGCTTTCACCTTTTCTACTATACGGGTCGACGGTGGCTCCCGCAAGAAACAGGATTGTCGTATAGTGCCGCCATGGTAGGCCACCATTACCGAGTCGAACCTCCTACGCTCCGCAGCCTCTTCTCCTTCGCGCTTCCCATGATCGTCAGCCAGGCATCGGAAACGGCTATGCTCTTCGTGGACCGCCTCTTTCTGTCTCGCCTCGGAACACTTCATATCGCGGCTTCCATGAGTGGCGGGCTTT
>CAZTRQ010000009.1:0-25022 GCA_964616245.1 uncultured Spirochaetaceae bacterium | reverse complement strand
ACACAAAGGCGGTTATGACTATTTCCGTGGCAAGCCACTGGGTCTTTGCCGGCTTTGCCGTCGTCGGCATTCGGGTACTCTCCCTTTCGCCAATCCGTATGTGGCAATTCTTTATCCTCTTCGTTCTCAGCTTGGGGTTGATGATGGCGCTCCGCTTCCGACGAGGAAGATGGCGGGACCTCCGCGTTATCGAGGGCCCCGACACGTCTCCCGAGGTGCATAAGCCGAAAGTGGTAATTGAATCGGAGTGGATGTGAGGTATACTCGTTTTATGACGCGAAACGCACTTTTTTTGTTGGCTACTACCGTCGCTGCGACCCTCCTTGCTGCCGGCTGCTCTTCCGGACCGCCGCCCACACTCGTCGACGACGGGCGGATAGACTATCAGGTTCAGACCCGTCGGGTAGAATCAGAGGACTCGCCGTACAATATCCATCGCCTCGCGATTTACCGCGATCAGACCGACCTCGTGGAGCTCGGTGCGATTAGCTACAGCGATGGTCGGCCGAACAGTTACGCGCTCTCGGTTCTCTACACCGGTGACAATTGGCGCTTTATGGATGGAAAAATGATCGTCCGAAGCGGCGATACGCTCTTTCGTTTCTCCGAGCCGGTTACCCGGAGAGGGGGGTACAGTCAACCGGTGGAAGAACGTATTACCGTTGTCCTGTCCCCGGCGGAGTTCCAAGAGATAGCCCTCGGAAAAGACGTCGCCCTGGAGTATTTCCCCGGGCTTGTAATCGAAATCGATGCTCCCGGACGCAGGGCGTCCGAACGCTTCTTCGAAGAATACGGTCCACGTTAGCAGAAAAAGACACCTTGACCTCCGACGGCTATTGCCGCAACACTCGTGTAATGTCTCCACAGGATCGTTTTGCTCCGGCCGTTCCACCGGTCTTACTGTTGACGGTGATGGTCTTCTTCGCCCTCTTTCCCCGTCTTCTCCTCGCGCCTCTTCTCTTGCGTATATCAGACGGTCTTGGGATGGACTACCGAGAGGCGTCGTCGTTCTTCGTAACGGCGTCCTTGGGGTTCGTCGCCGGTCTCCTCGCATCCGGCTTCGTGGCTCAAAGAATCGGCCACTTCGGCACGATTCTCGGTTCGACGGCAATGGCAGGTGCGGCTCTTTTGTCGGTAGTCGCGGTTCAAGGTGCAACCGCCTTTCACGTCGTTATGATCATCGTAGGCTTCGCGAACGGCCTCTACCCAGGCAGTGGCGTTACAACAGTAACCACCCTCGTGCCGGAGCACCATAGAGGAAAGGCTCTTGCAATCCACGAGTCGGGCCCGAACATGGCGTTTATTCTAGCCCCCCTCGTATCCGCGGCCTTGGCTCCTTTTGTCGGCTGGCGAACAATCTTTTTGCTCACCGGTATCGTCGCTCTCCTCGCGGCGGCCACTTTTGGTCTCTTCGGCAGCCGAGACACGGGGCGAGCGGAAGCTCCCAACTTTCATAACCTCCGGCTCTTCGCGCACAATCGCACCTACTGGGTTGTTGTCTTTCTCTTCGCGGCGGCCGCCTCGGCGGCCGTAGGAGTCTACGCCGTTCTGCCGACCTTCCTCGTAGTCCACCACGATCTTACCGAAACTACAGTCAATACTCTTGTCGGCTTGTCTCGAACCACCGGTTTCGTCGCGATCCTTGCCGCGGGTTTTCTATCCGACCGGTTCGGCTTTCGCCCCGTCGCCGCGGTTATCCTCCTGTTCTCCGGCATAATGACCGCGGGAATCGGCATCGCCTCGGGGTCGCTCCTCGTCGTCTTCGTCTTCCTCCAGCCCCTCGTAATCCAGTCCTTTTTCCCCCTCGGCATTTCTGCGATCGCAACTCTTACCCCAACCGCTGCCCGTAACCTCGGCATCGTCATTCCGATCGTGTTTGCGAACTTCGTCGGCTCTGGTGTCGCTCCCCGCGTCTTCGGTGCCCTTGCGGACGTCGACCTCTTCGCCGAAGGCTTCGTCGGCCTTGGTATCCTCCTCCTCGCCGCACCGCTCACGCTTCGCTCTGCCTCGGTATAGCCACTTCACTGTGCGCGCCTCTTCGGTTACACTGGACCAAGGAGTCAATAAACATGATCTACTGTATTCCCTCCGAAAGCACCACCGGTCTCGCCGCGCCGATAAGCGGTCACTTCGGTCGCTGTAGCTACTTTTGCATCTACGACGACCAAACCGAAGAGACCGCGACGGTCGCCAACGGAAACACCCACGACGAGCATGGTCAGTGCCGACCGTTGGAGTCGATCGAAGGATTAGGCGTCAACGTCGTCTTGGCCGGTGGAATGGGCCGGGGTGCGGTTTCGAGGCTCAACGCGGCAGGGATCGAGGTCTTCTGTCTCTCGGAGGCGCCGACAGACAGTTTGACCGTCGGAGAAATGGTCGAGGCCTACCGCACCGGAAACCTTGTGCGGCTTACGCCCGAGAGCGCCTGCGCCGGTCACGGGGCGCATCACTCATAGGCGCCCGGAAGGCAACTATCAAGGCGTAGCTCGCCATCGCGGCGCCGAGAATAAGAAAGCCGAGACGAAACGACGCGGTCTCGGCAATCCATCCCATACCCAGGGGCACTAAGCCTCCTCCAAGAGCGTATCCGAAGGGAATGGTCAGCGCGATATTTAGATTTCGGGTGGCTTCGGGTCCCACGCCGGAGAGAGCCGTCAAGACCACCGGAAACAGAGCGGCACTCGTGAGGGCTTGCAGAAAGACTGCCGCAACGAGAAGCCACCCGGAGAAGAAACCAATCCCCAGGATGAACACGCCGCCGGAAAAGCCGAGGAAGACAAGCAATCGGTTGACGCCGAATCGGTCGGTCAAGAAACCGGCCAAGAATATCGCTACAAGGCCCATTGTCCGAGAGAGACCGACGATGCTGTTGACCGTCCCCCTGGCCATACCCACCTCGGACACCAGGTACGTCGGAAGCATCGAGTAGATCCCGATGTGAGCAACCATTCCCCAGATTACGAATATCGCGGCCATCCAAAACGCCGGATCCCCGATAACCACGCGGATATTCGAAAAGCGCGGGGGAGCTCCGCGGAATCGGCCCCCTTCGGAGAAGACACCGAAAATCAGGGCGCTCAGAACCGCGGCCCCGGCGGTCACCAGAAGGGCTCCCCGCCAGTTGCTAATACGCAGCATTAGCTCGGCGAAAAAGGGCGCAAGGACGAAGACGAGGTTGGGACCTATTTCGTGAATCGCCGTCGCGGTCCCCCAGCGAGCCTTGGGAACGAGGGATGTCAATGTGGTAATTCCCGACGGCGGATAGAGCCCGGCGCCAACCCCCACGACTACCAAAGATAGTCGCATGGTCCCGACGGATTGCGAGAGAGCAACCAACCCTACACCGAGACCTGCCAAGACCACCGCGATAACGATTACATTCCGGTGGTCTATAAAGGGAGAGAAGTACCCCGAGACCAGCATGGTTGTTGTGTAACCAACGGCGATAAAGAAAAAGAAAGAGCCCCCAACCGCGTGGGAGATGTTTAGGTCGCTCTCGATCGCGGGGAGGAGGGGCGAAAAGACCATGCGGCAGAAGAAGCTAAAGAAGACGACGCTGACGAGAAACGAGAGGCGTCTAAAACGGAACGGAGCTTCGGGATCTACGATTTCGGACATCCCTCACCCTACCATCGCTGGTGAACCTGAGGGCGAATAAGGGAGTCGTAAACCGTCCCGATACGGTCCATCGTGTCCTCCGACAGGGCCGGAAGGTCGCTTGCCTGGGCGTTGCTGTGGGCCTGGTGTGGGTTCTTCGCCCCGGGAATCGCGACCGAAACGGCGTCAAAGCTGAGGATCCACCGAAGCGCGAACTGCGCCATGGAAACGTCCCCGGGCACGAGCTCCCGCACTTTTTCCACCGCCTCGAGGCCGGTCTCGAAGTCAACACCGGCGAAGGTTTCCCCCCGGTCGAAGGCCGACCCGTCCCGGTTGAAGTTCCGGTGGTCGTCCGCGGGAAAGGTCGACTGACGAGACATCTTTCCGGTAAGAAGACCGCTGGCAAGAGGAACCCGGGTTAGAATCGCCACTTCGCGTTCGGCGGCAAGCTGAAAGAAGAGCTCGGCGGGTCTCTGGCGAAACATGTTAAAGATAATCTGAACGCTCTTTACCCCCGGATACTCAGTCGCCTTGATCCCTTCTTCGACCTTTTCCACGCTGACGCCGTAATGCGCGACCTTCCCCTTGGCGACAAAGCGGTCGAGGGCGTCGAAAACCTCCGGCCGGTAGTAGACCTCGGTCGGGGGACAGTGGAGCTGTACGAGGTCGAGTGTATCGACCCCCAGGTTCTTGAGGCTACGGTCTATGAACCCCTCCATCGCCGCGGTGGTGTACCCATTCGCCACATGGGGATCCAGTCTGCGCCCCAGCTTCGTCGCGACGTGAATTTCCTCGGATCGCTCTTTGACGACGCGGCCGACAATCCGCTCGCTTCTTCCGTCTCCGTAGACATCCGCCGTGTCGACGAAATTTACACCGTCGTCGATCCCCGCGTGCAAAGCGGCTACGGCGTCCTCCTCGGAAACCGTTCCCCAGGAACCTCCAATGGCCCAGGCCCCGAAGCCGACTTCCGACACCTTCCATCCCGTTCTTCCAAAGCTCCTGTAGTTCATTGTTTTCCCTCTACGATGTAATCCCACCAAAACGGCCCTGTCGCAAACACGCCACCGCGCAGGTCTGACCGCTCTATTATTTCTCGAGCCTCCCGGGCCGAAAACGCCGTACGGAGTCTCTTTTCGAACCATGCAACCCAGACCCGCCGGAGGTCGGTAATAAGGATGGTGGCTCCCGGCTTCGCTATTCTCTCGATCTCCGCCAACATTTTTTGAGGATTTTCGACGATGTGGAGCATGTAGCTGCTGACGACGATATCCGCCGAGTTCTCCGGCAGATCGACATCCAAAACATCGCCTGTAACAAAGGTTACCCGGTCCTCCACCGTTTTTCGCTCCGCGAGGTCTTCGGCTATCTCGAGGAGAGGCTCGGACAAGTCGATGCCGGTAACGCGGAGCTCCGGATGAAGTATCGCGATTTCGGCGTCAACCCCGCCGAAACCGCAGCCCAGGTCGACGAGGTGTCCTCTGCGGGCATCCAGTTTCGTCAACAGTTTCCCGAGGCGTCGACCGGTCTGGGCGATGCTCTCTTGGTTATGCCTAAAATAGGCTTGCGCCCACTCAAGGTCGTCGAACACCCGGGGGTGGAACAGTTCGGCCCGTTTCAACAACGCTTCCTTTCTCTATTCAAGATCTCGCAGGTAACCCGCCAAGCCGGCCTCCGACAGCTCTCCGAAATGATAGTCCGTCAGGACCCCATTTGAATCGAAGAACGCGGTAGTCGGAAGGCCACGGACCCCGAAGTAGGCTCCTAAGCGTTGTCCCCGGTCCAAAAGGACGTTCGGTAATCCCAGGCTCTCCGCGGCAAGGTACTCTTGTACTGCCCCGGGGCCCTCTCCCTGATTAACGAACACGAAAGACACGACCTCGGTTTCCCGGGCCACCCGCGCCATCATCGGCATCTCCCTGCGGCAAGGCGGGCACCAGGTCGCCCAAAAGTTTACTACCATCGGGGTTCCTACGTAGTCTGCCATTTCAACCTCTTCCCCGTCCAGGGCGGAAAGGCTCATAGCCGGAATCCGGATAGGATCCCCTCGGCTTTCCAACACCGAGGTAACGACGGTAGGAAGGGCCCACACCAGGAAGGCAACCGAAAGCACCCCGAGAGCCGGCGGGAGGCCGCGCCAGGAGCCGCGAAAATGCCAGAGGCTAAAGAGAACCACACCGGCAACGGCCCCGAGAGGCGAGAAGCCGCCCTGCCAGACGTAGAACACACTCCAGGGTCGGGCAAGAAAGGTCGATGCGTGGAACGCGACGTAGAGGAGCCGACCGAAAACCAGCCCGGAGACCAATGCCCCGCCGTCCCATCTCGCGAGCTCTTCCCGGCGTCTCGAAGCAACGCCGGAGGCGATTACGAAGGTGAGAATTGCAAGAATTCCAAAGGCTCTCTCGAGGGAGAGGGCGAGGGGCCCAATGGTGATGGCGCCCACTACTCCCCGCCGTCCTCGGCGCCGCCACCGATTCGCTCAGGGGGAACCCGCGATGCCCTCTCTTTCAAATGCTTGGAGAACGAGAAGCGAGGAACGGCGGTTTCGGGTTTCGCCGGGATAAGGATCTCTTCCCCGGTCGAAGGATTATGACCCACCCGGGCCTTTTGCGCCCCCCGGGTCCCGAGAAACAGCCGCCCCAGGCGACCAAGGGGAACCCGCTCCCCGAGAAGGGCACCGGACTCGAGCATGGTTAGGTAATCGTCGAGGAGCCGTCGTGCCAGGGTCTGAGTGACGCCGTTGCGCTTTGCCACGTACTGCACGATCGACTTTATCGTAAAGTGGTCGACGCCACCCTCGACGGTAAGACTCTGGTTCTCTTTGACGAACCCGTTGGTCAGAAAGATAGTGGCCTCGAGAAGACGTTGCTCCTGCTCCGGGGCAGGGAGCGACGGGTCGAAGGACGCGATAAAGAGCAGCTCCGAAGTACTCTCGATCGGACACGTCGCAAAACGAACCGGAGCGTCCACCGACGCCTCACCGGCAAGGTTGCACCCCTCGGTAACGATAATATCCGGAACGTCCGCGCGTAGCTTAATGCTCGCGTACTCGAAGGTTCGGCCCGTCTCGGTCAGAGGGCCGAGGCAGATCAAGGACCCCGAATAGGTCAACATCAGGCTTCCACGGGGGTCCTCCGCCGTAAAACGATCCTCCTCGGTCATCCCGAGTGCTTCTCGCTGTTCTACGAAGAGCCGGCGCTTTGCCGTCCAGTTTTCGGTTATCTTGCTAAGGGACTCGTCCCCCGGGGGTAGCCCCGAAGAATCGGTTATTGCCTCGAGATGCCGTCGTATTCGATCCGGGAGCTCGCCGAAAGACTCCATCATTCTCGCCTCCAAGTGGAATTTCGATCTGTATGGTCCTACATTGAGTGTATCACGAAGACATGGAGGAATAATGGGTATCTACATAGACCAAATCCCGACGGATATTCAGGATCACATCCGGAAGATAACGAAGAGCTCGGGCCTCCCGGACACCGACGAATCGGTGGAGACCATTGCCCAGGCCTGGTTGGAGAAGAAACGAATTTTCGAGGAAGAAATTCAAAAGCAGGGTATGGAAGAGGTAGATGATTTCTCAGAAAATGAGGAACGAGGTGCTCTGATACTTACCTACTCCGGATCCCTTTTGACCCTCGGGCCCCTCGTCGACGGAAGCAGAAACGTCGACTACCTCAGCATCGGTCTTCGGGAGGACGTCCCGGAAAGCGCCCACCACGACTCCGGGAAGCTCTCCGGCGACATGGCGGTGGACGAAGTCGCGGCCTTCGAGCCCGGTCCGATCAAACAGAGCTCGGCCATCTTCAAGATCGCGGTTACATCAGACGAGCTTGAGACCGAAGAGGAAGAAGAGCTCCTCTCCAACGTCACCGAAGTCTTGAGCGAGGAGTTCGTCCAGGTAAACAAAACGGTAATTCTGGAATAGAAGGATGGAAGAGCTCCGAAGCCGCCTCTACGAGATAGCCGGCGCGACCGGTTTGCCGAATTCCGCGGCGCTTCGGAACGACCTCGAAGCGGGTCTCGACGTTCTGCGCTCGGAAGGTCCGCCTCGACGGCCCCTCGACGCCGGCAACCGGCCCGGGGGGCTTATCTATCTCCGAGAAGACGTACCCACGGTTATCGTACCCGATGTTCATGCCAGGGTAGACCTCGTCCTCTCGGTTATCGATCTGGACCTCGGCCCCTGGGGACTTGGCGAGGGACTCTTTTCGGCCCTCCATAACCGACAAGCGCAACTGTTGTTCTTAGGAGATTACGTCCACGCCGAGGCGAGAGCCGCGACCCGATGGCTCGAGGCCTTCGAGGAGTTTCAGAGCTCTTTCCGAGAGCACGGCGCCATGGACGCCGAAATGACCGAGAGTCTGACCGTCTTGCGCCTAATGGGCCGTTTGCGCGAGGCCTTGCCGGAAGTGGTGCACTGCCTCAAGGGAAACCATGAAAACATCGCGAACGAGTATCGCGACGGTAACATCCCCTTCGGAAAGTTTGCCTACGAGGGCGCGATGGTGGCAGACTACATGCGACGCTTCTATCCGTCGGCCTTCGACACAGTGTATGAGTTCGAAAAGGCGCTCCCTCTCGTAGCCGTTGGAGCCACCTTTCTTGCGGGTCACTCGGAGCCGGCTCGGGTCTTTACCAAGGAGGAGATTATAAACTACCGTTCCGATGGAGAGGTTGTCGCGGGACTGACCTGGACGGCGAACGACGCTGCGGCTCCAGGAAGCGTAGAGGCAATGCTCGACACACTGCTTCAACCGTCGACACGAAATCGAAGCCTCTATTTCGGAGGGCACCGGCCGATCGGCGGCCTCTACAACCTCAGGGCGGAAGGCCGCTACGTACAACTCCATAATCCGGAGCGCTTCGTGGCTGCGGTCGTACCCGCCGACCGTCCCTTTGACCTGGAGAGCGACGTGGTGGAAATACCAAGAACAGAGGCGGCAGTTAATGGCTAAGACCCCAGAGTCCATCGGAAAATATCGTGTTTTCAAGCAATTGGCCCGCGGGGGAATGGGAGCCGTCTACACCGCCGAGCACCCTACTCTAGACCGAACCGTCATTATCAAAAAGCTGACCCTCCGAGGGAACGCGGACATGCGGGAGCGGTTCCGCCGCGAAGCTCAGATAATGATGGATCTTCGAAACGACGCGATCGTCGATGTCTACGATCACTTCCGGGAAGGGACCTCCTACTACATCGTTCTCGAATACGTAGACGGTGTCTCCTTGGAAGAGCTGATCCGCCGGGAGCGCTACCTGCCGAGTGAGGTTGCCATCTTGATAATTCGGGAGGCATGCCGGGCCCTTGCCTACGCCCACGAACACGGCGTTATCCACCGGGATATCAAACCGGGAAACATTCTCATCTCTCGAAAAGGCGAGGTCAAACTAGTCGACTTCGGAATAGCCACCATCCACGGAGACGACGAATCCAATCTGACTCGAGAGGGTATGACCCTGGGAACGCCGGTCTACATGGCGCCGGAACAGTTCCAGAACACGCGGAATGTCGACAAACGAGCGGACATATATTCAATCGGTGTCGTACTCTACGAAGCGGTTACCGGAAAAAAACCGTTCCCGAGCTCGCTGTCGCCGGACACCCTGGCGAAAATTCAGAACGGACAGTATGAGAGGCCCCGGAAGGTCAACCCGAAGGTTTCTCGCTTTGCGGCGCACATCGTCAAGCGAACAATGAAGGTCCGGACGGACCGTCGGGTACAAAACCTCGACTGGGTCATTCGGAAGATCGACCAGAAGCTGAACGTAGACTCCCGGAACCAGGTTACCGCGCTTCTCGCCGAGGTCGTTTCCGGGGCAAAGCAACCCGAAGTGCCCGCTCGAAAACCGGCGCTTCGAGCCAGTCTCTTAGCCGGCCTCGCCGGCCTCCTGGTCGCCGTAGCCGCCTACAGCTACTTTACCGGTTACTACCGCGAAATAGTCATGCCACGGCGTTACGGGGCACTGGAGATGCAGATCGAAGTGCCCCGAGGTGGAAAAGAACCGAAGGACCTCTTCGTCGCTGCCCAGCTCTTCCTCGACGACAACAACGAGATACCGCAAGTGGATGTGCCTCCGGTGCGGTTCCAACGTCGGGAGGCGGCGGACACCGACGAGGCGATCGTGTTTCGCTCCCAGCGCCTCCACCTTCCGGTGGGAGGCTATCGAGTAAAGGTGGTGGTAGATTCTCGCCTTACCTGGCAGAGTTTCGTCCTCGACTCTGTCTCCTCGAGGAGCCAGGGGCGGCTGGTGCTGCCGGGAGATTCGCAAACCGCCCATCTCCTCGAAATACCCCTCTCACCACCGCCTACCGTTCCCGTGGACGTTGATTGGCGGATAACGGACCGAGAGTCCGGCCGGGACATTACCCGGGGTACGGCTGTTTCTGTGTGGATTAACGGCCGCTGGCAGGCCTGGGGACCACTGGTGGCAGCTCGAGTTCAATCCGGCGGGGTCTATCGCTTTTCCTTCGAACGCCAAGGTTACCTCAACCAGGTGTTCAGCCTCGCCCTGGATCCGGAGCAGACAACGCTCTTCCTCCGTGTTTCCCTCCCTCCGGTTCCCGGAGCCCTGATCATCGAGTCCTCTGTCTCGGGGTCCCAACTACTGATCGACGGGTCGAAACAGGTTCGCTCCGGCGGCTACCCCGGGGAGGTAACCGACGTTCCCAAGATCGGAGAGGCCCCACTCCGCCTGGTCTTGCCACCGGGTCGATACCAGATCGCCCTTCGAGAGGGGCTCAACACCACCTCCCCCCTTCGCATCGAGGTACCCTCGGGCCATGAGGTTCCGGTAACAATAGAAGACAGCTCCGGAGAGTCCACCTTCTCCGTCGGCACCCCTCGGTTAGCCCCGGGGCTTTCGCAGAATTAGTAAGGAGCCACCGATGTCCACCTTCCACCGTCGTCTCATATACGTCCTGTTGGGTTTGGCCGGGGGCCTCGCGGCCTGGCCTGCGATGGAGTTGGTCCTTGCCCTTCAGCAGCGGTTTCCATCCTACCTTCTATTCAGCGTAGGCTCCGGGGCACTCTTTGGCGCCGTCTACGGCCTGTTCTTCGGCTTTGCGGACGGGGTTATCGCGGCAAACGGTCGCCGCACCCTTACCGGAGGCGCCTTCGGAGCGCTCTGGGGCCTTATCGGTGGAGCCGTGGGCTTTGTCCTCGGTCAGGGGCTCCTTCTGTCCCTCGGAGGGTACCTCTTCCGGCAGGGCGTTGCCCTCGATTCCGGGGCGCTGCCCCTAACCCGAGTGCTCGGATGGGCTGTTCTCGGCGTCTTCGTCGGAACAACCGAGGGGGTGCGTAAACGCTCTCCCCGGAAGCTCGGGATTGGGCTTATCTCCGGCTTTCTCGGCGGAGCTCTCGGCGGTGTGTTGGTCGAATACTCCGGTGCCTTCGTTTCCGAAGCCCAGGGTCGCCCCCTCGGACTACTGCTCTTCGGCCTCCTCGTTGCCTTCGCCTACGGGCTCGTCGAAAAGTCGCTGGCCTTTGGCATACTCCGGTTGCTCAACGGCACCTATAAGGGGAAGGAGTTCATCCTAAACCAGCGAAACATATCAATCGGCTCGTCCCGAGGGGCCGACGTACCGCTTTTTTCTTATCGCCGGGTAATGGAGAACCACGCTCGGATCCGGGCTTCGGGACAGGACATCTATCTTTATCCGGAGGATCCCGAGACCGATGTCAAACAGAACGACAGCAGGCTTTCGCCTGAGGGTACGGGTCCGCTAAAGTACGGCGACGTTCTTCAGGTCGGTAGCGCCAAACTCCTCTACCTGCCGTAGAGGTCCATAGGAGACATTCATGATGGGCAGAAAAACCCTTCTTTCCATGGTTGCGATTCTTATCATTGCCTCCGGCGGCCTCGACGCACAGTCCATTCGGATCGGCCAGGTAGATCCGAGTCGGCTCCTCGCGCGACAGGAGGTCGACATCTATCTCGGGGTGACGACTGCCGGCGGAGACGTCCCGACGGCCCTCGCCGCCCAAGCCTTTCGGGTGGAGGAATCGGCGGACGGGCAGACGTTTAACGATGCCGAGATTCTATCCCTGACCCAGGTCGCCGACATCGACGAAGGCATCACCTTTCTCTTGCTGGTGGACAACTCCGGGAGTATGTACCAAACGATTCGCGGGACAGATACCGAGGACCCTGAGGCAATGCGAATAACCGCCGCCAAGGGCGCCATCCGCGATTTCCTCGATCAACTCGATCTGTCCAAAGATCGGGTAGCCCTCGCGAGCTTCAACACCAGCTACCGGCTTCACAGCCCGCCGACCACCTCTCTGGAGAGCATCGACCAGGCCTTGGACGCCATCGAGCGACCGGAAAGCGACCAGGCCTACACCGAGCTCTACCGGGCACTCGCTCTCGCCGCCGAAGATCTCGGGGAGGTAGTCGGCCGGAAGGTAGTCCTCGTCCTCTCCGACGGAGAGAATTTTCCCTTCTCGGTCCATTCCGGCCGACCCCACCCCGAGTACGGCGAAGCCCTTGTCGAGCCCGAGGATGCGGTGGCCTCGATTACCGAGGAATCCACCGGCGTCTTCGCCGTCAACTTTGCGACCACCGGCGACCAGGCGCTCTCTTCGATCGTCACGCAGACCGGAGGGCTTCTCTTCGACGCAGCGAATCAGGAGGAGCTCGCCTCGGTCTACACGGAAATGAGAGAACGTATTCTCGACGAGTACCGCCTAACCTACAGACCTCGAGTCATCCCGGGAAGGACGCGGACCCTTCGGGTTACCTACCTCGGCCACGGTAACCGGGTGACTGCGACCCGCCGCTACTTTACCGCCACCATCTTAGGGCTCCCTGGCGCCGGGCCCTTCTACCTCTATCTTCTCGCTTTTGTCGTGGCTCTCGTCCTCGCGGCGGTTACGACGCTGCTACGCTTCCGAAATAGCAAAACAGCCCCGAACTTGGAAGTCTTGGACGCCAGAGGAAAGGCTACCCAAGTTCTCGACCTATCCGCCGGGAAGACCGTCATTGGATCGAGCACCGAAGCGGACGTGACCCTAACGAATGCTCCGAGCCTCAAAGAATCCCACGCGACTATCGTCTTCGATTCCGCTGCCCAAAGCTACACCGTAGTCAGCGATGAGCCCATCAGTGTAAACAACCAACAAACGTCGAAGCGGCGGCTCTCACCGGGAGACGTAATTCAACTGCCGGGAAGCACCATCGTCTTCGACAGTCCTGAGGAGGAAAAACCATGAAAGTCGAAGTAGTTCTCGAGCTCGAAGTAGACCTTCTAGATATTAGCGTACGAGACGTCAAGAAGATCGTTGACAATCTTATCGCAACCGATAAACCGGACGCGATCAAGTCAGTCGATATCAAAAACGTTCGCCTAAATCCCTAGACGCCCTCTTCGATCGAGATCCGCTGGGGTACCACCGGGCAGATGAGACGTGCTACCCTGGCGCGAATGAGCAGGAAACAGTCCGCCGTACTCGTCGTCGATGCCGGCACGTCTTCTTCTAAGGTCGGCATTGTCGACCGTCAGGGCACCGTTCTTTACCGATCCTCGGAGCGCTACGGTTACGCGACTCCGGAACCAGGCTACGTAGAGCTCGACTTCGAGGTCCTGTGGCGGCAATTGGCCCGAGCCGTCGCAGGCCTTCCGACTACAAACTACCAGATCGAAGCCGTGGGGCTCTCGGTGCTCCGCCCGGGGCTGGTTCCCCTGGATTCTGAAGGCACCCCCCTTAGACCGGCCATCATCCACCTCGACCGCCGAAGCGAAGCCGAAGCCAAGGCGGCGGTTCGGCTCGTCGGAGAGGAGCGTTTTCTCTCGGTTTCGGGAAACCTTCCCTACCCTGGGGGGATGTCGCTTTCGAGCATGCTCTGGATTCAGCATAACGAGCCCGAGGTATTCGAAAAGGTTTGCTACTTCGGCCACACGAACACCTTTCTTCTCAAGCGCATGGTCGACACCTGGGCGATCGATACGACGAATGCGTCCTTCAACGGCCTCTACCGAACCCTCTCCGACGATGGGTGGGACCAAGACCTCGTTTCTGACCTCGGGTTCGCTCTGGAGAAAATGCCCCCGGTCTATCACTGCGCCGATGTGGTCGGCGGGCTCACCGAAACCGCGGCGCGGCAGTTGGGTCTTCCTTCCGGGGTGCCGGTTATCGCCGGCGGGGGCGACACCGGCATCGCCGCCTTCGGCGCCGGGGTTAACGACGAGGGGGATATTCTCAACTCCACGGGAACTGTGGAGGTAATGGTTCTTTCGACGGAAAAGCCAGTCGCCCGGCCGGAGTTTCTGCTGTGCACCCACCCCCTCCCTGGGAAGTGGCTGGTTATGAACATTATCGGGGCCGGCGGGGGTGCCCTAGAATGGGTCCGCAGAGAGTTCTACCGAGAGATCGATCCTGCCAACTTCTATTCCGCCTACCTCCCGGAAGTCATGAGGATCCCCGATACCTCGGTGAGCCTTCGGCCTTTCTTCGCCGGGGACAGGACCAGCTTCGAGAGGCAAACCGCAGAGTTCTCCGGAATTACGCTGGCCCACACCCGGGACGACCTCCTCAAGGCCACGGCGAATGCCATTGTCGCGGAGATGCACCGACGCTACGACTACTACCTAAAGAATTGGTCACTGTCGGGAAAGATGCGCTACACCGGCGGAGGAATCGAGGCGATGCTCCGCCTCAAAAAGGCGACCTTTCCGGATATCCGGTGGGAAGAAGCTGCGGATGCTACCATCACCGGCGCCGCCAAACTCGCATGGATGGCAGCCGACGCCGGCGCGGCGACGGCCACTCCCTTCGCTTAGAAGGGTAAGGCGTACCCGGCAAGCGCTGTTACAGCGTTGTCGTAAGCCCTCTCACGGTTATATCCGGTAAACCCGCGAGTGTAGCGAGTCTCGAAGAGAAGAACGCCGACACCGAGGGGGAGCGTGTAGCCCACCCCGCCGGTCGCACCGAATAGCTGCTCTCCGTCGTAGGTATCTCGACCTTCGAACTCTGCTCCCTCCGACCGAACGTCGGTGACGAGATCTCCCTGCAAGACAAGAAGCGTGGGCCCCAAGAAGACAAAGATCCCCCCTTTGCCCACATCGAAATAGCGCTCTCCGAGGAGGGAGACATCGAGGATGATCGTGCGAAAACGAAACTCGGCCTTGCTTCCATCCACCCGGCCCTCAACCTTGCCGCCGTGCTCGGTGTAGAGAAGCTCGGCCCGGAGGCCGTAGCGGGAGGGAAAGACCGCGCTCACGAACCCCCCGACGGTTGCCCCGAAGCGCCCTCTGTTCCTGCCGTCGAACGAATCCACGATATCGTCTTCCCAGTCCGCGCCGGTTATCCACGAGAAGTTCGCCCCACCCTTCGCTCCGACGTAGAGCTCCGGCGCCGCGGCGACGGAGGCCGTCGCCACGAAGAGCAAACAGAGAATGGTGGCGCCTTTAGCTTTCAACAGCAACTCCGAATCGAAAGAGACTACGCTTATTCTGATCGCCCCGGGACGGAAGTGCAAGACGAAGAAGGCGTGGTCGAAAACCATTGCCTCGCTAATCCATATATACTATTATTCTTATATGCTTTATGACGTAGCGGTAGTTGGATCGGGCCCCGCCGGGGCAGAAGTTGCAGGACTGGTTTCTCGAGCCGGAATGAAGACGGCTCTCGTGACGGCGACGCCACCGGGGGGCCGTGCGACCGTCGGAAGCCTCCTTCCGAGTAAGGTGTGGTTGCACGCCGGCCACCAACGCAAGACCAACTCGCTTCTCCCCCCGGAAGAGGCACAAAAAATCGCAGAGGAAGTCCGGAAGGCAATTTCCGACCGTTCCGCCGATGTAGCGAAGCTCCTCGCCGAATCAGGTGTTACCCTTATCCAGGGAACCGGCAAGCTAAAGGATCCGACGACCGTCGTGGTAGACTCACGAGAGCCACTGCGTGCCCGAAACGTCGTCCTCGCCGGAGGCTCGGAACCGCTCTTTGCCGAGAAAGTCCGGCCGACGGGAAAGCGAGTCATAGCCCCGCGCCACACAAAGCTCCTCGAGGAGATTCCTCAGACCCTCGTAATGGTCGGAGGCGGCGTAACAGGAGTCGAATACGCAAGCGCCTTCGCCCGCCTAGGCTCTAAGGTGACGATTCTTGCCCGCCGGGACATACTTCCCTCCTGGGACCGGGAATACGTCGGGCGACTCGGAGAGTATCTCAGGGGCGTCGGCGTGGAGGTACACGGTGAGTCCCCGGTAACGGAGGTCGTCGAAGGCTCCGACGGCGTCACTGCCACGACCGCCGAAGGCAGACGCTTCTCCGCGGACTACGCATTTATCGCGACCGGACGGGCCGCCGATCTGGAGTCGATCGCCGAGTCTCCCGGGTCCCTCGAAGCCCTTGGACTGCAGACGAAAAACGGTTTCCTCGTCGTCGACGGAGCCGGAAGAACCTCCCTCTCGGGAGTCTTCGCCTGTGGAGACATTACCGGCCCTCCCCTCGTCGCGAACAAGGCCGTTCTCGAGGCGCGGCGGGTCGCGTTTGCACTAACCGACGGGTCTACCGGGCTCGGACAGGGGCCGGCGCCGCTTATCGAAGCCGTGTTTACCGAGCCGCAACTCGCCGAAATCGGACCCGTGGCGAATGCCCGGAACAATCCGGAGCTCCGCCTCGAACGGCGGGCCTACAACCGGCTAATGCTCGCCCACATCCACCGGGAAGTGCCCCCGGGAGAGGTAAAGGTGTGGCTGACCACGGAGAAGCGCATCGTTGCGGCGGCGGCTTTCGGCGAGAACGCAGCCGATGTCCTCGCGCCGGTTCAGCTCGCGATGCAGCACGGTATATCGTGGCCCGAGCTTACAGGGAGCCCCTTCGCCTACCCCACGCTTACCGAGGTCATTACGACATAGGAAGAAAATTGGTCCGGTGACTCGAAAGCCGTTCGAAACCGGACTCGGTAATGAGATAGTTGTGCTCGATCCGGGCACTCGCATCCTCGGAGTAGACACCGGGCTCGAGGGTAACGACGTCTCCTATCATCAAGACCTCTTCACTCTCCGGCACCAGGTAAGGCGCTTCCGGGTGCCCGAGGCCAAGACCGTGACCAGCGTGGTGGACAAGTCCTTCGGCGTATCCGGAGCTTCGGAGCACGTAATCGAGGGCCTGGTAGACCGATGCGGCGCCGTTTCCGGGCTTCAAAAGTGCTTCTCCGGCAAGCAGCGCTTCGTGGAGCGTCTTCTCTGCATTTGCTTCGGCCAAGGTCAATTCGTCTCGAAGCACAAGGGTCGAGGTGTAGTCGCTTCGGTACCCTCCGACGTACGGGTTCAGGTCGAGGATGACGGTGTCACCTGCCTCTATAGCCCGGTTTGTCGGAGGTCCGGAGCCTTCCCGGCATCGCGGCCCGCTCAGTACGTCGGAGAAGAGGTTTACGCTCTCTCCGGCCCGAACGGTCATGGCCTCGAGGATAGACCCGTAAAGCTCTATCTCGGTCATGCCGGGAGCGACTGAATTTCTGGCGACCTCGTGGCCGACCGCGGCCACTTCCACGGCACGGCGGATAAGCGAGATCTCGTCCGGGTGCTTCTGCCGCCGCTGCATCAGGATCGCCTCGGTTACGTCGAGGAGCTCCGGGTTTATGCTTAGGGGAAGCAGATCGACGGGAAGTACGCCTGCTTCGTAGCCGATCCGGGGGGACGATTTCCCTGCCAAGAGCTCGGTCAGAAGCGCTTGCGAAGACTCGGCGCCGCCCCGCCAGATAGGGACGCCGGGCGAACGGCTGGGATCGTACCAGGTCCAAACCTCGATGCGGTCGACATCCGCACCATCGAGTCCCCCTGTCGCGAAGTTATGCGTAATCAGAACCGACCGCCCTTGGGAATCGATCGTCAGCATGCTCGGCCCCCACCCTCCGAGGGAGAGCTCCGACGCGCGGAAACCGCTGTAATAGAAGAGGTTCCGCGGATTGGTTATTACTATTAGGTCCGCCGGCACTCGTGCGAGCAGCCCGCGGCGGCGTTCCCTGCAGCCCTCAGGTGTCAATCTCATCGTCTGTCTTCCTCCTGTTTCATTCTCGGACTGCTTTATTGTAAAGCAGGTATCGTTCCTCTATTATGAAGGACGAACCATGGATTTGGAAAAACAAGTCGCACTCATAACCGGGGCAGCCCGGGGAATCGGAAAAGCGTCGGCCAAGCTCCTTGCGGAGCATGGAGCCCACGTCATTATCGCTGACCTCAACGAGCCGTCGGCGCGGCAAACAGCCCGGGAGCTCGAGACAGCCGGTCTCTCCGCAGAGGGAGCGCTCATGGATGTCTCCGACCCGGAGTCGATACGCACCGTCGTCGCCGACATAGTGGCACGCCACAAGCAGATCGATATTCTCGTGAATAATGCGGGAATCGTTAACTTCAAGACCGCCGGCGAGACTACCGTCGACGAGTGGGACCGGGTCCTCGACATCAACCTCCGGGGGGTTCACCTCTGCTCCCAGGCCGTAATCGAGCAGATGATCGCCCGGCGGAAGGGAAAGATCGTCAACCTCGCTTCCATGGGCGGACAGGTTGGGGGACTCAAGGTCGGACCGGACTATACCGCGAGCAAGGCAGGCGTCGTGGGCCTTGCCAAGTCCTACGCCCGTTACGGCGCGGCGCACAACGTAAACGTCAACGCCGTGGCGCCCGGGTTTATCGCGACGGACATGACGACCGGCAAGTTCAACCCCGAAGAGGTGCCCTTAAAGAGAATAGGTACCGCCGAAGACGTCGCGAAAGCCGTCTACTTTCTCGCTTCTCCCCTCTCGGACTACATTACCGGAGCGACAATCGACGTAAACGGCGGCGTCCTAATGCGGTAGTCTCGGGGCGTCTTCGGAGCCGGCTAGTCGCCGAGCTCCGGCAGGTTGCCGTTGGCGTCAAACGTTAGCTCGAAGGGCTCGCCGAGAACCGTAAGCTCCGGGTGTGCCTCCACCTGTTCGAGAAGCGTCTCGGAGACCAACAGTTCGTTGATGTGCGAGGTGTTTGGAATTCGAACCAGCGTAGGCAGACGATCGGTTATCCCCTCGGAGTTGTAGATTCCCGCCTTGATCGCCGTGCGGTCGTTCTTCATTACCAAGCCCATCTTTGCCGGCTTCGGAACTCGACTGGTCAGGGCGTTCGGGTACGCCGCGTCGAAATCGGTCTTGTCGAAAAGCCGCTTCGTCACGAAATCCGCCAACCCCGCACCGAGCATGTTTCCGTGGGATTCGTCGGTTAGGTCGAGAACGACGTAGCGTTGCACTTTCGGTCCGCCGGATGCGTACGGCGTGGCAAAGGCCCCGGAGATGTTAGGATCCATTCCGTCACCGGAATAGTTCTTCCCGATCTTATCCACGATGAGAACGTCGAATTGATCGAGCTTTATGCGCGGCATAAGAGCGAAGGCTTCCTTTAAGAGACGGGGCTCCTCTTTTTCGAAAGCGTCCGGGGCGACGGCCTCTATCTTGTAAGTGTCGTCGAAGGAGTTTTCCACGATAGCCAAACCGAAGATTACCGGGGACTTCTCGAGAATGATGCGGCCAAAGGCCGGGATGTAATGCGCGATACGCCCGAACCCCTCGGCGTGGACCGTCTCCGCACCCTTTTGCTTTCCGAGCCCAATTGCCATCATCTTCATAAGGCCGCTTTCGATGTCCGACCGGAAGGAGCTATGGGGCTTCACCCTGCCCATAACGACGATCCCGTCGGCTTCGCCTGCGTGCTTGTCTACGTGCACCGGCTTTCCGTCCTCGGTCTTCCCGACGACTATCGTCTGCATACTCGAAAGAATCGGCGCACCGATGTAGGATTCGGTGACCCCCATGCCTTCGAGAAGCTGCTTCTGCCCGGCGTCGGTCGCTCCACCGTGGCTGCCCATTGCCGGAACCACGAAGGGCTTTCCTCCCCGTTTCTTCACCTCCTCGACAACGTCCCGTGTAATTTGCGGTATGTTCGCCAGCCCCCTGCTACCGACGGTGATGGCAACGCGCATCCCCTCCTTGATACTCGAATCGACGAAGGGTTTTGCGAATTCCGCCGCGATGGCTCGAGAAATGTCACCGATGTTCGTCGGATCGAAGTTCTGCGACACCCGGACGAACCGTGGAATTGTGACCTCTCGAAGCATCGTCTCTATGACGCCATGCCGGTCCCAGGTGCTGTCTCGAAAACGTTCTTCCACTTGTCTTTCTCCCGACTTGAAGTCGTGCGCAACTTGCGCTTACACTTCCGTCACGTTACAACGTAGGTTGTCCAAATTTCAATCGTCTACGGGGTGAATCGATGGGGCCAGATCTCTTTTCCGTGGCAGGGCAGGTTGTTCTTATTTCGGGTGGAAGCCGGGGCATCGGCTACGCGATCGCGGAGTCGTTCGCCGCGGCCGGCGCGAAGGTCGCCATTACCGGCAGAACCTCGCAAACCGTCGAAGCCGCTGCACGACAAATTTCCGAATCATTCCCGAAAGCTCCCCAGGTCGAGGCCTACGCCGCGGACGTTTCCCTCGTCGACGACAACAAGAGGGTCGTCGACGAAATAATCGATAGGCACGGCCGGATCGATACCCTTTTTAACGTCGCCGGGGTAAACGAACGCAAACCGACCGTCGACTATACCGAAACCGACTACGACCATATTCTTGGAACGAATCTCAAGGGGGCTTTCTTCCTGTCCCAGGAAGTCGGCCGTCACATGGTAGCCGCGGGTAAGGGAAGCCAGATAAACATCGCTTCCTACAACAATTACTCCCCCCTTCCCGGGGTCGCCCCCTACGCCCTCAGCAAGGGGGGCCTCCACGCCCTGACGAGATCCCTCGCCGTCGAATGGGGACGGCACAATGTACGAGTAAACTCTCTGGCGCCGGGGTTCATCCTAACGGCGCTCACCGAAAAGGTATGGTCTATTCCCAAAATGCGCGACTGGGTTCTGTCGATAACGCCGATGGGCCGCCTGGGAACGCCGGAGGATCTCATCGGCACGGCAATCTACCTGGCCTCCGATGCCTCGGCTTTTGTCACGGGACAGATAATCTGGGTCGGCGGTGGCGTTACCGCCGGAACCAACTGGCCGATGGACTTCTGAGGGACCGGGTCCCTCGGACCAGCCCCGGGGAGAACCCCCGGGGCCACAGACCCTACCGCATAAAAAGTCCGCCGTTAATATCCAGCGTCTCTCCGGTGGTAAAGTCGTTGTCGACGAGAAACTTGACCGCCGTCGCGATGTGGTTTGCCACACCGTTGCGCTTCAGGGGGGTGTTCTCCTTGAAGACCTCCATCCGCTCCGGGGTCGAGACCTTCTCGTGGAAGGGCGTCGCGATGACCCCCGGCGCCACGGCGTTTACCCGGATATCCGGAGCCAACTCTTTGGCCGCGCCTCGGGTAAAGCTGTCGATCGCGCCTTTGGAGGCGCCGTAGATGGTCGCCGACGGGGCGCCATGGCGCATCGCGATCGAGGTCATGTTTACGACCACCGGGTCGGTCCCTTTCTTTAGGAGGGGAAGGCAGAGCATCGTCATTTTCATCGCCGAGAAGGTGTTCAGGGCGAAGGTCTCGATCATGAAATCCCAATCCAGCTCCGGCACCGGTTGACGGCGGATCAGCCCCCCGGCGTTATTCACCAGGACGTCGATGTGATCGGTTTTCGCCTTTACTTCGTTTACGATCTTCTCGCACCCCTCAGAGGTCGTCAGATCCGCCTGGACAAGGTGGGCCTTTCCACCGGCTTTTTCGACGTCGGCGGCGACCTGCTCGGCGGGTCCCTTCGACGAGAAATAGTGAACGAACACCTCGTTTCCCGGGGCCAGGACTCGGCAGGTCTCTGCGCCTATTCCGGTGCTTCCCCCGGTAACGACAATTGTTTTGGACATCTCTCACTCCTTCAGTGTCTCGTTTTAGAAACCAGAGTAGCCCCCCTTCGAGGAGACTGCAAGGGTTTTGCCAAATTTCATATTTGCAAGGGCGCCGGTGTTTGACGCACCGAAAGAGTCGATCCATACTGCTCCCTATGAAGATTACCGCCGTTCGTTCCTTTATCGTCCACTGCCCCGTGACCTCCGGCCAAATAGCCGACGCCACGTATTCCGTCACCCACTGGGGAGCCCCGGGTGCCATCATCGAGACCGACGCCGGTGTTACCGGGTACGGCTACACCGGCACCCACGGCCATCTGTCGACGGACCGCCTTATCGCGGCGACAATCGACGAGGTGTTTGCCCCGGTTCTCGTCGGGGAGGATCCTACCGACGGACGTCGGCTCTGGAACAAGATGTTCTTCGACCCCTCCTCGCTCTGGGTCGGCCGGGCGGGGATTATTACCCTTGCAATCTCGGCCCTCGACGTCGCCCTCTGGGACCTCCGATCGAAAGCCGCGGGCGTCCCCCTCTGGAAGTTTCTCGGAGGCGCGACAACCGATCCCCTCGAGGCGTACAACACCGACGGCGGCTGGCTGAACTTCAGCGAAACGCAACTTGTCGACGACACCAAGCGCTTCGTGGAAGAAGAGGGCTTTAAAGGCGTAAAGATAAAGGTCGGAAAGGACAATCCGTCGGAGGACATCCGGAGGATCGAGGCGGTTCGCAAGACAATTGGTGACGGCGTCCGGTTTATGGTCGACGCCAACGGCAAGCTCGACCTTCCCCGGGCTACCGCCCTCGGTAGCCGCTTGAAGGATTACAATATCGGCTGGTTCGAGGAGCCGATGTGGTTCGACGACCTCTACGGCCACGCCCGCCTCGCCGAGCTCATAGAGACCCCAATCGCCCTAGGAGAGCAGCTCTACCGGCTGGAGCACTTCCGGGACTTTATCTCCGCAGGGGCGGTGGCGGTGGTTCAGCCGGATGCGCTTCGCCTCGCCGGCATAACCGAGTGGCTCCAGGTGGCAGAGCTCGCCCAGGCGCACCGGCTTCCGGTGGTCGCCCACGTCGGCGATATGGCGCAGATCCATCAGCATCTCGCGATAGCTCACCCGTCGACGAACCTTCTCGAATATATCCCCTGGCTCCGGGAAGCGATGGAGTACCCCGTAACGGTCAAGGACGGCTACTTCGTAACGCCCGAAGCCCCGGGGGCAAGCACCACGCTAAGAGCCGACGCCTTGGAGCGCTTCGGGAAGAAGTAGGCGGCGGTGCCGGGGCCGGCACCGGCCCCGGTTACAGAGCCGCCAGGATCAGGTCCCCGGCGTCGGCGGTCGATCCACTGCCGCCCATGTCGGGGGTCAGGGCGAGACGGTTCGTCGTTACCACGGTACGGATCGCCTCGAGGACGCGGTTTCCCGCTTCCTCATGCCCAAGGAAATCCAAGAGTAGCTTTACCGTCCAGATCATCGCGATGGGGTTGGCGATTCCCTTCCCCGCGATGTTCGGCGCGGAGCCGTGAACCGGTTCGAACATGCTCGGATAGGTCCGTTCCGGGTTTAGGTTTCCGCCCGCGGCGAAACCGAGCCCGCCCTGGAGGACGGCTCCGAGATCGGTCAGGATATCCCCGAAGAGGTTACTCGCGACGATTACGTCGAAGTCTTCCGGGCGCTGGATCAGATACATGCTCAAGGCGTCGACGTGGAACTGCTCCGTCGCGACGTCGGGGTAGTCCTTTCCTACCTCGGCAAAGCACTCGTCCCAGAAGACCATGCTGTAGTTGAGGGCGTTGCTCTTCGTCGCGCTGGTAAGCTTCGAGTACGATTTTCGTCCCTTCCGGCGGCGCTCTTCGGACCGGGAGCGGGACAGCTCGAAGGCCCACCGCATTACCTTTTCGGTGTTCTTTCTGGTAAAGAGCGAGCTCTGGATAACCGCCTCCTCCGGAGTCCCGGGCCGCAGCCGCCCGCCGAGGCCGGAGTACTCCCCCTCGACGTTCTCCCTGACGAAGCCGATATCGATGTCTTCGGGGTGCTTGCCCTTGATCGGGCAGTCGTCGTCGTGGAGAAGAACGCAGGGGCGGAAGTTGATGTACTGATCGAACTCCTGCCGGATCTTTAGAAGTAGCTCCCGGAGGCTCACATGGTCCGGAACCCCGGGGTAGCCGACGGCACCGAGAAGGATCGCGTCGCTGTCGCGAAGTCGCTCCATGCCGTCCTCGCTCATCATCCTCCCGGTCTGAGTGTAGTACTCGCAGGACCAGTCGTAGTGAACGAATTCGAAGCCGAAATCGTCGTGATCTTCCGCTAGTCGGTTGAGAACCCGGAGCCCCTGTTCCATCACCTCAGTTCCCACGCCGTCCCCGGGGATAACCGATATCTTGTGGCTCTTCATTTCGTGCCTCCTAAACGCCCAAGAAGGCCGTCAGCCCGCCGTCGACTGGGATAATCGTCCCCGTAACGAAGCTCGCGGCGGCAGAGGAGAGCCAGAGAGCGGCCCCCACAATCTCCTCCGGGGCCCCGTACCGAGCCATCGGCACCGTGTCTACGACCTGTTGCCCCCGGGGGGACATATTCCCGGTTTTCGCGTCGATCAAGAGAAAGCGGTTCTGCTCGGTAAGAATAAATCCCGGGGCAATGGCGTTCACACGGATCTTCCCCGAGTAGTTCTGCGCCATGTGCACCGCGAGCCATTCGGTAAAGCTGTTGGTCGCGGCCTTGCCGTTCGAGTAGGACAAGGCACGGGTAACCGGGAGGATCCCGGCGATAGAGGAAATATTGACGATGGAGCCCCCGTCCTGGTCGGCGAAGTGCCGTCCGACGACCTGGGAGGGGATAACCGCGCTCAGATAGTTCAGGGCCATCACTTTGTTTAGGTCGTCAGTCTGAAAATCGAAGAACTCCAATTCGTCGCTGGTGGTGGTTTCTTTACGGCTTCCGCCGGCGCCGTTTACCAGGGCTTCGACCGTTCCGAACTCCGACAGCGTCGCTTGGAAGGCGGCTTCCACGCCATCCCGGGAGGTTGCGTCGCAGTCCACGGCGATGGCCCGGCCTCCGGTTTCGGTTATCGCGTCCCTTTGTCTCTCCGCCGCCTCGAGAGAGATATCCCAAACAGCGACGTTTGCGCCTTCCGCGGCGAAGCCTTCCGCGATCTTCCCGCATATGGCCCCTCCCGCACCGGTAACGATGACGCTCTTACCCTTTAGCCCAAGATCCATCCAGCGCGCCCCTTATCCTCTGTGGTTTTTTCCAGCATCCCGCATTTGTCCGCGATTGTCACTACCTCCGGATTCGTGGAAGACTCCCAACATGAGCACGACGGAAGATCCCCGAATACAGAAGGCCTACGACCTCGGCTACGACTACGAACAGCGCTTCCGGGGCTGCGGCCAGTGCACCTTTGCGGCGCTACAAGACACCTTCTCCCTCCGGTCCGGCGAAACCGACGCCGTATTCAAGTCCGCCACGGCCTTAGCCGCGGGGACCGGATTAGAAGGAGACGGCCAGTGCGGCGCCTACTCCGGTGCGGCGATGATGATAAGCTACCTTGCGGGGCGGGAAAGAGATAACTTCGCGGACCCCGAGGGGGCCCGGAAGGTGGCCTTCCGCCTAACCCAGAAGCTCCACA
>CAZTRQ010000008.1:0-36430 GCA_964616245.1 uncultured Spirochaetaceae bacterium | reverse complement strand
CCGGGGGTGGAACGCCGGAGAAGGTCGAAAGAGATATCGCCCTTCTCCTTCCCGAGGAGGAGCAGTTCGCCTTCTCGATGGCGGCGAACAACCACGGCCGGCAAATATGCTTTAGCAGAAAACCCGTCTGCGACGAGTGTCCGGTACGCCGTTTCTGCGACTACGCTTTGTATACCTTCCCTGGATAGTTATTGAAGCTTTAGATATTTTGGTGCTACAATGCCGAGAGTAAAGATATGGCCCTGCTCTCACAAACGGTTAAGGATCGCATAGAACGCCTCGGTCAACGCTTTCGCGCGGAGCTCCCGGACCGCCTATCCGAGCTGGAGGCCAGCTTCGACAGGCTTGCCGTCAAGAATGACGACCTGGAGGCTCTTCAGGACCTTCGGTACCAATCCCACCGCCTCGCCGGCTCCGGCGCCACTTTTGGTTTGAACCACCTTTCCACCCTCGCTCGTCGGGTCGAGAATCTCGTCGCCGGGAGTCTCGAGGAAGACGGCGAACTCACGGATGCCGGTGCAAAGGAGCTGCGGGGATACCTCGACGCTCTCCGGAGCGCGGCGAAGTCGACGCCGGAGTTCGACGGATCGGACTTCGACACCTTGGAAGAGGCCCCCGTCGACGGCGCCGAGGAACCGGAGCGGATCGTTTGCCTGATGCTCGAAGACCAGACGCGGTGCCAGGATTACGCGGATCAGCTCGGCTTCTTCGGATTCGACGTGCGACTCGTGTCCAGGGCCGACCAGATAGAAGAGCTGTTAAAAGAGCGCTTTCGGGTCGCCGTTGTCGTCGACGCGACCTCTCTTCCCCCTGCCGGGAGTACCTGTCCCCTCCGGCGGTTGAGCGACGAGTACAAAGAGCTCTTTTCCCTCATCGTTCTCTGCGAAGAGGATAACTACGATTGGCGGCTCAGAGCAGTTCGGTGTGGAGGAGACGCGTTTATAGCCGAGCCGGTCGAGATTACGCATCTTGTCGACAAGATCGAAACGGTGTGCCATCCGATGGCTCGGGTGCCCTACCACGTCGTCTTAGTCGACGACGACCCAGAGTTTGTCTCCTATATCGCCATGGTGCTCCAGAACGCGGGAATGATAACCTCCGTCGTCACCGATCCCCGCAATCTCTTCCAGGTGATGGTCGAATCCAAGCCGGAGCTCATCGTCCTAGACATTTACATGCCCGACTGCGACGGCATAGAGCTCGCCCGGATGATTCGGCAGCAGGACGCCTACGTCGGCATCCCGATTGTTTTTCTTTCGGTCGAAAACGACGCCAGAAAGCAGCTCGAGGCGGTTCGGGAGGGTGCCGACGACTTCTTCGTCAAACCGATCGAACCCAACCATCTCGTTACCTCCATCAGGATGCGGGCCCAACGGACTCGGGATATGCGTTTCTTTATGGAGAGGGACTCTCTGACCGGGCTCTTGAACCACTCCAGCCTTCGAGAAAAGCTCTCTACCGAAGTCCAGCGAGCCCGGCGGATGGGAATCGACGTCTGCTTCGCGATGCTCGACCTCGATCACTTTAAGAGCGTCAACGACACCTACGGTCACCTCGCGGGAGACCGGGTTCTCAAGAGCCTCGCCCGGCTTTTGACCGAGCGACTCCGCAAAACCGACATCGTCGGGCGCTACGGCGGGGAAGAGTTCGGTGTCGTGCTTTTTAACACCGATCTCGAGAACGCTTCCCGGGTGATGGACGAGGTCCGGGACCGCTTTTCCCAGATTCGGCACGTCAACGAAGACGAGAGCTTCTTCGTAACCTTTAGCTGCGGGGTGGCCAGTTTTCGAGATAACGATACCGCCCGTCTCCTCGCCGAGGAAGCCGATCGCGCTCTCTATCGAGCGAAAGAGGCGGGGCGCAACAACGTCGCACGAGCCTCAGCCCTCGAGACGCCGGGACAGCCAGCCTAACTCGTACTCTTCCCAGGACAGGATCTCCTCTTCGACACTGATGTGCAGGAGTCCCAGACGGAGGACCTTCGACACGATCTGCCCGGGAGGCGGAGTCGAAGGGATCGGCGAGGTGCCGTAAGCTGACAGTGCAAGCACGAGGGAGCCGATAGCACCT
Organism: uncultured Spirochaetaceae bacterium; assembly: GCA_964616245.1. Lineage (GTDB taxonomy): Bacteria > Spirochaetota > Spirochaetia > DSM-27196 > PWMO01 > CAYPUT01. The sequence continues at coordinate 34,360 of CAZTRQ010000008.1, read as the reverse complement.
TCGAAGAGGCTCGGACCGGCGGCGGTCCGGGAAGCAAAGAACTCGACGAGGTGTTCGAAGCCCTCTGCGGGGAGCACCTCCAGGGCCGCCCCGACGCCGAGTGGAGCGCTTTGAGGGGGCTCGGTGCCTTTCCAGCCCCCGGTCCGGAGGGGAACCGCCTGCGTACCCGGACGCTCCGAATGGGTCAGCAGTTTGGAGAGGCGTTCTGGGTCGTCGGTGCACCACCGAAGGGGGATCAGCGGAACAAGCGCCTGAGCCAGGGGCAGCTTAGAGTCCCGGAAGAGCCGCGCTTGGGTTTCCATCGCCCGGGCGGCGAGATTGTCCGGGAGAAAGCCGGCGATAAGCCGGTAACTGGTAGGGTCTCTGTTATCCATGGGCCTCCTTCATGCTATAGTACCAGGTGAATGAAAGGGGTCAAAATGAAAGGAAGAACCGAGGATGTGGTGGCCTCGATCGCCGATCGACTAAAGGCGTGGCCGTCAATAGACACGGTAGCCCTGGTCGAATCCGGGGCTGACACCAACGATCCGTACTTCTTCGTCAGTCTCGACGCCTACTACCGGGGGGAGGTCCCCGAGGAGGAAGAGCGCCGGAGGATTTTCCACGACGCCATCGCCTTCGAGTCACTCCACGTCACCCGGAAGGATCGTTTTCTCCTAAACGACATCCCGGTCCGTATCGAATACAAGAGCATCATTAGGTTCGACGAGATTATCCGCACCGTCGAAGGAAACCGGGGGTTCTACCGGGATTCCGGCACCTACATGTTCTACCGAATCAAGAGCGCTACCATTCTAAAGCAAAAATCTGACTGGCTAACCGAAGTCCGAAAGGATCTCGACGCCTTTACCGACGACTTCTGGGAAACCCTCCGGGCGCTCTTCCAGGCGCGAATGGAGCACTACCTCGGTGACCTCCATGCCGCCGTAATCCGGGAAGATCCTCTGTTCTACCTGGTCTCCGCCTCGGGTTTTATCCGCTCGGTCGCCAGCGTCCTCTTCGCCGTTAACCGGCGATTCGAGCCGGCTCCCCGGAGCTTTCTCGACGAACTACCGGCGCTACCTGTTCTCCCAGATTCTTTTGACGGCCGCTTCGACAGCTTTCTTCGCACGGAGAATGGGCTTACACCCGACCGAAAGCTCGAGGTGGCTAGGCTCCTCGCCCAGAGTCTCATAGCCCTCTGATGCGTCGTTTTCCACTTCTCTTTTTGCCCGTTCTCCTCGCTCTTGTCGGCTGTAGCTCCAACCTCGCTTCTTTTGGGCTCGAGGTGGACGACAGAACAGTGTCCCTCTCGGAGGAGCCGGGTCGACGAAGGGCAGAAGAGGGCATCGTTCCCGCCGCCTTCCAAGAAGGCAGGGCTTACGAGCTGCGCCTCGACGCCTCGGAGGAAGACGCGTCGCTCCCCGGAAACCGCTACCTCGAGGTCAGCTACCGCGGTAACGCCTCCGGCGCCTACCTCGAGGTCCTGCTGAACCGCCAAGGGGACGAGGGCCCTCTGCGACTGCCCTTTCCTGCCGGCAGCGCCGCCGCCGCCGGGGCCGCAGATGCTACCAAGCTGGTTATACCCCTCGAGAGTTCCCGGCGTCTCGCGGGGGTAAGAATCGGTCGGGAAGCCGACGGGTCCGAGTTTGCCCTTACCGGGCTCGCGTTGGTCGAGCCCTGGCGAGGTGTTGCCTTCGCCGAGGAGGCTCTTACACTAAGCGCCGGCAGCAGCGTGCGCCGGGACCTCGAGCTCCAAGCCTGGAGTATTGACCTGCCTCCGTCCTCTCTGCCGGAGGCTCCCTTATTGTTGACCTACACCGCGGATTCACCCCCCTTCGAGGTTTTCGATGGTACACCTCGAACCGCGGAGGTACGCCTATCCGGAGAATCCGGATCCGAGAGGCTCTTGCGGCTCCGGCTTCGCCCCGGGACGCATCAGGTCCCACTCTATCCGTGGTTCGTCGGTTTTTCGCCGGTGGAGCTTCGGTTTCTGTCTTCCGGGACGCCGGCAAGGCTCGAGGAGGTTGCTTGGGCAGCCGGCGCGGAAGCCGTCGGGTCCCGAGCATCCCGGCCGGCGACTGCGGAGCTCGGGACGGTTCTGGATTTTCGTCCCGAGACACTCGCCGAGGATTTTACCCTTTTCCGGTGGAACCTCTATCCGGACGTGCTCCTGATGGATTTCGCCGCCTATCGGACCCAGTCGAGTTATCTTAAGCGGCTTGCCTTCTTCGTCGAGAAGCTCGGTTTTCGGGGCCGTGTTCCCTCCTTTGCCGAGCTCGCAAACCGGCACGGCTGGAACGCCCACAACTACTCCCCGGAAGGACTCGCAGCCTTCTTTACCGCCGCCGGGGAGCTATCGCCGGAGGAAGAGACCCTACGGCTCCTCGCCCTCGAGGAGGGGATTATTCTCCAGGAAGAGGACGATGACCCCGAGTCTCCGAGGCCGGGTTACGTCGGGGGTTCCGGGGGCCTTATCTCCGTCTCCCAGGAGTCCCATCGGGACCTCCGGAGACTCCTATTGACCCACGAGGCGATGCACGGGGTGTTCTACTCCGAGCCGGAGTTCGTCGAGGCGGTATGGGAGCTGTGGAACGCCCAGTCACCGGAGTTTCGGGACGCCTGGCGCTTCTTTTTCGCGTCGATGACCTACGATCCCGCCGACGAGTACCTTATGGTGAACGAGTTTCAAGCCTACCTGCTTCAGCAGCCCTTGGGAGACGTCGAGGCCTACCTCAATTGGCGGATCGCTCCTCGGATTCGGTCCCGGGACCCCGGAAGGGAGCGGTATTCCGACGCCTTTCTGTCCCGTTTCGTCCGGGAGTCTACGGAAGCCGGTCGCCGGATTAACGAAGCTCTCTTTCGGACGACAGGCCTACTCGGGGGGGACGTCCTCTGTCTCGTACCGGCCGAGGGGGCTTAGGTTTTCCGTCCCGGAGCCCCTACGGTTAAACGCCCCCTCCAGAGGCCCCGTTCGATTACCCGTACCGCGGAGGTACGGAGCAGATTCTCGAGGGCCTCCTCTCGTTCCTCGGGCTGCCACCGCTCCATCAATCCGTAGAGCTCGCTGTGCCGCCGGTGCCTGCCGGCGAGGATCTCTTCGAAGAGCTTTGGTGTAAAACGACGGCGATTCTCGGCAATCCCCCGGAGAAGAGCGTCCTCCAAGGGAGAGTGCCGGCGGGCGCTCGCGTCGCAGGTGTCGCAGCCGGAGCAGGCTTCCAGCTCGCTTCCCAGGAGCTCTAAAAGGTAGGCCCGTCGGCACCGGTCGGTAGCAGGGTACGCCGCGATTCCTCGGCTTCCCGGACCGGCGTCCCGGTCCTCCGGAGACGAGAGAAGGATGGCCGACGCCGGCTCACCATCGCGTCCGGCTCGCCCTGCCTCCTGAAGGTAACGCTCGACAGACTGAGGAAGGTCCCGGTGGATGACCGAGCGGATACCTTTCCGGTCGACCCCCATTCCGTAGGCGCAGGTTGCGACCAAGACTCCGTCCGGCGCCTCGTTGAACCACGTTTCGGTTTTGAGCCGCTCAGATGCCGAGAGGCCGGCGTGGTAGAAGCGCACCGAGGCGTCGCCACGGCTTCCCCGAAGGGCACGACAGGTAAGCTCCGTCTCGAGCCGGGTAGCGGCAAAGACGACGGAGGGCCGAAGGGTCGTAGCCTTGGGATGCCCAACGCCGGCGCCGACGCGGTCGTTGACTCCGCCGGCAGCTTCGGCCCCCGGGGCGAGGAGAGCCGCGAGGGCCCGGGCCTTCGAAAGCACCGGCAGTACCGAGTAATGGATGTTCGGCCGGTCCGGATTCCCCTGAACGAGATGAGCTTCCTCTTCGCCGAAGAGGGTGGCCCGAATTCCGTCGAGGATGTCCGGGGAGGCCGTCGCGGTGTACGCCGAGACGACCCGGGGGCCGAGGAGCCGGATCGTCTCCCCGAGGGTCAGGTAGGCGGGACGGAAGCTCTGTCCCCAATCGACCACGCAGTGGGCCTCGTCTACTACGAGATGGGCGAGGGGCTGTTTCTCGATGGCTTCCCGGACCCGGGGCTGGCAGAGCATTTCCGGGTTTGTCAGAAGCATCGCTATCTTCCCCTGGGCAAGCTCTTCGAGGATTCCTCGCCGCGCCCCCTCGGGGAGGTCCCCGGAGAGCGCCTCGGCCCGAATCCCGCTCGAGGCGAGGCGGCGTTGTTGGTCCCGTATGAGAGCTTTGAGGGGATACACCACGACGGTAAGGCCCGGAAGCAGAGCGGCGGGGAGAAAAAAACAGAGACTCTTCCCGGCGCCGGTCGGTAGAAGGACAATTTGCCGGGTGGCCTCTTCCCCGGTCTCTCCATCGTAGGCTTCGATGGTGGTTTGCACCACCAGCCGTTGGTAGGGAAACAGATAGTCGACCCCGAAAGAGCGTCGTGCAGCGTCGAGAAGCGCATCGTCCATCGTCTATAAAGACGGGCCTCGCCGGCCTGGCGCATTGAGGATTTGCATACTTCGTCTCCCTTCGTACAATGGAGGCCGTAATCCACGAGTTAACCAACTGGAGGTTGTATGAAGCGGGTTCTAGAGCTATTCGAGGAGCTTTCTCGGGTGCCCCGGCCCTCTAAGAAGGAAGAGAAGGTACGGGAATGGGTTCTCGCCTACGGAAAGAGGGCAGGATACGACTGCCGAACCGACAAGGCGGGGAACGTGCTGCTCGGAGTCCCGGCAACTCCCGGGTGCGAGTCGGGAGAGACGATCGTTCTCCAAGGACACCTGGACATGGTATGCGAAAAGGGGCCGGGCTCTTCCCACGACTTCGACAAAGATCCCATCGCCCTCGAGTATTCCGGGGAGTGGCTTACCGCCCGGGACACCACCTTGGGGGCCGACAACGGTATTGCCGTCGCCCTGGCTCTGGCCTTTGCCGAAGACGGCACCGCGAAGCACCCTCCGCTCGAGCTGTTGTTTACCGTCGACGAGGAGACCGGGTTAACCGGCGCTACCAACCTCGACCCCCATCTCTTGTCGGGGAAAGTGCTTTTGAACCTCGACTCCGAGGAACCCGGGAGCTTTGTCGTCGGCTGCGCCGGGGGCCGAAGCACAACCATCACCCTGCCCCGGGGGCTCGGGGCTCTGACGCCTGGAGACGCCCCCTGGCGTATTGCGGTATCGGGTCTCGTCGGGGGGCACTCGGGAGTCGACATAAAGCTACAGCGTGGCAACGCTAACGTGCTTCTCGCCCGAGCGCTGCGTCGACTAGGGAAGAAAGGGAACCTCCGGTTGGCGACGATATCCGGAGGGAATGCCCATAACGCCATTCCCCGGGAGGCCGAGGCCGTCGTGGTAATCGACGCGGCGATGGAACGGGAGTTTACCTCGGAGGTCGAGGAGCTGAACGCCGCCTTCCGCCGGGAGCTCGCGGCGACGGATCCGGAAGCGCGGCTCGTCGCGACGAAGGAGAAGGCGGTTCCAAAGCAGGTCTACACCAGGGAGGCGACCGCCGCTCTTACGGATATGCTCGTGGCACTTCCGAACGGGGTCTACCGCTATTCGGATACTGTTCCCGGATTGGTCGCGACATCGGCGAACCTCGCCACGCTTTCCGCTACCGACGAAGGCGTAAAAGCTCTAATAAGCCAGCGAAGCTCGTCGAAGGCACACCTCGACGCACTGACGGAAAAGGTATTCGCCGTTGCAGAGGCCGTCGCCGGAGTCGCCACCTCCGACGGGGAGTACGCCTCCTGGGAGCCCGATTTCGACGCGGCGATCGTTCGCCGGAGCCGGGAAGCCTACCAGCGCCTCTTCGGTACCGAGCCAAAGGTGGAGGTTATCCATGCCGGCCTCGAAGCAGGGGTCATCGGTGACAAGTACCCGGGAATGGAAATGGTTTCCTTTGGACCGCTCATCGAGCAGGCCCACTCACCCGACGAGCGGCTCCATCTTCCGTCGATCGAGCCCACCTATCGACTCCTGGCAGAGATCGTCGGGAGCTACTGCTAGACCGGCTCGGCTATTGCAGCTCGTCGATTCGTGGTGGGTCGGCGCCGGACCGGGTGCAGGTAATCGCCGCCGCCTCGGCGGCGAAGCTAAGCAGTCGCCGTAACTCCTCTTCCCCTAAGGACCCCGGACGCCCCGGTGTCAGGGCATCTTCCCTGTGGAGAAATGCCAAGACAGCCCCGTGGAAGCTGTCTCCGGCGCCGACCGTGTCTACCACATCGACAACCGGCGCCGGCACCGCGACACTCTCGTCGTTCGTAAAGGCCATGCTTCCGCTGGAACCCTGGGTTACCAAGACCAGTTCGGCGCCTCGGGTAAGGAGAGAAGAGGCGGCCTCTTCGACGCTGCTCGTCGGAAAAACCCAGGACAAGTCTTGATCCGAGGCTTTTACCACATGAGAGTGGTGCACGATGTCGAAGAATCGCGCGAGGTAAGCCTGCCGGTCGTCGATCATGTTCTCTCGAATATTTGGGTCGAAGGAGACGAGCCGTTCGCCGTGCTCCCGTTTGATAAGGGTAAGGAGGGTGTCGGCTATCGGGTCGAGAATCGTCGCTAAGGAACCGAGGGCAAGCGCCTGGATCGACTCCGGCAAGGGACCCGGCAGATCCGACGGCGAGAGGGATCGGTCGGCGCTGCCCTTCGCGAAGAATGCGTAGATGGCCTCCTCGCCGCTCTTGTCGACAAAGGCAAGAGTGGAGGGGTCCTTGGAGCGCTGGAGGTAAGAGATATCGACGGCGTTGTTCTTTAGATGATCGACGAGCTGTTCGCCGAACATGTCCCCTGAGATCCGAGAGTAGAACCCGGTCGGCACCCCGAGCCGGGCGGCGGCGATTGCGGTGTTAAAAGGGCTGCCCCCCGGGGAGGCGTAGAAGCACCCATCGTCGGCTCCGGGTCGGATAAAATCGATTAAGGCCTCGCCACAACAAAGGATCATACAAGTTGTATCATAGTTCTATATTGGGGAGTTGGGAAACTGGTTTGCCGTTACTTTTCTTGGAGAATCGGTTGAGCAATTTAGAGATGTTTCATATAATATAGATCAGGAGGTCGGATGAGTAAGAACGTACTGGTGGTGGACGACTCCGCGGCGATTCGGCAGAGCGTCTCCTTTGTTCTCGATCAGGCCGGGTATGTCGTGGTTCAGGCCGGCGACGGCGAGGACGCACTTACCAAACTCGACGGCACGCCCTTTAGCTTGATTGTAACCGACGTCAACATGCCCAATATGGACGGGATAACCCTGGTGAAGCGCGTCCGTGAGCTGGGGGATTATAAGTTTACCCCGATAATCGTTCTTACCACCGAGTCGCAGGGCTCGAAGATGGAGGAAGGAAAGGCCGCCGGGGCGACGGGGTGGATCGTCAAGCCCTTCGACGCCGACAAGCTCCTGTCGGTTGTCAAGAAGCTCGCCGGGTGAGGCAATGTGATCGATCTTTCGGCGGCTGGATTGGCGAATTGCATCAAAATGACACAGCTATCCCGGCTCTCGTGGCCGGGAGTGGATTGCTCTGATCCGCTGGCTGTCGCCGGGGGTGTCTACAGGGCCCTTTGTCTCCTTACACGGGACACATAATTACATCTAATACAAAAACTTAGGCCAACTCGCTTCTATGCCGGTCCTTTGGCACGTTCTTTGCATTGTCTTGACTACAAAGACAATGCATGGAGGTGAATAATGCGATATTTGGTTCGGAGCAACGGAAACAGCCTCGAGAATGGCCTCGAGCGGTGGATGGACGATGTATTCTCGACCCTGCCCGTATGGGACCACCATAGGTTCGCCGTAGATGTTCGGGAGCTCGAGGACCGGTACGTCCTGGAAGCCGAAATGCCCGGTTTGTCGGATGCGGACCTCGAGATCCGCGTCGAGAACGATCTGCTTACCATTCGTGGAACTACCCCGAATCGGGAGGAGCAGGACGACAAGTTCGTTCTTCGGGAGCGGACTCGTCGAAACTACGAGCGAAGTTTCGCGATCCCCCGGGATGTCGACCGGGAGCGAATCGAAGCCCGCTTTAAGAACGGCATCCTTACCCTGGAGCTGCACAAAGCCGAGGAAGCAAAGCCTCGTACAATCAAGGTAAAGGGCGAGTAGCCGCCGGCTAAGATCGCGATACGAGCCGCCCCCGGTAAGGGGCGGCTCTTTTTGTGCCGATTCTAAAGAGCAGAATGGCAGTTCCAACCTTCGTCTACGGTTTGTTGTTGCTTATCGAGGCCTTCGTTCCCCTGGAAGCTCCCATGGTGGTCGACCGGGTAACCGGGGGCAGTGTCGAGGAGCAGTTTCTCCTGGAGAACGAGGGGACCGTCTACCGGATCCGGGAGCTGGAAAGCCGGGCTCGACGCCTCGAGATAGAGCGTTCGCGTACCTACGGACACGTCTTCTTCGTCTTTCTCTCCGGCGAGGGGGAGGAAGCGGAGGATCTTCGCGTAGCAGCAGTCGACTTCGCGGACGTATTCGCCGCCCTTGCGGCCTCCCAGCCCGGGGAAGCCCGGGAGCTACCGATCGAGACGCCCGACGGTGGCTCCTGGACGATTCTTCTTCGGGGAGAGAGCATTATTATTGCGTCGGTGGACGAGGCCCTCTTTCTTCACGCCCGGCCGGCGGTATCCGTTCTTCAATAATCTGCAAGATCTTGGTAGAGTGCCCCCGATGAATCGAAAGCAACCGCTGAGAGTTCTCTACGTGTGCAGCGGTAACATCTGCCGCAGCCCCCTGGCGCAGGGGGTGTCGGAGCATATCCTCGGCACCATACCGGGGGACGGACCACTAGAGGTTGAATCCCGGGGAACCACCGGCTACCACGTCGGAGAGCAGGTGGACCCCCGGATGCAAGAGACCGCCGCTCGTAGAGGCATCCGCCTCTCTCACCGGGCGCGGCAGATGAGTCTCCAAGATTTCGAAGACTACGACCTTGTTCTGGCGATGGACCGAAGCAACTATCGGGACCTAATGCGGATGGCCCGGACGCCCGAGCTCCAGGCCAAGGTCCGTATGTTCCGGGACTACGACCCCGAGGCCAACGGCGAACTCGAGGTTCCGGACCCCTGGTACGGTGGCATGGGGGGATTCGAGCGGGTTTTCGAGATCGTTCACCGAACCTGCGCGAGTCTTATCGCGGGAACCAATGGTTGAATCCGCCGTCGATCTCCAGGATGCGTTGAATCGGCTTTTCGGCGACGGTGTCTCCGTCGAGAGGAGAAAATCTGTCGCCGGGGGGAGCATAAACAGGGCGGCGCTCCTCGAGCTCTCGAACGGAGAACGGCTCTTTCTCAAGGAGCACGGACGGCACCCCGGAGGCATGATGGCCGCGGAGGCAGCCGGGCTGGCCGCCCTGGCGGCCGTCGGGGCCATACGAGTGCCGAAGCCGTTGGCACATTGGGAAGACGCCGAGAACCAGTACCTTCTGTTGGAGTACCTTCCCGAGGGTTCCCGAAAGCCGCGCTTCTGGGAAGAGTTCGGAGTGGCCATGGCGGCTCTGCACCAGGGGAGCTCTCCGGGGCCCTTTGGATTCGACGGGAACAACTTTATCGGTGCTACTCCCCAGAAGAACGACTGGAGCGACAGCTGGATCTCGTTTTTCGGCGAAAAGCGACTACTCTTTCAGATCGAGCTTGCAGAAGCCCGGGGCCTCGCGGACTCCGAGATGAGCGGCGGGGTCCGGAAGATCGTCGAGAACCTCGGATCGATTCTCGTCGAGCCGGAGAAGAGGGCGCTGCTCCACGGCGACCTCTGGAGCGGAAACTACATGGTCGGTCCCGAGGGGAGCGCCGTCGTCATCGATCCGGCCGCCTATTTCGGCCACCCGGAGGCGGATATCGCGATGACCGAGCTCTTCGGCAGCCTCGGGGCACCCTTTTACGCGGCGTACCGGGGCGCCGGGTGCCTCGATTCGGGATACCAAGATCGAAGAGATGTGTATAATCTATACCACATGATCAATCATCTGAACCTCTTCGGCGGTGGGTACGCCGGGTCGGTTCGGTCGATTATTCGAAAGTACGTCTAATGCAAGAATGGGGGGATCGGTTATCGACCGCTAAGATCTGCGCCGATAAGTAAAAATGAATATGGAAACCCGTGTAATCGGCGTCCTGAGCAGCAACCAGCAGCTGAGTACCAACATCAAACACGCCTGCGAGGCCTTCCACGAAGACTTCGAGGTAGACCTCTTCGAAGACGACGAGTCCTTTGCCCAGTACCTCAATTACGAGCTTCCGGACTTGGTGGTTCTCGACGTTTCCGATCCGGTGCTAAAGATTCGACAGCTGCTTATGGAGCTGAAGGACGACCCCTGGCTCCACTTCGGTGGGGTAATCTTCGTCTACGACCAGGAACGGGTCGGCGTGGTTGCCTCGGCGATACGGGACGTCAATTTGATCTCGATTCTCGAGTACGGTCGAATCGACTTCTACATGCCGCGGCTTCTGCGGATCCTCTCCCACAATCGCAACATCCTCTACCAACGGGATCTGCACGCGCTTCTCAGCCAGAATCTTTCCGGTTCCTTCGTCTTAGACAACGATCCCTTCGACCTTACGACCTATTCGAATCTGCTGGCGAACTTTCTCTTTAACGCCAACTTGGTCTCCCACGAGCAGAAAGAGCGGTTCTACGTCGCCATCATGGAGCTTCTGGTCAACGCCATCGAGCACGGAAACTGCCGAATAACCTACGAGGAAAAGAGCGCCTATCTCGCCGAAGGAGGCGACTCGATGGACCTTATCCGGGAGCGGAACCAAGACCCGGAGATAAGCAAGAAGAGGGTGCATCTCTTCTACCGTATTCGCCCGGACATTTCGACCTTTCGTGTCCGTGACGAAGGCGAAGGGTTCGACTGGCGTAAGTACGACACCACGACCGGAAGCGACGGCCTCGACGAAAGCCACGGCCGGGGCATCTTTATGGCGAATCATTACCTGACCAACCTGACCTATAACGACAAGGGCAATGAGGTCTATTTTGAGCTCGAGCATCCACCCAGCGAAACCAACGCCGTGCCCGAGATGTTCGCCGACCGGCGGGAAGTCGTCTTTAAGGACAAAGAGGTCGTGTTTACCGAGGGAGAAAAGTCGAGTCACCTCTACTACATCGTTTCCGGCAGCTTCGAGGTGCTCTACCAAGACCAGCCGATCTCGGTTTTGACACATGAGGACATCTTCGTCGGGGAAATGTCTTTCCTTCTGAACAACCGGCGTTCCGCGACGGTGCGTTCGATCGGACAGAGTGTCTTGCTCCGCATATCCAAGCGGGAGTTTATCTCGGCGATAAAGCAGAAGCCGCACTACGCGCTCTTTCTCGCCCGGTTGCTCTCCCAGCGCCTGGTCCGCCTGAGAAACGGACGGGTGGCTCCCTAGCCTGCCGCCGATAGGCCACCGCGTCAGCGTCTTCGCCAGAGCTCCCAGGCGAGGGAGACGAGAAACCCGAGGGTGACGAAGCCGGCAATCGCAAAGCCCGCCATTCCTACGACGGAGACGTTATTCCAGAGGGGCGGGACGTTCGCCTGAATAATCAAACCGGAGCTTACCAGAAGCGCCGCCACCACCAGCCCGAAGACCAGCCGGTAGCTCATCGTATCCAAGGTGTGGCGCAGCGGCTCGAGTCCCATCACCCGAAAGCCGAGGCGCAGCTTGCCGCTCTTCGCCTGCTTAAGGACCTTTCTAATATCCCCTGGGAACGCCCGGGCCAGCTCCGAGTAGTCCTGCGCAAGCCCGACGAGCTCCTCCTGGATCTTTTGTGGGCTCAGTCGCCGGAGGAGGAGCTTGTACGCAAAGGGCCGGACGACCTCGATAAAATTGAACTCCGGAGAAAGCTGGACGCCCATCCCCTCGACGGCTATGAGCGTCTTCATTACCAACATCAGGTTCGCCGGCACCTTGAGGTCGTAACGAACCACCAGCCTCAAAAGTTCCATAAAAAAGCGGTTGATATCTATGTCGCCGAAGGCCGCGTCGGCGTACTCCTCGATCAAGACGTCGACATCGTCCCGGAGGAGGTCGAGGCGATGGCTGCTAAGACGCTGTCCGGTTAGCTTTAGCATCGCCTCGGTCACCCGGTCCGGGTCGTGCTGAACGGTGCCAATTACGGCCTCGACTAAGAGCTTTCGCTGCCGGGGTTTGAGCTTCCCGACGATGCCGTAATCGAGAAAACAGATGCGATGGTCTTCGAGGATAAGGATGTTCCCCGGGTGGGGATCGGCGTGGAATACACCGTTCGACATTACCTGCTCGAGAACGATGCCTACCCCCCGGGCGGCGATCCGCTCCTTCCGCTCCGCCTGGTCATCCGCGGCGATAACATCGGCAAGACGCTCTCCGTCGACGTATTCCATCACCAGGAGCCGTGGACTCGAGAGCTCGGGCACGGTGTAGGGAACGTAGAGCTTGTCGCTGTGTTTGTACTGCTCTCGGAAGAGCTCTAAGTTCTCCCGCTCCCGTTCGAAGTCGAGCTCTTCGACGATGGTCCTGCGAAACTCCTCGACGAGCTCCACGGGGCTAAAGAGGCGCGCCCGGCGAAGAGTACGCTCCGCAAGGTTTGCAAGAAGAAGAAGGATGTCGGTGTCGGTCTCGATGGTCTCTTCGATGCCGGGGCGCTGCACCTTTACGGCGACACTTCGGCCGTCTGGGAGCTTACCCCGATGCACCTGGGCAATCGACGCCGATGCGGCGGGCTCTTCTTCGAAAAAGGCGAAACGCTCCGAGAGAGGTCCCTTTAGGTCCCGGTCGAGGCTCTTCTTGACGTCGCTGTAGGGAAAGGGGGCGACGTTGTCTTGAAGATTGGTCAGCTCCCTCGTTAGTTCTATCGGGAGCAGATCGGTTCTGCCGCTGGCTATTTGGCCGAGCTTGATAAAGGTCGGTCCGAGCTCCTCGAAGGCGAGACGTATCATTTTCGCCCGTCGCTCGATGCCCGGAGGCGTCCCCTTTTTCCATCCCTCTGCGGTCTTCAGGCGAGGAAAGACGCGGTCGAGACCCAATTGCTCGATCCAGTCCGAAAAGCCGTATTTCGCCAAAACGGTGAGAATTTCTTGCAACCGCTGGGGATGCCGGAGGGTTCTCTTGAAGCGGCGCCGGGCTACTCTTTTCATGTCGCTTCTGCTTCTAAGTGGTCGACGAGGGTAGCCTTGGTTTCGCCGGAGAGCTCGGCCCAGTCGTCGATCGGGAGGCGAACCCGGGCGAGGGCCGCGGTCCGGAGGTGGGCCCGCGTTCCGGTCAAGAGCTCGAGGAGCTCTTCGCAGGCCGGGTTGTGGCCGACGACGACGAGACGGGAAGCGTCGGCGCCGGATCGAGCGATAACCGCCATGTAGTCCCCGGCGTCGGTTGCGTAGAGCTCCGGCTCTTCGAGAGGCGTAAGTGGGGATGCCAGGGTTTCCAGGGTTACTCTGGTCGTCTGTCGGGCGCGTAGAGCAGGCGAGGTAATGACCAGATCCGGCCGGAGGTCTTTCTCCCGTAGCTTCTCGGCCATTTCGGCCGCCTGCCGAATGCCCCGAGGGAGGAGCCCCCGGTCGAAATCCGCCATGCCGGCGGCGGGCTTCTCCGTCTTGGCATGGCGATAGATAAGCAGTTCCTTCACTCTGTTGCTCCTTTCAGCAGGCGCTCCGCATCGGCGACGATCTCTGCGATCCAGCGTTTCCGGTCCCGGAGCCGACTTTCCCGGGTTTGGTACAGCATTCTAACGCCAACCGTCTCGAGTCCGCAGTAGGCCAGTACACCTTCCCGCCAGAAACGGGCTATCGGGTCGGGCTCCCCTGGGTCGGACCGGTCCGTCGTCGAGACAACCAGAGCGCTCTTGTCGCTCAACAGCGGAACAAGGCTCTGTCGACCGAACTCCGGACCGTCGTAGTTAAAGGCTACTCCAGGCTGGAAGACCCGGTCAATCAAACCTTTGAGGATTGCCGGCACGCCACCCCACCAATCCGGGTGACCGAAGACTATAAGCGAGCTTCCCTGGATCGCCTTTTGATACCGAAGGACTAATGGATCGAAGGATGCCCTCCGGCGAATCTCTTCCAGGGTCATCGTCGGGTCGAACCGGTCCTGGTAGAGGTCGAATACCTCTACCTCTGCTCCGGCCCCCTGGAGATGGCGCCCGATCTCCAGGCAGCCGGAGGTCACGAGGCTTTCATGATTGGGATGGCTAACAAAAATAGCCACCTTTAACTTCTGGATACTTTCGAGCATCGCTGCTACACTCCCAGTTGATTGTACAACGCTTGCTTGGTAACGACTCTATTAGTAGCTTACTCACATTACTTCGGGGGAGCGCATATGATAAGCAAAGGAGACTGTCTCGACGCCTTAAAGCGAGTAATCGATCCCGAGATCGGTTTAAACATCGTCGACGTCGGGTTGGTCTATCGCGTAGAGCCGAAGGAAGACCGCATCGAGGTAGACTTTACCCTGACTACCCCGGCGTGTCCCCTCGGCGACGTCATCAAGAACGATATTGTCCGGGTCCTCCAGGAGGACACCGGTATCGAACATATAGAGCCGAATTTGGTCTGGAACCCGCCCTGGAGCATGGACTTTATGAGCGAGGAAGCCCGACTGGAGCTCGGTTATCCGATTTAAGACTCTCTAAGGAGCAACGACATGCAATTAGAAATTCGCGACCTCCGCGCGTCCATAGACGGTACGGAAATACTTCAAGGGGTAAACCTCTCCCTAAAGTCCGGAGAGATTCACGCTTTGATGGGACCTAACGGTTCCGGGAAGAGCACCTTGAGTAACGTTATCTTCGGAAACCCGAGCTTTGAGGTTACCGGGGGCGAAGTACTCGTGGATGGGCAGAATATTCTCGATCTCGAAACCAACGAGCGGGCCCAGTTGGGTCTCTTCCTGGCTTTCCAGTACCCCGTCGAGATATCCGGGGTTACCGTCGGGCGCTTTCTGAAGCGTGCGACCGAAATCCGGTTCGGCGACGAGGCAGGGGGCACCAAGGCATTTATAAAGGAGCTCCGGGAATCGATGGAGTTTATGGAGATGGACCAGCAGTTCATCAACCGCTATCTCAACGAAGGGTTCTCCGGAGGCGAAAAGAAGCGGATGGAGATTCTCCAACTGCTGATGCTCAAGCCCTACTTCGCGGTTCTCGACGAAACCGACTCCGGCCTCGATATCGACGCCCTCAAGGTCGTTTCTCGAGGGATAAACAAGCTCCGGGGGGGCGACTTCGGCGCCCTCATCATCACCCACTACCAGCGCATTCTAAATTACATCCGTCCTGACTTTGTCCACATCATGTACCGGGGGAGGATCATCACCTCCGGGAGCCACGAACTCGTCGAGAAGCTCGAAGAACACGGCTACGAGTGGATAAAAGAACAGTACGGAATCGATATGGAGGAGGAAACGAATGAGCAACCCGCAAGCAACGGTTGACGTCAGCGAATATAAATTTGGCTTCCACTATCCGGATAAGCCAGTCTTCAAAACCCGGAAAGGGCTCGACGAAGAAGTCGTTAGGGCTATCTCGGCCCACAAGGAAGAACCCGAGTGGATGACCGAGTTTCGCCTTAAGTCCCTTAAGGCGTTTCTGTCGAAGCCTATGATCAACTGGGGGGCCGACCTCTCGGATCTCGACTTCGAAAACCTGGTCTACTACTCCACTTCTTCGAAGAAGAACTGGGAAAGCTGGGACGACGTTCCGGAAGACATCAAGAGCACCTTCGACCGTATCGGAATCCCCGAGGCGGAGCGGAAGTTCCTGGCCGGAGTCGGGGCGCAGTACGACTCCGAGATGGTCTACCACAACATCAAGGAAGAGCTCTCTCAAAAGGGTGTGGTCTTCTGCGATCCCGAGACGGCGATACGGGAGCATCCCGATTTGATGCGGAAGTACTTCGGCACGATTATTCCCTACAACGACAACAAGTTCGCCGCCCTCAACAGCGCGGCCTGGTCCGGGGGTAGCTTCGTCTACGTTCCCCCGGGGGTCCACGTCGACATACCGCTCCAGGCTTACTTTAGGATCAACTCCGAAAACTTCGGCCAGTTCGAGCGGACGCTAATTATCGCCGACGAAGGAAGCTTCGTTCACTACGTCGAGGGATGCACGGCTCCGATCTACTCTACCGACTCGCTCCACTCGGCGGTGGTAGAAATAATCGCCCTAAAGGGCGCCCGGGTGCGTTACACGACGATCCAGAACTGGTCCGGGGACGTATACAACCTGGTAACCAAGCGGGCCGTAGCCTACGAAAACGCCACGGTGGAGTGGGTCGACGGCAACATAGGCAGCAAGCGCACGATGAAGTACCCGGCGGTATACCTGATGGGCGAAGGCGCCCACGGCGAGGTCCTCTCGATTGCTTTCGGAGGCGAAGGCCAGGAGCAGGACACCGGGGGCAAGTGCGTCCACGCGGCGAGTAATACGAGCTCGGTTATAACCTCGAAGTCGATTAGTAAGGACGGCGGGACGGCAAGCTACCGTGGCCACGTCAAGGTGGACGAGGGGCTTACCGGGGTCCGTTCCCACGTCGTCTGCGACGCCCTTATCCTCGACCCGGAGTCGACGAGTAACACCTACCCCTACATGGACATTCAGTCCGACGACGTAACGATCGAACACGAGGCGAAGGTCTCGAAGATTTCGGAAGACCAGCTTTTCTACCTGATGAGCCGCGGAATGAGCGAGGCGGAAGCGTCGATGATGATCGTCAACGGCTTTCTCGAGCCCTTGGTAAAGCAGCTGCCGATGGAATACGCGGTGGAGCTCAACAGGCTGATCGAGCTCGAGATGGAAGGCTCCGTAGGTTAACACGATGGGAATACCCGAGGCGCGGACCTACACTGGGACGCAGGACTTACACGCATACATCGAGACGCAAGCCGAGCCGGAGTGGATGCTTTCCCTCCGGCGCCGCGCCCTCGAAGAGTTTAAGGGGATGGAGTGGCCGACGACCTCCGAAGAGGAGTGGCGACGAAGCGACATCTCCAACTACGATTTTGACAACTATAGTTACTCGACTGTCCCGGATGCTCCTGAGGCCCGGCTTCCCGCCGACGGCGTCGGGGGGCTCCTGGACTTTGTCGACGGTCAGTGCGTTCGCCGGGGCGTAAAGCCCGAGATTGAGTCGCAGGGCATCGTGTTCGAATCCATGAGGACCTTCCTCGGAAAGGAAGTCGCCAACCACGACGGGGCGATTCAACAGATTGGCCGTCGACTCGAGGGACTCCTCGGCCGGGCAATTAGCCGGAGCGACAATCGAATAACCACGTGGCACTATGCCTCGTGGAGCCACGGGATGGTCCTCTACGTACCCAAAAGTGTGCGGATTGCCGAGCCCTTCGTTGTCGACTTTCTCGAACAGGGGGACGGCAGCTACTCGGCGCCCCTGGTGGCGGTTATAATCGAAGAGGACGCCGAGGCAAGCCTGATCCAGAGGGTTCACGGGAAGGCCGACGGAGAGGTGCTCCTGAACGCCGGGATGGCGCTAACCGTAGGGGACAACGCCGCCTTTCGGGTCGCGACCGTCAACACCCTCAACATCGATTCGAGTATCTTTAGCCACGGGTTCGGGTGGATCGGCCGGGACGCCCATGTCCACCACGGTTCGCATCTCTTCGGCGGAATGTTCGCGAAGGCGCGTTTCGACGGAATCCTCGACGGGGCCGGCAGCGACGTTATGCTCGACGGGCTGTACTT
Source organism: uncultured Spirochaetaceae bacterium (assembly GCA_964616245.1). Classification (GTDB taxonomy): domain Bacteria; phylum Spirochaetota; class Spirochaetia; order DSM-27196; family PWMO01; genus CAYPUT01. The sequence continues at coordinate 16,782 of CAZTRQ010000008.1, read as the reverse complement.
CGCCCACGAAGACCAGCATATCGATCTTCGCACCGTCCAGGTACACAACGGGCCCCAGGCGAACAGTCGCACCTTTTACAAGGGTGCCGTCCGCGACGAGGCCCATTCGATCTATCAGGGGATGATCCAAGTGGCCCACGAGGCGATCGGAACCGACGCCTACCTAACCAACAACAACCTGATTCTAAACGACGGTGCCCGAGCCGATTCGATCCCCGGCTTGCAGATCAGCACAGACGATGTGCGCTGCAGTCACGGCTCTACCACCGGACGCTTAGAGGAGAGTCAGCTCTTCTACCTCGAAACCCGGGGGTATCCTCGGCAGGAAGCCGAGACCATGCTGATTCAAGGCTTCTTCGAAGAGGTCATAGCCCGGGCTCCGGAGGGAATCCAGGAAGAGATTCGGGAGCTCGTCGCCGAACGCGCCCTCGAAGAGTACGAGGAATAGCGGGTTATGGCCCAATGGCGCGAGGCCGTTCGTCTCGATGCATTCACCAAGACCTACAAGTTCGTCCATCGTCGAAAAGAGATCGCCCTCTTTAAGCTGGAAGACGGCGTCTTCGCGACGGACAACTCCTGTTCCCACGAATACTCGCCGCTCTGCGAAGGTATGATCGTCGGAGACGACGTCTACTGCCCGAAACACGGCTCCCGATTCGATATCCGTAGCGGCGCAGTAAAGGACTTTCCCGCAACCCGTCCGGTCAAGACCTTTCCGGTTAAGGTGGAAGACGGAGTTGTCTGGGTCAAATGCTGATATCCGGCAGGCCGCCGCGATCCTGAGGGCCGCGGAGGCGATCCGAGGCGGCCGCCTGGTTGTCTTCCCCACCGAAACCGTCTACGGCCTCGGGGCGAGTGCCTTCGACGCAACCGCGGTTAGTCGAATATTCGAGGTCAAGGGGCGCCCGGCGGATAATCCCCTTATCGTCCACCTTGCCGACATCTCGGGTCTTGCTGCCGTCACAGAAAACCCTCCCGAGGTTGCCTTCCTCCTCTTCGAGCGATTCTCCCCGGGTCCGCTTACCCTCGTGTTATCCCGGAGCTCGCGGGTTCCTGCGGTCGTCTCCGCGGGACTCCCGACGGTCGCCGTCCGCATCCCGAGCCACCCCGTCGCCCGGGAGCTTATTCGGGTGGCCGGGGTGCCGATTGCCGCCCCCAGCGCCAACCGGTCCGGCCGCCCGAGCCCCACGGATGTGGAGGCTGCGAGAGGGGATCTCGGAGACAGGGTGGCGGTCTACCTCGACGGCGGACCCTGCGAGATCGGGCTCGAGTCGACGGTGGTACGAGTGCCGGGCGCTGCGGGGGCGGGGTCTCCCGCGGGGGCCGTGGTTGAGGTTCTCCGGGAAGGGGCGGTGACCCGGGAGATGCTCGCCGGGGCGCTTAGAGTGCCGATCGGGGGTGCCGGAAGCCGTTCCGGAGAGACAGGCGGGTCCAGCGCCGCGGAGAGCCCCGGTACCAGACACGCCCACTACATGCCGCGAGCCATCGTAATTCCCTTCGAAGAGGCCGGTTCCGAGGCTCCGACGGAGCCGATCACGGGAACCGGGCCAGTCGCTCTTTTGTGCTTCGGCGAGACGCCCGACCTACCAAACGTGGAGCCGGTACTTTTGTATCGTTTCGACTCCCTCGAAGAGTACGCCAAGATTCTCTACCGCGCCTTTCGAGAGGCGGACGAAAAGGGGTGCGATCGTATCTACGCCGAGTTGCCACCGGCCCGGGGAATCGGCCGGGCACTCCGGGATCGAATTCTTCGGGCCTCGGGATTCGCGAACAGTTAGTCGGAAGTTTTGTTACTTTTTGCGGCCTCTGTGGTTTCCTTATATGAAAGACAGTGTGTCTTTTTCTGCCTCCATTCTTTTCGCCTCCAGGGGTTTTTACCTCCTTTCCCCTGGGGGCTTTTTTTTTCTCCAGCTTTTTTACCGCACATCGCACTCTATTGATCACTGTATCGAGAGCCGGTACGTGGCCAGCGGCTCGTGTACAGCTCCGCCGGGCTCGAGGCTGCTCCGAAAGAGGACGATCTTGGTCAACTCCTCGGAATCGACGCTTACCAGCTCGTCGAGGCGCCGCACCGCATTCTGCACCTGCTCCCGGTCCCCCGGACGCCGGTCTCGAGAGTAGCCCAGGGTAATGTGGGGCCGGAAGGGCTTCTTTTCTTTCGGAAGCCCGAGGCTGTGGTGCAGGGCCTCCTCGAGAGCCTCGTGCCACACCGACACCCCGGCGGCATCATCGATACCAACGTAGATAACCCGGGGCCTCCGGCAGGTCGGGAAGCAGCCGGAACCTCCGGCTCGGACCTCGACTCCGGACAGACCGGTGGCCACTCCGGTCATCACCTTCTCGAGATTGGGAACCTCCGCATCCGAGAGATCCCCCAAGAACCGTAGTGTGATGTGGAAGTTCGCCGCCGGCAGCCACTTGACCGTCGGTGACAGCTCGCTGCGTACGGTCTCCGCGGCCTCGGCGATACGGTTGCGTAGCCCGTCGGAAATCTCGGCGGCGATAAAGAGTCGTAGCGGTGGAATAGCGGGCCCCCTTACGTTGCTTGATGAATGCCGGGCGGCGGGATATCATCTACAAGCAGTATGAGTTCTCCCGACACTACCGTCTACACCGAAAACGCCCACCGAGATCGCGAATTCGAGCTTCGGAGGCAGATCGAAGAGTACTACCTACCGAAACAGCTGGTTGACGCCATCATAGAGATCGGGGGAATCCCTACCACCTCGGTGGTTACCCAGATGGGTATAGGCTTCTTAGACGTTGCTGACTACACCTTCCTCTCGAAGTTCTTGAGCCCCCAGGAGAACCAGGCCGTCCTCAACGGTCTCTACACCGCCTTCAATTCGGTCCTTCGGCGTCACGGGGGCTATCTGAACAAGCTCGAAGGCGACAGCCTGATGTTCCACTACGGCGGAATTATCGACCGCCGGGCCAAGGAGCTCGAGCACGACCAGGAAGCGCTCCGGCGCTACATCGCCCGGGAGCTCTTCTACACCTGCATCGAGATGCAGCGGGTCAGCGTCCTCTTTAACCAGGCGAACGACAAGTTTCTCTACGAAAGCGAGACCCAGGAGACTCGACGAGTACTCGAGCGCGCCTTCGAGATAATATCGGTGCTGCGTTCTGGCTCCGAGCTTTCGCCCTCCTTTAACGCCCTCTTCCAGATTCGCATCCGGATCGGCGCCAATATCGGAAATGTCACCCTCGGCAACTTCGGACCCGACGGCGCGAAGCAGTGGGATGTTATCGGGCTGCCGGTCATTGACGCCAAGCGGATGGAGTCCACCGCACCGGTGGGTGGCTTGCGAATCTCCGAAGAGTTTTACAACGTTCTCGAAGAGACCGGCATCGCCGACGCTTACTACAGTCGGTTCAAGAAAGAGGCTCAGGCGCTCTTCGGCTACTACCGGGACATAACCAAGGAAGAGCTGTTTCAGTTCAACACCGTCTTTTTGAAGGACAAAAAGAACGCGTCTTTCAAGACCTACAGCATCCAGGTCAATCCGGGCCTTCCGGAATCTATCATGGCCCAGGTGGAGCTTCTCCTCGAAAAAGGGGAGATTGGCGCCGATAAGATTCTCGAGCTTATGCAGTACTACCGAGGGAACAAGTTCGTCACCGATGCCTTAGAGGAGGTGTTTCGCAAACGGGACATCCGGATTCGAAAGAGCTTTATCTTCGAGACGATCTATCCCAAGCGGTACGAAGCCCTCGTAAAGCGGTTCGACGGCGATGAAGCGAAAATCCACGGCTACTTGGAAGAGAAATGGTCTCTCTATCGTCTCTTCGAGAAGCTCGGAAAGTACCAGGATACCATCAAGGCCGGCTCCGGGTCCCAGGAAAAGGGAGAAGGCTTTGTCAACTACCAGAGTTATATCGAGGACGAGTCGCAGCGAATTCTCAGCGCCTTCGAGCGCAGCAAGCGGTCGATGATCCAGAAAGCGTACTTCTACAACGTCGTCTACCCGCTGGTCTTCGCGAGCATTCGGACGAGCATACTCGAGTACCAGGCCGCGGCGTCGGAGCTTCAGGCCGTTTGATTCCGGCCTTCGGACTTTGTATCTTTAGCCTCCTGTGAAGCCGACGCCTTTCGATCAGATTGACGATTTCGCCCCGATTCCCTTCGATAACCGGGTCTACGAGGCGGCCGAGAGGCTAAAGGAGGCGGGACTTCCTTTTCGGCCCCAGGTGGGCTGCTTCGTCAGGGATCCGGAAGTCGTAATCCCCGAGCCCTCTCCCTTCCCAGACCGGGTCTACTTCATTCTCAATCTTAATCACTTTATTCATCGGTTCGGTTCTTCCGAAGCCGTCGCCTCCCGAACAGTGTGGATTCCGACCCTCCACCAATGCTGGGAGCTTCTGTCGAAACGGGGAGGCCCGGGATATCATTCCGAGTCCGCAGTAGGCGATACGGCCCTCTTTCTCGAAACGTACAACCATCTATACAGTTTTCTCGAGCAGAATCTTACGTGAATATCCGGAGGACTTATGGGTCTTTTTGAAGGACGAAACATTGTCGTTGTCGGAGGAACCTCGGGCATCGGGCTCGCCACTACCCGGCGACTCGTCGACGAAGGAGCAAAGGTCGAGGTCTGGAGCCGGTCGACCCGGCCGGACATCGAAGAGCTCGGTGTTACCCACCGCGAGGTAAACGTGACCGAAGACTTCGATGAGCTGGCGCCGGGCTTCGACAACTGCCACGGTGTCGTCTACGCTCCCGGGAGCATCTCCCTCGGCTCTTTCCGACAACTCAGCGTAGAGACCTTTCGCAACGACTACGAAGTAAACGTTATCGGAGCGGTTCGCGTCTTGAAGCAGCTCTTAAAGCCGCTTACCGACGCCAACGGGGCGTCGGTGGTGCTCTTTAGCACCGTGGCGACCCGGGTCGGTTTGAGCTTCCACACCTCCGTAGCCGCGGCCAAGGCAGGGGTCTCCGGCTTCGCCTTGAGTCTCGCCGCCGAGCTGGCGCCGAAGAACGTCCGGGTCAATACCGTAGCGCCGTCGCTGACCGACACTCCGATGGCAGAACAGCTACTGTCTACCGACAAGAAGCGGGAGGCATCGGCGGAGCGCCATCCCATTCGGCGCGTAGGGGACCCCGACGAGGTCGCCGCCCTGGTGACCTTCTTGCTGTCTCCCGACGCGGGGTGGGTTACCGGCCAGACCTTTGGGGTAGACGGCGGCCTTGCTTCGCTTCGAAGCTAAATCCTCCGGGAGCCCGGCGCATCAGGGAACGGCTACCCGCACCGGGCTCCAGGCAATCGCCGGCTCGTTTCGGAGGAAGGGGAGGATTCTTCGAACCGCCAACTGGGCGCCGATTATGTTCGGCGCCCCGGGGCCAATCTCGGTCTCTCCGAGGGGGCCGGTCAGAAAGAGGCCCGGGGCCCACTGCAGGGTGGCGTCGGGAATCGGGTAGCCGTCTATGGTCCGCGGAATATTCAACCCCGCGGCGAGGGGCTCGATAATCTCCGGTGCCGGTAGGCCCGGATACAGTCCCGTGGCGAGAACGACCCGCTCGGCGGAGATCTTTCCCCCGGACGCCAGGTGGAGGAGCGTCTGTCCGCTACCGTCCCGGGTTCCGACCACCCGCTCGGGGACAAGCGTCACCCTTCCGGCGCTAATCAGGGCTCTAAGCGCAGCAGCTATCCCCGGCGGAATCGACCCGGGATACCGCGCCGACCGAATGACCCTACGGCGCTCCTCCGGGTCGGGGATCTGCAAAAACGATCGCAGGCACTTAGGTCCGAGGTAGCAGGGTTCGCTGTCGAACTGACGCACCGCCAAGGGCCCGCCGCTTATCATGATGAGCTCGGTGGATGCGGGAAGCCTCTCGGCGAGGGCGAGAACCAGCTGCCCGCCGGTAGCCCCGCCGCCTACGACCGCTATACGCCCCGGTTCGTCCTCCAATGCGCCCCGGCGGAAACCAGGGGAGAACACGTGCTCGATTCCGTGGCCGATCTCGACCGTGCGGTCGGCGGCCCAAGATGGATAAAGGGGACCTCCGGTCCTCCCCACCGCGAGAATGACCAACCTGCTGTGCAAGACTCCGTTGTCGGTGTCGAGGGTCCAGCCCCCGTCTCTCCGCGGGGTAATCGCAAGGAGACGACCCCGCCGGAGGCTTCCGGATAGCGCGGGTCCCTCGGCGATCCGGAGGCTGTGGTCGTTGAAGAGTCGCAGGCTCGGACGTAGGTACGGCGGGCGGTAGTGGTCGGCCGGATCGTAGCCCGCCCGGACGCCGAAACGCCGTAGGGAGTGAAAGTCGACGTCGAGGTTGTGGCTGCTCGGCGACCGTAGAAAGGACATACCGCAGGCAGCGGTCCGCCGGAGCCAGAGCGCGAGGGGCTCGGTCTCCGGATCCAGAATAGCGAGGCGGTCGGGTAGTATAGTTTTGGTAACGGTCAGGGCGCGGGCGATTGCGGTGCCCTGTATGCCGCCGCCGACGATGGTAAGATCCAGCACCGTTTAGACAATACGGACCGAGAAGGAACAGATCAACTGCGGACAAAGGGCGATGTCATCGTTATATTCTCGACAGGAGTTTGTATGAGAGTTGACGCACACGATAGTCCACGAGGCTTCCAGCGAGGGGGCTTTCCTTGGGGTCTTCTTTTCTGGGGTATCCTCCTGGTTCTGGCCGGTTGCGCCACCGGGGATCCCCTCGCAGAGTTGGCCTCCAAGAGTCCGGATCCGAGCCTTACCCCCGAAGAGGTGGTCCGCATCCAAATGAACGCCTTTCGAAACAACGACGCCGAGGACCGGGGAATCGAGATTGCCTTCCGCTTTGCATCCCCGGCAAACCGGCGGCTAACGGGACCTCTGCCTCGGTTTGCCCGAATGATGCGCACCGTTCTCTACGAACCGATGCTCGTGGCCGAAGAGGTGGAGGTGTCGGCGGCTGAGATTCGAGGGAACCTGGCTCGAGTCAACGTCTCGCTTCGGACCGCGGACGGAAGCTCTCACCGCTACGTCTTCTTTCTGACGAAACAGATCGTCGGAGACTACGCCGGCAGCTGGATGACCGAGGGGGTTTCCGTCCCCGACAACCGTCGGGCCCCCGGAAGCGGGAGCGTCGTGTAGAATGGCGGACACCGACGTAATTATCGTAGGCAGCGGCCACAACGGCCTCGTCTGCGGGGCCTACCTTGCGAAGGCCGGCTATACGGTCACCGTTTTCGAGCGCCGGGACAGCATCGGCGGAGCGGTCTGCACCGAACAGATGTTTGGCGGGTTCAAGCTGGATGTCGGTGGCTCTGCCCACTTTATGATCCACCACACCCCGATCGTCCGGGACCTCGAGCTGGACAAATACGGCCTGGAATACATAGACCTCGATCCGTTTATGGTCGCTCCTTTCGACGACGGGACCGCGATCGCCTTCTACCGCGATCTCGACAAGACCTGCGAGAGCATCGCGACGGTCTCTCCCCGGGACGCCGAGGCCTATCGATCCTTTATTCGGCGATGGCAGCCCCTCAACGAGGCGATCTTCGAGCTCTTTCTCCAGAAGCCGACCCCGTGGAACATGGGTAAGGGCCTCTTCGGTAAAAAGCTCCACAAGACCAAGCTCGAGCGTTACAACATGCTCCGAAGCCTCTTTCAGAGCTACGGACGGTTTCTCGAGGAGATTTTCGAAAGCGAAAAGGTCAAGGCGGCCCTCGCATGGTGGGGCGCCCAGAGCGGACCGCCGCCGATAGACTCCTTCTCCACGGAGTTCGTCGGCTGGCATTCGATGACCCACAAAATCGGTCCCGCCCGGCCACGAGGGGGGTCTGGAATGCTCACCCAGGCCCTTAAGGGCTTTATCGAGACCCATGGCGGCTCCGTCCATCCGAATTCCGAGGTGGATGAGATTATCGTCTCCGAGGGACGCGCCAAAGGAGTGCGGCTGACCGACGGTCGAGAGGTGAGCAGCCGGGCGGTGGTTGCGAACGCGCACATCTGGGTGACCTTCCGCCGGCTTTTGCGGAACTGGATTTCCCCGGAGCTCCGACGGCGAATCGACTCGATCCACGTCGGGAACGGCTTCGGGATGGTATTGCGCTCGGCGATGGACGCTCTGCCGCGATATCAGGTCGAAGGGGTGTCCGAAAAAGAGATGACCACCGGGCTGCAACTCCTCTGTCCCTCTACGCAGTACCTTACCGACGCCTACGCGGACTACCTCCGGGGGCTCCCGTCGCAGGATCCCGCCGCCGTCGTCATGACCTTTAGCGCGGTAGACGATACCTTGGCGCCGGCGGGTAAGCACACGATGTTCGTCTGGGGACAGTACTATCCCTACGAGCTCCGGGGGCACAAGGACTGGGATCAGTTGGCCAAAGCGGAGGCCCGGAAGCTCCTAAAAGTGGTCGACCGCTTCGCTCCCGGCACCAGTAAGAACGTCATCGATACCTATATCCAGACGCCGAAGGAGATCGAGCGCAAGCACAATATGCCCCGGGCCAACGTTATGCATGTGGAAATGGTTCCCGACCAGATGTTCGTCTTTCGGCCTCTCCCGGAGCTCTCCGGGTACGAAACGCCGCTGGAGGGACTCTTTCTTGCGAGCGCCGGAACCCACCCCGGGGGTGGAATCTTCGGTGCCCCTGGGTACAATTGCAGCCACGTTGTCTTGAGGAAGATAAAGAAGCTGTGACAGGCGATGAGTTCGGAGCACAAAACCTAGCCGCCCTCTACGACCGTACGCCGGTCCGGCGCCTTACCGATAAGGACCGGTACATCATCTTTAGCGATCTCCACATGGGTAACGGCAAGGCAAGCGACGACTTTGCCCCAAACTCGGAGCTCTTCTTGCGGGTTCTCGGGGAGTACTACCTACCCACTCCCTATCGTCTCATCCTGAACGGTGATGTCGAAGAGCTTCAGCGTTACTCCCTCGAGTCGATCATGAGGCGTTGGGAATCGGTCTACGAGCTTATCTCCCGCTTCGAAGAGGATGGGCGCCTCGACCGTCTCTTCGGTAACCACGACATGGCGCTCCGGAGCATTCGGAGTCCGAAGATGAACCTCCAGGAAGCGATTCGATTCGACTACAACGGAAACGATATCTTCGTTTTCCACGGACACCAGACCTCGAAGCGCTTCGAGATCTACAACGACTGGTTTGGCTTCGTCCTGAAGTACTTCGCGAATCCCCTGCGGATAAAGAACTACGAGGTCTCCCACGATAGCGAAAAGCGATTTCGGGTGGAGCAACGGGTCTACAACTTCGCCAGCTCGGCGAAGGTTCTCTCCATAATCGGGCACACCCACCGCCCCCTCTTCGAAAGCATGTCGAAGATAGACACTCTCAAGTTCGAAATCGAGCGACTAATCCGAAAGTACCCCAAAAGCTCCGAAAAGAAGAAACCCACCATCGAACGGCGAATTCACGAGCACAAGGCGGAGCTTCTTAAGGCCCACGCCGATGCTGACGGTAGCTCGACCGGCGCGAGTCTCTACCGGGAGAACCTCGTGGTACCCTGTATGTTTAACTCGGGGTGCGTCTTGGGCAAGCGCGGAATGACGGCGCTGGAAATTGACCGGGGGCAGATGCGACTGGTGCATTGGTTCGACCGAAAGCGCAGCGAAAAATACTTGAGCTACGAAGACTACCACACGGAAAAGCTGCCGAAGAGCGACTTCTACCGGGTCGTTATTAAAGAAGAGAGCCTCGACTACATTATCTCGAGGATAAAGCTCCTCGCTTAGCCCCGGCCCTTCCTCAACAACCGATAGAGCAGGCGCCGCGGCAGCGCCCCGGCTACCCGACGCAGAAGCCGATTCCGAAAGCCAGGTATACAGACGACCCGACGACCGAGGGTCCGCAGCGAAGCATCTACAACGCGCTCCGGAGTGTGCCAGGATAGGAGAGATAGGCGCCGGTCTTTCGGGACGTCCGCGAGGCCGTCCCGGTGGAAGTCGCTCCGGGTAAACCCCGGAACGAGTGCCTGAAGGGTAATCCCCTCGGAGGCGTTCTCGATGTGCAGGCCCTCGGCGAAGATCCGCTGGAACGCCTTCGCGGCGGCGTAGACGTTGCCCCGGGGCATCGGCGCGAAGGAAGCGAGGGACGAAACCATGATGATGGTCCCTCGTCTCCGGGGGCGCATGACAGCGAGGGCGGCGTGGGTCAGGCGGAGGGGAATGAGGGTATGGACCGAGAGGAGGGCGGACTGCTCATCGGCGGAATCTTCGGCGAAGACCCGGCCACGGCCGTACCCTGCGTTGTTGACCAGGTAGACCAGATCTTCGGTACCCCGGAGGGTCCTTTCGAGCGCCGAGAGGGTGCCGTCGTCGGTCAGATCTCCCACCATCACCCTAACATCGACCCCGTCGTCGCGACGCAGCTCGGCCGCGACCTCTTCTAAAAGCTCGCGTCGCCGGCCGGTAATGATAAGGTTATGCCCCATGGCGGCGAGGCGTTTGGCAAACTCCCGGCCGATACCACTCGTCGCCCCGGTTACCGCCGCCGTCCCCGGTGTCTCCATTTAGCGCATCCGCAGGACGGCGCCACCGTAGGTAAAGCCGCCACCGAAGGCGGTCAACCCGAGATAGTCTCCTTCGGATCGTTTCTTCCAGATCTCCTCGAGGCCCAGAGGGATGGTCGAAGAGGAGGTATTTCCATTAAAGCGGATGTTGGAGAACATCTTCTGCGCCGGTGCCTTCATCCGCTGCCGCACCCCGTTGATAATTCGCTGGTTCGCCTGGTGGGGTATGATAAGCGAGAGGGCGTCGACGGCAATCTGCGCCTCGTCGCAGGCCTCCCGGAGCCCCGCTATCATGTCCTTTACCGCCTCGACGAAGACCGGGGGACCGTCCATAAAGATGGGGTCCTTCGGATCCGCAGGTACCCGGAGGACCGTGCCGTCTTCTCCCACCGCGCCGAGGACCGGTCGGAAGAGCTCTGCCTGGGGTGCTAAATCACCGCCTTCGGCGACAACGAGGGTCGCGGTGGCGGCGTCGGCAAAGATCGGCGCCGTCGAGGGGTCTGCCGTGTCGAGATGCTTCGAGAGCTCTTCGGTGGTTACAACCAAGATTTTGGCCTCCGGGCGGCTCTGGATAAAGTCGTAGGCCGTCTGGAGGGCGTAGAGGTAGCCGGTACACGCGGCGTTGACGTCGTGGGCCTGGCACCGAATATCGTCGTTGCCTTCCCGGAGGACGTGTTGAATCAGGGTGGCCATCGCCGGCGTGTGGAGAATCGGTGTCTCGGTCGCGCAGATAATAGCGTCGATATCCTCGATGCCGACGCCGGTTTGCTCGAAGAGGCGTCTGGAAGCGTCGGCGGCGAGGGTAACACCGGTTTCTCCTTGCGCAAGCCAGGGACGGGACTCGATGCCCGTCCGTTTTACGATATCGTCGGGACTCCAGTCGGGGCACATCGAGGATATCTCTTCGTTCGAAACGATCCGGGAGCCCTTCGCGCCGGTTACGCCGACGAGGCCCACAGTTACCGCACCGCTTCCCCGACGAGCTACCTTCGGTGCCTGCTTGTGATCCGCCGCCGAGGCTACCGTTACCGACTCGAGGCCGGAGATGAGCGGCGTTCCGGGCTGTTCCCGGGTAATCTGCTTAAGGCTGACTTCCTGCGATTCGCCGGTCTTTACCTTGAGAAGCGGCGTTCCCACCTTTACTAAGTTCCCTTCGGCGACGAGTACCTCCTCGACAAGACCTCCGACGGGGGACCGGAGCTCCACCGCCGCCTTGTCCGCCTCGAGGTCCGCGACGACGCTTCCCGATTCGATGCTCTCGCCGACCTTTGTGTGCCATTCGGTAACGGTAATCGACTCGTCCGAGGGGCTCGAGCCGATTGCTTCTACAAAGTAGACGTTCTTGCCGGCCTCGGCGTCCTTCTTCCAGTGGATCGAGCCCCCGAGCATCTCGACGGCGGTCTCCAGGGTTCGTTTGTAGGATGGGAGTACCTCGAGCTGATTCGCGAAGTTGCAGGGAACGAAGGTGTCCGGTCGGGTTACCCGGCGGCACTCGACCCGGCGGCGAGACCGTTCGGCCACCGTCGCGACGATTTCCGCTCCCACGCCGGCGGTGTGGTTGTCCTCGTGGACGACGACGAGCCGACCCGTTTTTTCGGCAGAAGCGACAACGGTATCGATATCCCAGGGAACGATGCTCCGCAAGTCGATGACGTCGCTGGAAATGCCGGCAGAGGAGAGCGCGTCGGCGGCCTTGACGCAGAGATTTACCGTGTTTCCGTAGGCGACGAAGGTTACTTGCGATCCTTGCCGGACGAAGCGGCTGCGACCGATGGGGACCAGCTGTCGTTCCACATCCGGGGAGGTCGCGTTTTCCCGGTCGTTGAGGCAGCTCTTCGGGTAGAAGAAGAGGGTAGGGCGCTCGGATGCGAAGGCCGCGTTCAACAGCCCCGCGGCGTCCCCGGCGGTGGACGGCATAAAGACGTCGATACCCGGCGTGTGGGCCGCGAGGGCCTCGAGGCTGCTCGCGTGGAAGGGGCCGAGCCCCGGTTTGTAGCCACCGCAGGTAATCATCACGATTACCGGGGCCTGCCAGCCGCCGTCGCTTCGCCACCACATGCTCCCGAGCTCCGCCCAGATCTGGTTAAAGGCGATCGGAAGGAAGTCCGCGAACTGAAGGAAGGCGACGGGGCGCTTTCCCGCGAGGGCCTGTCCGACCGAGAGCCCGACAATCGAGGCTTCGGCCAAGGGGCTGTTCGTTACCCGCCCCGGGAAGCTCTGGGTCAGGCCCTTTGTAACGCCGAAGACATCCCCCTTGGGGTCTTCGAGGTCCTCCCCGAAGAGGAGGACTCGCTCGTCTGTTTCGAGATGGTGCCGGAGGACTTTCCGGATAGCTTCGAGCATTACCAGAGGGGCGTCTCCGTTGTTGGTCTCGCCGCCTCGGTATTCCTTGTCCGGGTCTTCGAGCTCCGCCGGGAGCTCCTTCCAGGCGGTAAGAACCGGCTCCGGGTCCGGTGCCCGCTGCGCCCGGTGGGCCGCCTCTGTTACCTCTTGGCGGACTTCCTCGACGGTTTTGTCGAGCTCGTCGGCGGAGATGCCATGGTCTATGAGGTAGCTGCGAAGCCGGATAAGCGGATCCCCTGTGGACTGCACCGCCGCAATCTCTTCTTCGGTCCGGTACATCCGCTGGTCGTCTGCGTTGGTGTGGTTCGAGAGGCGATCCACCCGAAATACGACGATCCGGGGGCGCCGGGTTTCCCGCATTTCGGTTACGACCTCCTCGAGAGAGGTGTAGACTTCTTCCGGTTTGCGCCCGTCGATGTAGGCAATCGGAATCCCGTAGAAGGAATCGGCTATGCCGTCGGGGGTGTCGTAGAAGGTTCTCCCCTTGGTCTTTGTCGAGATAGCGAAGGCGTTGTCCTGGACGAAGAAGAGCACCGGGAGGGTATCCCGAACCGCCTGGGCTATCGCTTCGTAGACCTCGCCCTGCTGGCTCGTGCCGTCGCCGAGGCCACAGAGAACAATGGGCTTGGCTTCCTGGTCCTTTACCGCCAGGGCGACGCCCGCCGATTGGAGGGCGTTGTTTCCCACGGGGCCGACCAAGCTCAGGACGTTTAGATCCGGAGCGCTCATGTGGGCGTTCATCTGGCGCCCCCGGGAATGCGAATCGTCCTTGTTAAAGGTCGAGAGGAAGAACATTTCGATACCAATTCCCCGGGCGATCATCAACGCTTTGTCCCGGTAGTGGCAGTGGAGCCAGTCCTCGGGCTTTAGAAAGCTGTTGAGAATGCAGCTCGCTTCGTGACCGGCCCCGGAAACGTGGAAAAATGCCTCTCCCCGGGCCGTAAAGTCCTGCTCTATGAGGTCGATTTCCCGGGAGGCGACCATATAGCGAAAGCTCTCGGCGAGCTCCGCTGTGATGCGCGTATTGTTGCCACTCAAGGTGAATCCTCCCTACAATATGAAGTATATTGCTTCAGTAATACGGAACTATAGCAAGGTCCACCCTGGGGCGACAACAGAGAAGGAGAAAACATGATTCCACGAGAGTACAAGGATTCCTACAACGTTCGGGACAGCCTGACCGTCGGAGGCAAGACCTATACATATTTCAACCTGAACAAATTCGAAGCGGCCGGATTCAAGAATCTTTCCCGGCTTCCTTTTTCGATCAAAATTCTTCTCGAATCGGTTATCCGGAACGAAAACGGCCGGGAAATTACCAAGGAGCACGTCGATTCGCTTGGGGTCTACGATCCTGCGAAGCCGGGGGTTAGCGAAGTACCCTTTCTCCCGGCACGCGTTCTGTTGCAAGACTTTACGGGCGTCCCCTGCGTGGTCGATCTTGCGGCGATGCGCTCGGCGATGGCCCGCCTCGGCGGAGACCCCAAAAAGATAAACCCGCAGCTTCAGGTAAACCTGATTATCGACCACTCGGTGCAGGTCGACTATTTCAACAGCTCTGAGGCCCTCAAGCAGAACGCCGAGATCGAGTTTACCCGGAACCGGGAACGCTACGAGTTCCTGCGGTGGGGGCAGGCGGCCCTCGAGAACTTTGCCGTGGTACCCCCGGCGAGCGGAATTTGCCATCAGGTAAACCTTGAATATTTGGGGCAGATCGTTCAGACCGCCGAAGCCGACGGCGGCGAGTTGGCTTTCTTCGATTCCCTCGTCGGGACCGACTCCCACACCCCGATGATCAACGGTCTCGGCATCGTAGGGTGGGGCGTCGGCGGTATCGAGGCGGAGGCCGCGATGCTCGGGCAGCCCATTTTTATGCTCCCACCACCGGTGGTCGGCGTAAAGCTGAACGGTAGCTTGCGCCCCGGCATTACCGCGACCGACCTTGTCTTGCGTATTACCGAAATGCTCCGGGACCACGGCGTCGTCGGTAAATTTGTCGAGTTCTTCGGAAAAGGCCTGTCGAGTATGACGGTCCCCGACCGGGCTACCATCTCGAACATGGCTCCGGAGTACGGGGCGACCGTCGGCTACTTTCCCGTCGATCAGCAGAGCCTCGACTACATGTACTCCACCGGCCGCCCGGAGGAGCTTATCGAATTGGCGCGGGCCTACGCCGAGGCTCAGGGCGTCTTTCGGACCGACGATACCCCGGACCCGGCGTTCGAGGCGGTTCTCGAGCTCGACCTCGGAAGCGTCGAGGCGAGTGTCGCGGGGCCCAAACGGCCCCAGGACCGGATTTCCGTCGGTTCGGTAAAGAAGGAGTGGGACAAGCTTCTGAAAGCGCCGATTGACAAGCGGGGCTACGACCTCAAAAAGGATGCAATCGAGAAGACCGCCCCGGTGGTTCTCGATAGCGGCGCTAAGGTAGACCTCCGGCACGGGGACGTAGTAATCGCGGCCATCACCAGTTGCACGAACACCAGTAACCCGTCGGTGCTCTTAGGAGCCGGCCTTCTCGCAAAGAAGGCAGTGGAGGCGGGGCTGACGACACCGCCCTACGTCAAGACCAGCTTCGCCCCGGGTTCCGTCGTCGTAACAGAGTATCTCCAACGCGCGGGCCTTATGCCCTACCTGGAAAAGCTCGGCTACTACCTCGTCGGCTACGGCTGTACCACCTGCATCGGTAACTCCGGTCCCCTTCCGGAACCGATTGCCAATGGGGTCCAGGAAGGGGATCTGGTGGTTGCCGGGGTCCTCTCGGGAAACCGCAACTTCGAGGGGCGCATCAACCCCCATACCAAGGCGAACTTCCTCGCCTCGCCCCCCTTGGTCGTTGCTTACGGTCTCGCCGGGAGCATGGACGTCAACCTCGAGACCGATCCTCTGGGTCGCCGTCCGGACGGCACCGAAGTCTACCTAAAGGATATCTGGCCGACCGAGGAAGAGCTCGCCGAATACGTCGCGAAAGCCTTGGACCGCGACGCCTTTATCGAGAGTTACAGCGGTCTCGAGAACAGCAACCCAGAGTGGAACAAGATCGAGCTCTCGGGAAGCGATCTCTACAAGTGGAACGATTCGAGCACCTACATCCAGGAGCCGCCCTTCTTTACCGAGATGGGGCTCGAGGTCGACCCGATTCAGCCGATCGAGAACGCCAGGGTCCTGGTGATGGCCGGCGACAGCATTACGACCGACCACATAAGCCCCGCCGGGGCCATCGACCCCGAGGCCCCCGCCGGGCGCTATCTCTTGGAAAACGGGGTTACCCTGCGGGACTTCAACTCCTACGGCAGCCGCCGGGGTAACGACCGGATTATGACCCGGGGGACCTTCGCGAACATCCGCTTCCGGAATCAGCTGGTCCCCGGGACCGAAGGAAGCGCCACCAAGTACTTCCCGGAGGACCGGGTAACCGACATCTACGACGCCGCGGAGGGTTACAAAAAGTCCGGAACGCCGACCATTGTGCTTGCCGGTAAAGACTACGGGATGGGCTCGAGCCGGGACTGGGCCGCCAAGGGCCCCTACCTTCTGGGGATCAGAGCCGCGATCGCCGAGTCCTTCGAGCGGATCCACCGGAGTAACCTGGTGGGAATGGGCATCCTCCCGCTGCAGTTCAAGCCCGGGGAGAGCTACAAGTCCCTGGGGCTGACCGGCGAAGAGGTCTTTACCATCCACGTCGATGATGACCTGCAGGCCGGCCAAACCGTCACCGTCGAGGCGAAGGGTTCAAAGGGCACCACGACCTTCGAGACCATCTGCCGCATCGACAGCCCCGTGGAGGTCGACTACTACCGCAACGGCGGCATTCTCCAGACGGTCTTGAGAAAGTTTTTCGAGGCCTAGGGCCGGGCCTGCGCTACGGGGGCCCGAAAATCCGGGCCGCTGGTGGCCGCCCGGCGGCCGGGCTGGTTTCGGAAAAGGCGATCGTGCTCATGCGAATCCGATACATCGCCAAAGTGATCGAATA